>JAJZGK010000230.1 GCA_021798485.1 Pseudomonadota bacterium
ACCGCCCAATGAATTGACCGGTTGTATCGTCCCTCGCCGGGCGGCGGCATCCGCCGCCTTGGCCGCTCGCTCAATGCTCGCTGGATACCGGCCAACGAGTCACTTCAATGGTTGGCCGGTATTACGCCAAAACGGTGTGCTCCGTGCCGGAGCCGTACCAAACGCCGAGTGGGCTTAACGCCCTCACTCGAAATAAATAAAGCCGTAATCGCCGCCATAGCCCCACTGTTCATAAAGCCAGCGCCAGGCCTCGGGGCTGTAAAAGCTCATGCAGGTTAGCTGCCAGTAGAGCAGGTTGGCCTTTTCCCGCTCGTTGCGGAAGGATTCCACGCACAGCCATTTGGCACCGCGGCCCACCCGCTCCACCTCGCGCACCGCCTGTTCCAGGTCGAAGATTTCCAGGTTGTGGAACACGTTCAGCGACAGCACCAGATCGAAGCTGTCATCGGCGAAGGGCAGATGTTGGGCCGGGCCGGCCTGCAGGAAGGGCCGCATCTCCTCCTTGGCATGGGCGATGGCGTAAGCGGAAAGATCGATCCCCGCCACCTCCAGGCCGGGCACAACCCGGCTCAGCTCGTAAAGCAAAAAGGCCTTGCCGCAGCCCACGTCCAGCACGCGGTCGCCGGCCTTCAGGCCATAGTGGCGGGCGATGTCCTCGGCGATGGGCCGCCAGCGGCCGTCGTAGTGGTAGCCGCCGTAGCCATAGCGGCGGTCGCCGTCCCAATAGTCGGCGCCCCATTGGCGGGCCACGGCGGCGCAGTCGGCCTTGTCGTGCTCCACCACCCGGGCCACATAGTCCCGCTTGGTGGCCTTCTGGTATTTTTCCAGGAAATTGATCTCGGGCATGACAGCCTCACACAAAGCAGGCGTGATCGGGGTCCAGGGCCAGCACCTCGTTCAGAGCCAGATTCTTGCCGTGGGTCACGCAATGATGGCCGCAGACCCGCGACGGGTCGAGGCCGTAGAGGCGGGCGCGGTTTTCCTCCGAGAACCAGAAATCGCGGAAACGGCGGTCGCGGATGCTGCCCAGCCGCCCATCGGCGGTATAGGCCTTGTCCTGGCAGCTATAAACGGCGCAATCGGCCCCGATCACCGTCAGAAATTGCAGGAACGGGCAGGTGCTGTAGGACTTGGCGAACAGTTCGTCCAGTTCGTGATAATGGTCCAGCACCGCGAAAGTTTCATCGGCCAGGTCGGCCTGGGCGCGGCGGATCTGTTCGCCCACCAGGGGCATGATCTCGCGGTGGTAAAGGTTGTTGGCATGCAGATCGTTGGCCACCACCGCCCCCGACAGCTTGACATGGTTCACCCCCACCGCCTTCAGCAGGGCGCAAATCTCATACACATGCGCGCAATTGTCGCGGCCGATGATGAAGCTCACCCCCAGCACGCAGCGGCTTTTCCGGGCGACGAAGGCGCGCATATTGTCCAGCAGGCGGCTGAACTGACCGCTGGCGATGCCGCGCGCCTTGGCGTAGCTGGCATCGTCCCAACTGTCGAGCGAAACCCGGACCCAGGTGCCCCAGCGGGCGAAGGCCTCGGCCATGTCGCCCCTCAGGTTCGAGCCGTTGGTCAGCGAGGCCACGCGGATGCCCGCCGCGCCCAGCCGTTCCACCACCCGGGGCAGGGGCTTGTAGAGCAGCGGTTCGCCGCCGCCGGAAAAGGTCACGGCCTTCACCCGCATGGCGATCAGATCCTCGGTGATCTCGAACATCTTGTCGTCGGGGATCACGTCTCCCAGGTCCATCTCCTGGCCCAGTTGCAGATCGTCGGCGCGGTAGGCGCAGTACCAGCAGGCATGGTTGCAGCGGTTGATGGGCTTGATGCGCACATGCACCGGCGCCACCACCCGGCCCTGGCGCAAAGCCTCGATATGATCGGCATAGCGCAGGAATTTCAGATTGCTGTAGAGCGTCGACATGGCTTACTCCCCCTGTCCGCTTCGCGCCAGGAACCGGCGGACAAGCCACAGATCCTCCACCCGGCGGGCATCGTCTTCGCTGCCGAGGGCGAAATCCTCCACCGCGCCATGCAGGCTGGCCCCGGCGGCCAGCACCCGCTGGTACACGGCCAGGCGGGCCGCATCCTGCTCGGGCAGCTGGAACAGGCTGTAGAGCACGATACCGTCCAGGCGCGGCAGTTCCTCCAGCACCCCTTGCAGCATCATCCAGCAGCCTTCCATGGCATATTCGGTGGCGCTGAGCCGGTAGGCCAGGCCCTTGCGGGCGCAATAATCGCGGATCACCAGATTTTGCACATGCTGGGGCACCCGTTCGCCCAGAAACGGCCGGCTGAAAATATAGCCGCGGCAGCCTTTAGTCATGAAACCCTCCCGGCAGGCGGGCGCTCATGCCCAGGCGGGTGGCCGGGCGGATCACCAGAGGCTCGAAGAATTCCCCCAGCCGCTTGTCGGCATAGGGCGACAGCACCGACTTGAAGCGGCAGTTCATCGACCAGCGGCTGGTGGCTTCGGTATTGACGCGGTTGCCATGCAGCAGATTTTGCGAAAACAGCAGCACCGAGCCGTAGGGCACGTTCAGGAAGCGCACATCGGCGGCGATGGCCTGAAACAGCGTCTCGGCGCTTTGCCCGGCAAAGCGGCCCACATCCGCCTGCACGGCGGCATTGGCGGCGGGCGGCAGCAGATACATGGATTTGCTGGCGAAACAATCCACCAGCGGCACCCACAGCACCACCTCGAACGGCGAATCCCCCGACCACAGATCGGCATGGGCGGGCAGCAGCGAGGACTCGTCGCCCGGCAGTTGGATGCTGAGATTGAGGCGGCGCTGCATGGCCAGTTCATTGCCCGCCACGGTATCCAGAACGGCGCGGCCCAGGGCGTGATAAAGCGGCCGGGCCTCGGGCCAGGCGTTCAGGCCCTGGATCACCGCCAGCCGCAAGGGGTTGAGGGCCTCGGGCGTTACGGCATGGTGAATGCCGTCGAGAAAGGCGGTGGCGTTATCCGGTTCGGGCAGGCCGAGATGGGCGGCGGCCAGGGTGGCGGCGCGCCGTTGCAGGGCATCGAGGGCGGCGCGGTCGGCGGCGGGCACGATCACATGCCCCTCGGCCATGAAGCGGCGGCACAGATCGGCCTCGGCCTCGGGCAGGCTTTGCCAGGGGCCGGGCGCGCCCGCGCTCATGGCAGGGCCTTCAGGGTGGCGCGAATCCGGTCGGCGACCTGCGCCGCCTTCAGGCCGAAGGTCTGGAACATGCTGTCCTGCGAGCCGTATTCCTTGGGGAAGGCGTCGGGCAGGCCCAGGCGCAGCAGCGGCGGCGTGGGGCGGGTCAGATCGTCGGCCAGGCATTCCAGCACGGCGCTGCCCAGGCCGCCGTCGCGCAGATGTTCCTCCAGGGTCACCACCAGCCGGGCCGGGGCGGCGGCGGCGCGCACGGCGGCCCTGTCCAGCGGCTTCACGGTATGCGCATGCAGGATGCCGCACTCGATCCCCTGGGCCGCCAGAAGATCGGCGGCCTCCAGGGCCTGGGCCAGCATCACCCCGGTGCAGATCAGCTCCACGGCGGCGGGCGGGCGCACGGGGATGGCCTTGCCGATGGCAAAGCCGCGCGCCGCGTCGGAAACCTCCCGGTCGCCGCCCTTGGCCAGGCGGATGTAAAGCGGGCCGGGCCAGTCCAGGCTTTCGGCCATCAGGCGGCGCATCTCGGCGGCATCGCTCACCGCCACCACCGTCATGTTGGGCAGGGCGCGCATCACCGCCAGATCCTCGATGGCCAGATGGGTGGCGCCCAGCGGCGCATAGACCACGCCGCCGCCGCTGGCGATCAGGCGCACCGGCAGATTGTGCAGGCAGAGATCAACGGCGATCTGTTCCAGGGCGCGGCGGGTGAAGAAGGGGGCGATGGTGTTGAGGTAGGGGATGAAGCCTTCCATGGCCAGCCCGGCGGCCATGCCGATGAAATTGGCCTCGTTGATGCCTTCCATGAAAAAGCGCTCGGGCAGGTCGCGGCGCATCCCCTCCAGGGTGCCCGCCCCCAGGTCCGAGCCCAGGAACACCACGCGCGGATCGCGCCGGGCCAGGGTTTCGATCATCTCCAGCGCGGCTTTACGCATGGTCGCGGCCTCCCAGGGCGTCGTACATGGCCTCAATCTCGGCGGCCGACAGTTTGGATTTATGGTGCCAGTCGGCCCGGCCCTCGGCGAAGGGCAGGCCCTTGCCCTTGATGGTGTGGCAGATGATGGCGGTGGGCCGCCCGTCCTCGAGCGGCAAGGCGGCCAGCAGGGCGCGCAAGGCCTCCACATCGTGGCCGTTGACCTCGGCCACGGCGAAATTGAAGGCCCGCCATTTGTCGGCGAAGGGCTCCATGTCCTGCACCTCGGCGGTGGGGCCGTAGGATTGCAGCTTGTTGTAATCCACCAGGGCCACCAAATTGGACAGCCGGTGCTTGCCCGCCGCCATGGCCGCCTCCCATACCGAGCCCTCGTTGGTTTCGCCGTCGCCCATCACCACGAACACCCGCTGGCCCTGGCCGCGCAGGCGGGCCGCCAAGGCCATGCCGACGCCGATGGGCAGGCCGTGCCCCAGGGCGCCGGTGGAGGCCTCGACGCCGGGGATCTTGTTGGCGTCGGGATGGCCGCCCAGAATGGCGTGCTGGCGGCAGAATTCGCGCAGGGCGGCGCGGGGAATGAAGCCCTTGTCGGCCAGCAGCGCGTATTGGGCGATGCAGCCGTGCCCCTTGGACAGGATGAAGCGGTCGCGCTCGGCCCAGTCGGGCTGCCGCGGGCGGTAGCGCATCACGTCGTCGTAGAGCACCCTTAAAATTTCCATCAGCGACAGGGTGGAGCCGATATGCCCGCGTCCGCCGCCTTCCAGGGTTTCCACCGCCAGACGGCGCAGATACCGCGACCGCGCATCCAGCAAGGCGGCCTGGGCGGCGTTGTGAAAGGGGGTGTGGCTCATCGCGGTTCGTCCATCAGCAAAGAGGGCAGGCGGGCCAGCAGGGCGCGCGCCTTGGCGGCCTGCCGGTCGAGAACGGCGCCGCGCTCGGCGGTCAGGCCGGCGAAGGCCCGGCCCTGCCAGCGCTCGGGCAGAAATTCGTTCAGCACGATCAGGCTCCAGCGCAGGGTATAGAGCGGCAGGCTGATCCGCAAGCGCCGGGCCAGGGCGGCATCGCCGCCATAGTGCGGGACGGCCAGGGCCAGGAAACGCTCGGCCTGGGCGGGGGGCAATCCCATGCCGGGATGCAGGATGAAATCGGCCAGCAGCTTCACCGGATCATCCCAGCCGAAATATTCGAAATCGAGAAAGACCAGGCCGCCGCCGGGGCGGCGCAGGGCGTTGTGGAAACCGAAATCCGAGGGGCTCAAGGTGCGCGCGGTCTCGGCCAGCGGCCGGGCCGGATCGATGCCGGCGGCGGCGGCGGCGGCCGTCAGCCA
>JAJZGK010000231.1 GCA_021798485.1 Pseudomonadota bacterium
CTGCTGGGCACCGTGCTGGGCGGCGTGCAGATGGCCCGCGCCGCCGCGCTGGCCCGCCGGCGCCTCGACGCCAAGGAAGGCGACCCCGAGTTCCTGCAGGCCAAGCTGTCCACCGCCTGGTTCTATGCCGAAAGCGTGCTGCCCCAGGCCGAGGGGCTGCTGGGCAGCATCACCCGCGGCACCCGCACCGTCATGGCCCTGCATCCCGATCTGCTGTAGCCACCGCCAGCCGTTCCACCCGCTCGATCAGATCGGCGGGCTGGAACGGCTTGCCCAGCACCTCGGCCATCCCCGCCGCCAGGCAGTCGGCCAGCTGTTCGGCCAGATCCGCCGCCGTCAGCCCTAAAATGGGCACCCGGCCGGCCGGCGGCGCCAGGGCGCGGATGGCGCGGCTGGCCTCGGGGCCATCCAGAAGCGGCATGCGCATATCCATCAGCACCAGATCAAATCCGCCCATCGCCGCCGTTTCCACCGCGGCCTGGCCATCGGCCACCGCCACCACCTGATGGCCGCGCTGGCGCAGCACGCCAACGGCGATACGCTGATTGACCGGGTTGTCCTCGGCCAGCAGCAGGCGCAGCGGCCGTAGCGGCGGCGCCTGCGGTTCGGCCACCGGCAGGGACTCGCTCCCGGAGGCCGCCGCCAGGCCGAAACCCAGGCGCACGGTGAAACAGCTGCCAACGCCGGGCTGCGACTCGCAGGTGATGCCGCCGCCCTGATGGTCGAGAATCCCTTTGCAGATCACCAGCCCCAGGCCGGTGCCGCCGAAGCGGCGCGACAGGGTGGAATCGCCCTGGCTGAAGGGCTGAAACAGGCGGGCGCGCCCGCCCTCGCCGATACCGATGCCGCTGTCGCGCACCAGAAAGCGTAGCGGCACCGGCGCGGTGCCGTCGGCATCGCGCTCCACCAGCAGATCGACACCGCCATGCCCGGTGAATTTAACGGCATTGTTCAAAAGATGCAGCAGCACCTGGCGCAGGCGCAGGGGATCGCCGCGCAAGAGATCGGGCAGATCGGGCTGCAGCCTCAGGGTGAACCACAACCCCTTGGCGGCGGCGCGCGGACGGATCAGCTCGGCCACCGCCCCGGTCAGGCGCGACAGGGAAAAATCCTCGGTGGCGAAGGCCAGACTGCCGGCCTCCAGCTTGGAATAATCCAGAATATCGTTCAGCACCGCCATCAGCCCCTCGCCCGAGGCCAGCACCGCGTCGAGATTGCCCCGCTGCTCGGCGGCCAGCGGCCCTTCCCGCACCAGGCGGCTCATGCCGAGGATCCCGTTCATCGGGGTGCGGATTTCATGGCTCATCATGGCCATGAAATCGGATTTTGCCCGGCTGGCCGCCTCGGCGTGGCGGCGGGCCTCGCGCAAATCCCGGCTATGGGCTTCGTTGCGGCGGATCAGCGCGTTATAGGCCCGCACCACCTCGCCGATCTCGTCGTCGCTGTCCCGGCTGGGCGTCCCCTTGCCGCCCCGCATGGCCGACAGCAGCCGGCGCAGCGGCCGCCCGATCACCAGGGCATGCGCCAGCAGGGTGGTGACCACCGTTGTCAGCACCAGACCGCACAGCAGCGACACCCCGATCAGGATGTCCCGGCGCAGCACATGGCGCAGCGGCTTGCCGCTGACCGTCACCACCAGCCGCCCCACCTCCTCGCCGGCATAGGTGATGGGGGCGCTGAAGCGGAAATTGTCCGGCAGGCGGCCGCAGCCGGTCTGCGGCCAGGCATAGGAGGTTTGGGTGGCGGTGTCGGTGGCCTCGACACAGGTCAGTTCGCTATGCGCCGACAGCGAGGAGACGATGGCCTGCACCGCCGGACCGTTCAGACTCCACAACGGCTCGCCCAGGGCCACGGCGGTGCTTTTCAGGATATGCCGGCCGCCGGCCTGCATGTCGTCCTGCAACTGGCCGTAGATCTTGTCGATCAGCAGCGAAGCCCCGCCCAGGGTGAACAGCACCACCACCGGAATGACCAGAAGCAGGAATTTAGCCGACAGACGCCCCGCCGACGCCCGCCCCGCCGTTATGCCGTTCCCGCCGCCGGTCATTCCCAATCCGCGACGCCGTAGCGGTCGAGAATGGCGGCCAGCCGCCCGGAAGCCCGCAACCGGCGGATCCCCTCGTCCCACTGCCGGGCCAGATCCCGTCCGCGCGGGTTGTGCGGGCCGAAGGCGATATAATTGGGCAGCGGCGCCGCCACCTTGGGATCAATGATCTCGATCTGGTCTTCCAGGCCCAGCCTTTTGCGCTCGTAGCGCAGCACCGAAAGATCGTCGCAGGTGATATCGATGCGGCGCACCAGCAGTTTTTTCAGATTAAGCGCGGTGGCGTTCATCATCGCCACCCCCTGCACGGCATGCCAATCGCCGGCATGGGCGTCGATATAGTCCTTCAGGGCCGGAAAATATTGATAGTCGGGGATATAGCCCAGCACCATGCCCTGCAATGATTGCGGCCCCCGCCACTGCCAGCCGCTGCCCTTGCGCAGGGCGAAGCCGTTGATCAGCATGCCCGCCGGTTCCCGGGGGAAGATGAAATCGGGGGCATCGCTCCTGATGCCGGCGACCAGGGCATCGAAGGTGCCGCGCCGCACCTCCACCAGGGTGCGGGCCCAGCTCAGCAGGCGGTAATCCACCTTGTAGCCCAGCGGCTCGTAAATGGCCTTGGCGATTTCGATGTCATAGCCGGGATGATCCGAGGCCGGGTCGCAGTTGGAGGGGCAGGAGGGATCGGCCCGCAGGGTGATGACATGGGGATCGTCCACCGGCGCATCGGGCAGCGGCGAGGACAGCGGGGCGGCCCGACCCGACGGCGGCACCGCCAGCCAAAGCGCGGCCAAAATGAATAAACCTGCCCCAATCCTCATGACACGCCTCATCCGGGCCGCCCCCATCCCGTAGTCCCGCCGGCGAGGATAGCCGGATTCGCCCCCATCCGAAAGGCGCGATGCGGAAGAAAAAACACAACTATTGCGCTATTTTTCCCAGCGCCGCCTCGGAGACGCGCTCCGGTGGGGCAGGATCAGGGGCCGGGATTGAGCAGGCGGACGCCGCTATCGGCCAGACCGGCGATACGGGCCACGCCGTTCTCCACCCGCACCCGGCCCTCGGCCAGCAGCCGCAGGGCCAGCGGGTAGAGGCGATGCTCCTGCTCCAGCACACGGGCCGCCAGGCTGTCCTCGTCGTCGCCGGGCAGCACCGGCACCGCCGCCTGGGCCAGGATCGGGCCGCCGTCGAGATCGGGGGTGACCAGATGCACGGTGCAGCCGTGCAGCTTGACCCCGGCCTCCAGGGCCCGCTGGTGGGTATGCAGCCCCTTGAAGCTGGGCAGCAGCGAGGGGTGGATATTGACCAGCCGCCCCTGCCAGGCGGCGGTGAAGCCCGGCGTCAGCAGCCGCATGAAGCCGGCCAGGCACACCACATCGGCCCCCGAGGCCCTTATGGCCTGATCGAGGGCGGCGTCGAAAGCCTCGCGGCTGTCGTACTCCTTATGGCGGATCACCTGGGTTTCGACACCGGCGGCCCGGGCCCGTTCCAGCCCGAACGCCCCGGCGACGTTGGAGATCACCCGCACGATCCGGGCCGGATAGGCCGGATCGGCGCAGGCATCCAGCAGGGCTTGCAGATTGGAGCCGCGCCCGGAAATGAGCACGGCCACCTTCAGCGCGTCATGGGCCATGCCCGCTCAGCCCCAGGCCTCGGCGGCGTGCAGCACCTGGCTTTGCGCCTCGTCGCCCTGGCGGGCGCGGATGCGGCCGATGGTGAACACCGTTTCGCCGCCCTGGCGCAGCAGGCCGGCGGCCGCCTCGGCGTCGGCCTCGGCCACCACCGCCACCATGCCGATACCGCAGTTGAAGGTGCGGCTCATCTCATGGGCGTCGATGCCGGCCACGCCCTTCAGCCAGCCGAACACCGGCGGCAGGGTCCAGGCGCGGGCGTCCAGCTCGGCCACGGCGCCTTCGGGCAGCACCCGCGGCACGTTTTCCACCAGACCGCCGCCGGTAATATGGGCCAGGGCCTTGATCTTGCCGGCCCGCACCGCCGCCAGGCAGCTTTTCACATAGATGCGGGTGGGGGTGAGCAGCGCCTCGCCCAGGCTTTTGCCGGTGGCGAAGGGGGCGGCGTCGCCATAGGCCAGGCCGGAGCGTTCCACCACCTTGCGCACCAGGGAATAACCGTTGGAATGCACACCCGACGAAGCCAGACCCAGCACCACGTCGCCATCGGCCACGCCGCTGCCGTCGATCAGATCGGCGCGCTCGGCGGCGCCCACCGAAAAACCGGCCAGATCGTAATCGCCATGGGCGTACATGCCGGGCATTTCCGCCGTTTCGCCGCCGATCAGGGCGCAGCCGGCCTGGCGGCAGCCCTCGGCGATGCCCGCCACGATGGCGGTTCCGGCGGCCACATCCAGCTTGCCGGTGGCGAAGTAATCCAGGAAGAACAGCGGCTCGGCGCCCTGCACCACCAGATCGTTGACGCACATGGCCACCAGATCGATGCCCACGGTTTCGTGGTAGTTGGCGTCGATGGCCACCTTGAGCTTGGTGCCCACCCCGTCGGTGGTGGCCACCAGCACCGGATCCTTGAATCCGGCGGCACGGGGATCGAACAGGGCTCCGAAACCGCCCAGGCCAGCCGCCCCGCCAGGGCGGGCGGTGGATTTGGCCAGCGGCTTGATGGCCTCGACCAGGGCTTCGCCGGTGTCGATATCGACACCCGCGTCCTTGTAGGTCAGACCAGTGGTATGATTGGATTGGGTAATGGCTTCCTCGGGGGCTTGATCGTGCTATGGTACGGCGCGAAACGAGTGGGCCGAAGATACTTCATCCGGGACGGTTTTCAATGCTTCTTCTCCGCCCGAACCTGATCAAATCGACATGGTTCGCCGCATTTGCCCTGCTGCTGGCCGCGATCTGGCCCGCCCGGCCGGTTCTGGCCCAGGCGGCGGATCCCTTCGCCTTCAGCGGCATCATGGTGGATGTCAGCTCCACCGATCTGGCCAAAGCCCGCGATCAGGCCCTGCTGGACGGCCAGCGCCAGGCCTATCAGCAGCTGATGCAGCGCCTGGCCGCCCCCGCCGACTGGCCGCGCATTCCCAAACTGTCGGACCAGGATCTGCAGGATCTGGTGCTGGACGTGGGCATCGACCAGGAAAAGCATTCCACCGTGCGCTATCTGGCCAGCCTGTCGGTGCGCTTCAAGCCCGAGGCGGTGCGCCGCCTGCTGCGCACCGCCGGCATCGCCTACGCCGAGTGGCGCGGCCGCCCGGTGGCGGTGCTGCCGGTTTACATGGCCGATAGCGGCCCGGTGCTGTTCGACGGCGCCAACCCCTGGCGCGACGCCTGGCAAAGCGGCGCCGCCCAGGGCATCGTGCC
>JAJZGK010000232.1 GCA_021798485.1 Pseudomonadota bacterium
CCACCATCTGCTCCAGGTCGAAGGGCTTGGCGATGAAATCGTTCATGCCGCAGGCCAGGCACTGGGCGCGGTCGGCATCGCGCACCCCGGCGGTCAGGGCCAGCACCGGCAGGGTCAGCCCCAGTTCGCCCCGGATCAGGCGGGTGGCCTCGAAGCCATCCATTTCCGGCATCTGCACATCCATCAGCACCAGATCGAAATCGCCGCCGCCCTGGCGCAGCCGCTCCACCGCCTGCAGGCCATCCCCGGCGATTTCCACCTGGGCGCCCTTTTCCTCCAGGATGAACTGCGCCACCTCCTGGTTGATGGCGTTATCCTCCACCAGCAGCAGCCGCAGGCCGGCCAGGGGATCCCCCTCGCCGGCGCGGGCCGAAGCCTCCTCCACCAGCGGCGTCACCCCCAGACGATGGGCCTGCGCCTCGGCCACCACGTTGAACAGGGCGGAATAGGTCACCGGTTTCAGCAGCACACCGTCCACCAGCGCCGCCCGGTGCGAGGCCATCACCTCGTCGCGGTCGAAGGCCGAGGCCATCACCACGATGGGCAGATCGCTCCATCCGGCCCGTCGGGCCCGCTCCGCCGTGCCCAGGCCGTCGAGGCCGGGCATGCGCAGATCCACCAGCCACAGATCGAAAGGCCGCCCGGCCCGCTCGGCCTCGCCGTGGCGGTCCATCGCCTCCGGCCCCGAAACGGCGACGGCGGCGGTCCAGCCCAAAGCCTCGACCGCCGAAACCAGGGCGCGCCGCGCCGTGGCGTTATCGTCCACCACCAGCACCGACAGGGCTTCCAGCACGCGCGACTTTTCCGGCGGCGCCTGGCGGCCAAGGCCGAAGGGCAGATCCACCACGAATTCGCTGCCTTCGCCCACCCGGCTGGTGAGGCGGATGGTGCCGCCCATCATTTCCAGAAGGCGCTTGCAGATCACCAGCCCCAGCCCGGTGCCGCCGAAACGGCGGGTGGTGGTGGTATCGGCCTGGGTGAAGGGGGTAAAGAGCCGGGCCTGCTGCTCCTCGGAAATGCCGATGCCGGTATCCTTGACCGAAACGGTCAGCATCACCCGGCCATCGGCCAGATCGGCGGCCTTGCTGATGCGCACCGCCACCTCGCCCCGCTCGGTGAATTTGAGGGCGTTGCCGGCCAGATTGATCAGCACCTGCTGCAGGCGCGACGGATCGCCCTTCAGGGTGCGCGGCACATCGGCGCCCACATCGATGATGAGTTCCAGATCCTTGGCCGAGGCATTGATGGACATCACCGTGGCCAGCCCCTCCAGCACCCGCTCCAGATCGAACTCGATGTGCTCCAGCTGCAGGCGTCCGGCCTCGATCTTGGAAAAGTCCAGGATCTCGTCGATGATGCCCAGCAGCGAACGGGCCGAAATGGCGATCTTGTCCACCAGGGCCCGCTGATCGGCGGCCAGCGCCCCCTTGCGCAGCAGATGGGTCAGCCCCAGCACGGCGTTCATCGGCGTGCGGATCTCGTGGCTCATATTGGCGACGAAATCGCTCTTGGCGCGGTTGGCGGCTTCCGCCGCCATCTTGGCATTGGCCAGATCGTCCTCGATACGCTTGCGCTCGGTCATGTCGTAGACCGTGCTGCGGCTCATCAGGTAATTGCCCTGGCCGTCGTAAATGGCGGTGGCGCTGACCAGCACCGGCATGACGCTGCCGTCCTTGCGGCGGATTTCCAGCACCATGTCCGACAGGTAGCCCTGGCGTTTGAACTGCTCGAAGGTGGCTTCGAACATCAGCAGGCTGTCGGGGGTGAGCAGATCCTGGATGCGCAGATGCCCCACCACCTCCTTCCAGTCGTAGCCCAGCCAGCTGAGCTCGGTATCGTTGATGCGCACGATCACGCCGTCGCTGTCCAGGGAATGGTAGCCGCAGGGGGCGTGATCGTAGAGATCCTGGATTTCGCGCACATAGCCGCGCAGGGCTTCCTCGGAACGGTGCCGCTCGCTGAAATCCTGCAATTGGCAGATGAAATGCAGCGGCTGGCCCTGGGCGTCGCGCAGCAGGGTCATGGTCTGCAGGCCCCACACCGTGTTGCCGCGGCGGTCGAGATAGCGTTTTTCCAGCTGATAGCCCGACCGTTTGCGGGCCAGGCAATCCTGGATCAGGGCGCGGTCGATATCGCGGTCGTCGGGATGAGCCAGATCGCGCATCGACAGGCTCAGCAGCGCGTTCTCGTCATGGCCCAGCAGGCGGCACAAGGCGGCGTTGACCTGCAAAAAGCGCTCGTCGGGGGCGATCAGGGCCTTGCCGATATCGGCATACTGGAAAGCGGCGCGGAACTGCTCCTCGGCCTGGCGCAGGCGTTCCACCTGACGTTGCGCCCGCCGCCACCAGGTCAGGGCCGCCACCACCAACCAGAACAGCAGGGTCAGCCCCGCCGTCAGCCCCTGCTGCAGATGATCGCGGTCGGCGGCCAGCTGGCCAAGCTGATTGAGCTCACCCAGGGCATGGATGGAAAGCCCCTCCACCGGCAGATCCTCGCTCGACACCACCGCCAGGGTGCCGGCCGTGCCCACCCGCATGATCTCGGGATGATGGGGATAATGGGCCTGCTCCAGCGGCATCGGCGGCAGATCGGCGCGCTTGTATTGGGCCAGACGGGCCTCGCGGCTCAAGGCGTGCACCGAGCCGCCGTCCAGGGCCCGGAACAGATCGGCCGGGGTGTGCGACAAAATCACCACGCCCTGCTGATCGGTGACGAAGGAACTGTTGTGCATGATCTCGGCGGCCAGGCTGGTCAGGTTGATCTTCAGCGCCATCACGCCGATCACCGTGTCGCCCTCCCACACCGGGGCCGAGAAATAAAGGCCGGGAATACTGGTCAGCCGCCCCACGGCGAACTGGCGGCCCATCACCCCGCGCCGGGCCAGCTGGAAATATTGGCGGTCGGAGAAGTTTCCGCCCACGAGACTGACCGGATCATCGAAATCGCTGGCGGCCAGACAATTGCCCCGGCTGTCCATCAGCCAGGCCAGATCCATGCCCAGCTCGCGGGTGCGGTTGGCCAGCACCACATTGGCCCGCCGCGCCAGGGCGGATTCCTTCGGCGCCTTCAAAAGATCGATCACCTGCGGATCGGCGGCGAAATCGCGCGTCAGCCCCACCACATGGCTCAACGAGGTTTGCAGCTCCAGGCGCACATCGCGCCGCGCCGCCAGGGCATTGTCGCGGGCTTGGCGCACCATGTCGTCCAGGCGGGCTTGAAACCACAGGGTGCAAAAAAGCGTGCTGACCAGCCAGGCCACCGGCACGGCGACGCCCAGCAGCAAGATACCGCGCCCGCGCCGTTGCCGGACGGCCCGACGTTCCCTGTCTGCCTCAGCCATGCGCGGGTCATCCATGGTGGCCTGCCGATTCCTCCCAGCCGGGACAAAGGAACCCCGGACGGATGCCAGGGCCATGTTCGCAAAGTGGCATCAAAGGCGGAGGCTGTCTACCACTTTCGACAAAACCCTCTATCCAAAGTATAAAACCATACCGCGATGCCAGCCGCCACGCAAACACAACTCCTGCGGATCAGACGCACTGCCGTGGCGATCGGGTCCGACACCCGTATTCCCGGCCATTCACCTTACCGGGACAAGCTCCCGGAGGGGGATTCGACCCGCTCTCAGCCGGGGCCCAGCCGGTCGGGGCCGGCGTCGGGGCGGAGCGGACGATGCGGCAGCAGGGCGGCGAAAGCGATCGCGGTAAGACACCCGATCACCGTGGCATAGACGCGGTGTTCCGCATTGGCCAGGGCGCCGCCCTGTCCCAAGGTCACCAGCAGCACCACCGCCAGGGTGATGGCGGCGGTAAAGACGGCGTAGTTGGCTTTTTGCAGCCCATAGGCCAGGCCGATGGCCAGGCTGACGCCGGCCGCCAGCGGGCCGAACCGCCCGTCGGCCAGCACGGCGAGGCCGGTGGCGGCAAGGCAGCCGCCGATGGTGCCGGCCGAACGCAGAAACCCGCGCCCGCTGGTTTCGTGCAGTCCGGGCTTCAGTACCACCAGGGCGGTCAGCGGCGCCCAATAATCGTTGGCCAGATGGATGGCCGCGGCCAGGGTCAGACTGGCGATGACCGACAGCGCCACCCTGAGGCCATGCCCCAAGACGATGCGCCGTTCCGGCCAGGGCTGCACCGGCCCGCGCGACAGCCGCCCCACCCGCCCCGGAAACAGCAGGCGGGCCAGCAGCGCCACCGCGGCCAACTGCAGACCGCCGCCGGCCAGCACCAGACCGGCGCGCCAGGCCGCCGCCGAGACATCACCGGGGAAATAGCCCGCCACCATGAAGGCGATGACCACCTGCAGCGCCACCCACCACCAGTCCTCGTCGCGCAGGGCCAGCACGGCGCAGACCGTGGCCAAGATCCCCGACAGCAGGGCCAGGAGGGGAAAGGTCCAGCCGGCCAGGGTGCCGCACAATCCGGCCAGGGCCATGCCCAGGGCCGCCGCCGCCATGGCTCCCCAGCGCCAGCCCATCAGCTCGCGCGAGGCGCCAAAGCCCACCGAGAACGCCGCCCCGGCGGCAATGGCGCCGCGCAAGGGCTGATGGGCCAGTTGGCCCAGCAGAAAAATCAGGGGAATCGCCGGAACGCCCACCAGCGCCATGCGGTAATGAAAGGGCGAAGCCCAGCAGAGCGGGGTGCGCGGCAAGCGCGGCCTCTTTAATCGTTATCCGGCGACAAAATAGACCTTTTGCCGCCGGAACGCAAAGAGCGGGATCAGTGCTCGGCGCCGCTGCGGAAGTTGAACTGGGCCCCGGCGCGGATGCCCGAGGGCCAACGCGCCGTTACCGCCTTCTGCCGGGTGTAGAAACGCACGCCCTCGGGGCCGTGCACATGCAGATCGCCGAACAGCGACTGTTTCCAGCCGCCGAAGCTGTGATAGGCCACCGGCACCGGAATGGGCACGTTGATGCCCACCATGCCCGCCTGCACCCGGGCGGTGAAATCACGGGCGCAATCGCCGTCGCGGGTGAACAGGGCGGCGCCGTTGCCGTAGGGATGGACATTGACCAGTTCGAGGGCGCTTTCGTAATCGGGCACCCGCACCACCGCCAGCACCGGGCCGAAAATCTCGTCGGTATAGATCGACATGTCGGGGCGGACCCGATCGAACAGGCAGCCGCCCAGGAAGAAACCGTCCTCGTGGCCGGGCACGCGCAGATCCCGCCCGTCCACCACCAGCTCGGCGCCGTCCTTGAGGCCCGCCGCCACGTAGCCCTTGATGCGGGCCAGGCTGTCGGCGGTGATCACCGGCCCCATCTCGGCGGCGCCATCGGTATAGGGCCCCACCTTGAGGGCGCGCACCCGGGGCGCCAGCCGCGCCACCACCTGATCGGCGGTCTCATCGCCCACCGCCACCGCCAC
>JAJZGK010000017.1 GCA_021798485.1 Pseudomonadota bacterium
CGCATGGCCTCGGCCACCAGCCAGGCCCGGGTGCCGGGGCGGCAGCCCGGCCATAGCGGCACCTGGGCCGGGGACAGACCCAGTTTGCCCAAAAGCTGCACCAGACCGTATTGCGGATGGCTTTCCCCCAGGCGGTCCAGCGCATCCGGCTCCAGATCGCGGTCGAGGCCGGGCAACACCAGGCGGCCTTGCGGCAGCCCGGCCACCACCGTCAGCAGGCGGGCGGTGGCCGGGATGGAACCGGTGGAGCCGGCCGCCACCACCGGGCCGGCGGGCGGCGTCCGCTGCCAGCGGCCGGCCTGCGCCTCGATCAGGCGGTTGCGGCGCAAAGCGCTGTCCATCCAGCCCTGTTCGGTCAGGATGGCCGGCCAGTGATCGGTGAGGATGCGCAGAAAATCCAGGGTGATCTGCCAATGTTCGGCGAAATCGTCGCGCACCAGCCGGGTCAGGCCGGAAAAATCCAGGCCCTCGGTATGCACCTGATCCAGCAGCCGGGCCAGTTCGGCGGCCAGGGCCACCGCCTGTTCCGGGCTGGGGGCATGGCCGCCGCGGCCGCCGCCCAGGGCCAGAATGGCGCGGGCCAGCAGCAGTTGCCGCCGCAGCGGCGGCACGGCGGGCGCCAGATCCAGGCCATCGGCCAGATCCAGATCATCGGCGTCGGCATCGCCGAAGGCGCGCATGGCCGGCAGCAGCAGCGGCGCCCCGCCGGTCTGGCGCAGAAAGGCTTCCCGCAGCGCCCGGGCGGCGCGGCGGGTGGGCAGCAGCACCAGGGTGGCCGACAGCCGCAGGGGATCTGCGGCGTGATCGGCCAGCAGCCCCCGCGCCAGGGCATCGACAAAGCTTTCGCCCGGCGGAATGGAGAAGACCGAGGGCGCCGTCATGGGCTTCAGGCTTCGCCGGTGCGGGCCCGCCGCGCCAGCAGGGCCTCGGCCTCGGCCAGGGCCGACGGCGTGCCGATATGATACCACTCGCCGTCGTGAACGATGCCGAACAGACGGCCGGCGGCGGCGGCCTGATCGTAGAGCAGGTTCAGCGAGAACGGCCCGGCGGGCGCCTGCGCGAACAGGCGCGGATGCAGGATCTGCACCCCGGCGAACAGCGTGGGGCTGATCTCGCCCTCGCCGCGCCGGCGGGCCTGACCCTGGGGATCGAGGAAGAAATCGCCCCACCCCTCATAACCGAAGGCGGTGGCGGTGGGGGTCAGCAGCAGCAGGGCATCCATGCGGCTGTCGTCCCAGGCGGCGGCCAGGCGGCGCAGGGCCGGCACCGGGCCGTTGCGCCATAAGATATCGGCATTGCAGACATAAAAGGGCGCCTCGCCCAGCCAGGGCAGGGCCTTGGCCACGCCGCCGCCGGTTTCCAGAAGCCGCTCGGCCTCGTTGGAGAGGGTGACATGGGTGCGCCCGGCCAGATGGGCGCGGATCTTTTCGCCCAGCCAGTGGATATTGACCACCCGGTGCGTGACCCCGGCCTCGTCCAGATGATCCATCACCCGGTCCAGCATGCAGCGGCCGGCCACCTCCACCAGCGGCTTGGGCAGGGTTTCGGTGATGGGCCGCATTCGCAGGCCCAGCCCGGCGGCCAGGATCATGGCGTGATCGGGAGGGGGGGCGTCGCTCATGCCGGGATGATCCGCTGGTCCGCCGGGATGACCTCATCCAGCCACTGGCGCAGCGGCGCCATCTGGGCGCCCTGCAGCGCCGCCTCGAACAGCCGCCAGACCCGGGGCAGATGCACCAGATAGCCCGGCTTGCCGTCGCGCTTGTAAAGCCGGGTGAAAATGCCGATGACCTTGGCATGCCGCTGCGCCGCCAGCACCGTCCACGAGGCTTCGAAACGGGCCGGGTTAAGATCGGGGAAGGCGTCGAGATAGCGCCGCTTCAGGCCGGCGATCAGGGCGGGATCGATATCGCGGCGGGCATCCTCCAGCAGCGACATCAGATCGTAGGTGATGGGGCCGGCCACGGCATCCTGGAAATCAAGCAGGCCGCAGGCGGCGATGCCGGGCCGGTCCAGCCGCATCAGGTTATCGACGTGGAAATCGCGCAGCACCAGGGTTTCCGGCACTTCGTGCGCGGTGGGAAAGAGATCGCGCCACAAGGCCATGTACTGCTGGCGCCGCGCCTCCGGCAGCGGCTGGCCCAGCACGGCGGGCAGATACCAGTCGGCCAGGAGCAGCACCTCGGCCATCAGCCGTTCGTCGTCGTAGGGCGCCAGCCCGCTGGGAATGGCGGCATCGCCCTGGCCGTGCAGATCGATCAGCATGTCCACCGCCAGCCAGTAGAGATCCTCCTCGTCCTCGCCGTGCGCCAGCAGGCGGCTGAAGGTGGCATCGCCCAGATCCTCCAGCAGCAGCAGGCCCGCCGTTTCGTCGGCGGCCAGGATCTTCGGCGCGCTGTAGCCCATGTCGAGAAGATGCCCGGCGATGCGCATGAAGGGGCGCACATCCTCCTGCGGCGGCGGCGCATCCATCAGCACCACCGAACGGCCGCCGTCGCTCAGCCGCTCGTAGCGGCGGAACGAGGCATCCCCGGCCAGGGGGCCGCGCCGGGCCTGCCCCCAGCCGTGGCGGGCCAGAAACTCCGCGATGCGTTGGGCGCGTTCACTCACCGAAACTCTCCTTCAAACGTTGCCGCCATCCTGGCCCCGCCGCGCCGATCTCGGCCCGCCGTCCGCCGTCCGCCGCCGCCGACAGCCGCAGGATCAGACGGTCGCGCGGCAGCCACGGCCCCAGCCGTTCGGGCCATTCGATCAGGCTGATGCCGTCGGCGAAGGCCTCCTCCAGGCCCAGTTCCAGGGCGTCGTCGGGTTTTTCCAGGCGGTAAAGGTCGAAATGCCAGATCGTTCCGGCTTCGCACTCATAAAGCTGGGCCAGGGTGAAGGTGGGGCTGGGCACCTCTTCCGCCGCATGGGTCAGGGCGCGCACGAAGGCGCGGGCGAAGCTGGTTTTGCCGGCGCCCAGATCCCCTTCCAGGGCGATGACGTCGCCCGGCCGCGCCAAGGGCGCCAGCCGGTCCGCCAGACGGGCGGTGGCCGCCTCGTCGGCCAGATCGACGCTATAGGAGGTCTTGTTCTCAGCCATGCCCTGTTTGTAGCCCGGCCCCGGCTCAGGCGCAACCAGCCTTGATTTACCGCTCAAATTCCCCCACTTGTTGGCACGATCGCTTTTTCCTCGTTTCTGGGAGTTTTCACCATGTTCACCACCCGCCATGAAACCGATGCCGTGGTCGTGGGGGCCGGACCCGTGGGGCTGTTCGCGGTGTTCCAGCTGGGCATGCTGAAGATGAAGGCGCATGTGGTGGATGCCCTGGACGCTCTCGGCGGTCAGCTGACGGCGCTTTATCCGGAAAAACCCATCTACGATATTCCCGGTTTTCCCAAGGTTCTCGCCGCCGATCTGGTGGACCGGCTGACCGAGCAGGCCGCGCCCTTCGCGCCGCGCTATCATATGGGGGTGACCGTGGAAACCCTGGTGCAGCTGCCCGACGGCCGCTGGGAAGTGGGGCTGTCCAACGGCGAGGGCATCGTTGCCCGCGTGGTGATGATCGCCGCCGGCGCCGGGGCTTTCGGCCCCAACCGCCCGCCGCTGCAGGGGCTGGAGCGCTTCGAGGGGCGCTCGGTGTTCTATTTCGTCAAGCGCCGCCAGGATTTCGCCGGCAAGAGGGTGGTGATCGCCGGCGGCGGCGACAGCGCGGTGGATTGGGCCATTTCCCTGGCCGAGGTGGCCGAGCGGGTGATGGTGGTGCACCGCCGCGCCAAATTCCGCGCCGCCCCCGATTCCGAGGCGCAGCTGAAGGCCCTGGCCGACCAGGGCCGGGTGGAGCTGGTGGTGCCCTACCAGCTGCACGCCCTGGAGGGCGAGGACGGCCATCTGTCCCGCGTGGTGGTGGCCACCCTCGACGGCCAGACCCGCCCCCTTGAGGCCGATGTGCTGCTGCCCTTCTTCGGCCTGGCCGGCAATCTCGGGCCCATCGCCCAATGGGGGCTGGAGATGGCCGGAACCCAGATCGCCGTTGCCGCCGGCAGCCAGGCCGCCAGCCTGCCGGGGATTTTCGCCATCGGCGATATTTCCAGCTATCCCGGCAAGCTGAAGCTGATTTTGCAAGGCTTCGCCGAGGCGGCCCAGGCGGCGCACGCCGCCTATCCGCTGGCCTTCCCCGGCGAGGCGGTGCATTTCGAGCATTCCACCAGCAGCGGCCTGTTCAAAGCCTGATCCGCAGCAGGATCTCGCTCTGCCCCTCCACCAGAAGATCGGGCAGTTCGGCCACCGGCACGAAGCCCTGCGCCGCGTAAAAGGCGCGGGCCCGGTGGTTGAAGGCGCTTACCGTCACCCACAGATTGCCGCCGGCCTGGGCCTGGGCCCAGCGCACGGCGGCGGCGCCCAGCCCACGCCCCTGCGCCGCCGGCAGCAGGGCCAGCATCTCCAGAAACGGCCCGCGCAGCCAGGGCGCGCGCAGAAAAAGCAGCCCGGCCTGTGGCAGATCATCCGTCTCGATAACGAAACGGTCCAGGGAGGGATCGGGTTTTTGAAAATAGCGGGCCAGGGCGGCGGCGCTGAAGCGCAACTGCCGCCAGGGATCCATGGCGGCGCAGGCCTGGGCCAGAACCGGAATATCCTGGGGCGCCAGGGGGCGCAGCCGGGCCCACTCGCTCAGCGCCGCCAGGCTCATGGCAGCATGCGGTCCAGGCGGGTGAAGCGGTAGCCGCGCCGTTGCAGCGCCGCCACGATGCCGGGCAGGGCCCGGGCGGTGGACCAGCCCCGGCCGTTGATATGGAAAATCAGGATATCGCCGGGCCGGGTTTTCAGCAGCACCCATTCGGTGAGATGGGCCGGCGTGACCGAACGGCCGGGATCGCCGCTGGCGAAGCTCCAGTGCACCACCTTGTAGCCGGCCTGCTCCACCACCGCCAGGCTGCGGGCATCATAATTGCCGGCGGGAAAGCGGAAATAGCGGCTGTGGCGGCCGCTGGCCTGAAAGAGGGCGGCATCGGCCTCGGCCAGCTCCTGGCGGATGGCCTGATCCGGCAGGCGTTCCATGTGATTGAAATGGTTCATCGAGTGGTTTTCCAGCTCGACGAAATCCAGTTTGCCCAGGGCCGCCAGAGCGGCGCCGTTGTGGCGGGCGAAGCGGCCGCTGACGAAAATGGTGAAGGGGATCTGGTGCGCCACCAGGAAATCGCTGATGCCGTGATCGAGAAAGGCCGGGGTGCGGCTTTCGCAGGCATCGAAGGTCAGGGCCACCACCTTGTCGGCGGTGGGCAGACGGGTGATGACCTTGGCCGCCGCCGGCAGGGCCGGCAGCAGCAGCAGCCAGGCGAGGGCGGCCCTAGAAATCCAGGTCGGCATAATGTCGGGGCGGCGCCACGCCCGGCACATGATCGGCCAGCAGCGGCCGCAGGCTGGGCCGCGATTTGATGCGGGCGTACCAGTCCTTCACCGCCGGATAATCGTCCCACGGCACATCGCCGATATAATCCACCGACGACAGATGCGCGGCGGCGGCGATATCGGCCAGCGAGAAGGAATCGCCGGCCAGCCAGCGGCGGCGTTCGGTCAGCCAGCCCACATAGTCCAGATGATCGCGGATGCGGGCATAGCCGATGCGGATGGCCCGCGAATCCGGGCCGCCGGGGTGGCCCATCTGCCGCTTGATCAGCTTTTCCCCCACCAGATTGAGGGTGACCTCCACATTGAAGCGGCCATCGAACCAGCCCACCAGGCGGCGCACCTCGGCCCGCTGCAACGGATCGGCGCCGAACAGGGGCGGCTCGGGGCAGGTTTCATCGAGATATTCGCAGATGGCCATGGAATCGGCCAGCACCGCGCCGCCCTGGTTCACCACCAGCACCGGCACATCGCCGCCGGGGTTGAGGGCCGTGAATTCGGGGCGCTCCTCCCACGGCAGTTCCACCACCGGCTCGAAGGCGCACTTCTTTTCCCCCAGGGCGATGCGCACCTTGCGGGAAAAGGGACAGACCGGGAGATGATAGAGCGTGAACATGGCTCCGTTTTAGCCGACCGGACGGGGGGACTGCAAAGGAATTAGCAGCCCCCGTCCGCCCGGCTTTTGCCGGCGAACGGGGGCCGCGGCCGTCACTCCGCCGCCCGCGCCGTCACCGGATGGGGCAGGCGGCTCAGCATTTCCTTGGGCACCACCTGCCAGAAACAGCCGCGCTCGCGGTGCCAGTGGGCCAGGATCTCCTGGGCATGCGCCGACTGGGTTTCCTGGGCATGCTGGCGGATGAGATCCAGCAGCCGGTCCTCCCAGTAGTTGACCTCGACCCGCTGATAGACCACCGATTCCGGATTGACGCGGTGCTGGAAGCTGCCGTCGGGATCGTAGACGAAGGCCATGCCGCCGGTCATTCCGGCTGCGAAATTGGCCCCCACCGCCCCCAGGATCACCGCGGTGCCGCCGGTCATATATTCGCAGCCGTTGGAGCCGCAGCCCTCCACCACCACATCGGCGCCGGAATTGCGCACGGCGAAGCGTTCGCCGGCCTGGCCGGCGGCGAACAGTTTGCCCGCCGTGGCGCCGTAGAGCACCGTATTGCCGATGATGGTGTTTTCGTTGGTTTTCAACGGGCTCGACACCGGCGGCCGGATCACGATCATGCCGCCCGACAGGCCCTTGCCCACATAGTCGTTGGCATCGCCGAACATTTCCAGGCGCAGGCCCTGCACCGCCCAGGCCCCCAGCGACTGCCCGGCCGAGCCGCGCAGGCGCACGGTGATATGGCCGGGCTGCAGCCCGAACATGCCGTACCGCTTGGTGATCATGTGCGAAAGCTTGGTGCCGATGGCCCGGTGGGTGTTGCGCACCGTGTAGGTGAGCTGCATCTTCTCGCCCTCTTCCAGGGCCGGACGGGCATCGGCGATGATCTGGGCGTCCAGGGTTTCCGGCACCTCGTTGCGCCCTTCCAGGGTGCAATAGCGGGGGAAGCCGCCGGAATCGGCCTGGGCCAGCAGGGGATTGAGGTCAAGATCGTCGAGATGGGCCGAGCCGCGGCTGACCTGGGCCAGAAGGTCGGAGCGGCCGATGATGTCCTCGAGCTTCTTCACCCCCAGCCCGGCCAGGATCTCGCGCACCTCCTCGGCCACGAAGCTGAACAGGTTGACCACCTTCTCCGGGGTGCCGGTGAACTTCTTGCGCAGCTCGCCGTCCTGGGTGCACACCCCCACCGGGCAGGTGTTGGAATGGCACTGGCGCACCATGATGCAGCCCATGGCCACCAGCGAGGTGGTGCCGATGCCGAACTCCTCGGCCCCCAGCATGGCGGCGATGACGATATCGCGTCCGGTTTTCAGGCCGCCGTCGGTGCGCAGCTTCACGCGGTGGCGCAAGCGGTTCAGGGTCAGCACCTGATGCACCTCCGACAGGCCCATTTCCCAGGGCAGGCCGGCGAACTTGATGGAGGTTTGCGGGCTGGCGCCGGTGCCGCCCACATTGCCCGACACCAGGATGATATCGGCCTTGGCCTTGGCCACGCCGGCGGCGATGGTGCCGATGCCGGACCGGCTGACCAGCTTGACGCAAACCTTGGCCACCGGATTGATCTGCTTCAGGTCGTAGATGAGCTGGGCCAGATCCTCGATGGAATAGATATCGTGATGCGGCGGCGGACTGATCAGGGTGACGCCGGGGGTGGCGTGGCGCAGCTTGGCGATTTCCACCGTCACCTTGAAACCGGGCAGCTGGCCGCCTTCGCCGGGCTTGGCGCCCTGGGCCACCTTGATTTCGATCTCGCGGCAGTTCTTCAGATATTCGGCGGTGACGCCGAACCGCCCCGACGCCACCTGCTTGATGGCCGAATTGGCGTTGTCGCCGTTGGCGGCGGGCTTGTAGCGGCTGGGATCCTCGCCGCCCTCGCCCGACACCGACTTGGAGCCGATGCGGTTCATGGCGATGTTCAAGGTGCCGTGCGCCTCGGGCGACAGCGCGCCCAGGCTCATGCCCGGCGTGATGAAGCGCTTGCGCACCTCGGTGATGCTTTCCACCTCGTCGGTGGAAATGGCCGGGCCGGCGGGCTGATATTCCAGCAGATCGCGCAGGCTGATGGGCGGCAGCTTGCGCAGGCCCTCGGAATAGCGCTTGTAAAGGGTATAGCTGTCGCTGCTGACCGCGGTTTGCAGGGTATGGATCAGGGTGCCGTCGAAACTGTGGGTCTCGCCGCCCCGGCGCACGCGGTAGAAGCTGCCCACCGGCAGGGTGACGCCGCCCTCGCCCCAGGCGCGGCGGTGCATCTCGATCATCTTGTGCTGGATGCCGGTCAGGCCCAGGCCGGAAATACGCGAGCTCATGCCGGGGAAGAACTCCGCCACCAGAGCGCGCGACAGGCCCACCGCCTCGAAGCAATAGCCGCCGCGATAGCTGGAAATCACCGAGATGCCCATCTTCGACATGATCTTCAGCAGCCCCTGATCGACGGCATGCTTATAGCGGCGCATGCAGTTTTCCAGGGTCAGGCCGGGGAACAGGCCGCGGCGATGACGGTCGGCGATGCTCTCCTGGGCCATGTAGGCGTTGACGGTGGTGGCGCCGACGCCGATCAGCACGGCGAAATACTGCACATCCAGACATTCGCCCGAACGCACGTTGAGCGAGGTGAAGGTGCGCAGCTGCTGGCGCACCAGATAGGTGTGCACGGCGCCCGCGGCCAGGATCATGGGAATGGCGGCGCGGTTGGGGCCGTTTTTCTCATCCGACAGGATAACGTGGGTGCAGCCGCCGCGCACGGCGTCCTCGGCCTCGCGCTTGATGCGCTGCAGGGCGTCGGCCAGGGCGTGATCGCCGCCGTTGGGATCGAAGGTGCAGTCGATCTCGGCGGCGGTATCGCCCATATAGGCGCGCATGGCCTGGAACTCGGCGGTGGACAGCACCGGGCTTTCCAGCTGCAGCATGTCGCACTGGCTTTCCTCTTCGTCGAGGATATTGCCGAGATTGCCCAGGCGGGTCTTCAGGCTCATCACCCGGCTTTCGCGCAGGCTGTCGATGGGCGGATTGGTCACCTGGCTGAAGGTCTGGCGGAAATAGTGATGCAGGCCGCGATACTGGTCCGACAGCACCGCCAGCGGCGCATCGTCGCCCATGGAGCCGATGGCCTCCTTGGCGTCCTCGACCATGGGCTGCAGGCTCAGCTCCAGATCCTCCATGGTGATGCCGTAGCCGAACTGGCGGCGGCGCAGATCGTCGCCGGAAAGGGTCGAGGGCTCGGGGGCGTCGGTACGGATCAGGCTGTCGAGCTGGGTGCAGCGCTTAACCCACTGGCCGTAGGGACGGCGGGCCGCCAGCATGTCCTTCAGGGGGCCGTCCTTATAAAAGGCGCCGGCCTTGAGATCGACGCCGATGATCTGGCCGGGGCCGACGCGGCCCTTCTCCACCACATCCTGTTCGGGAATGCGCACCATGCCGGTTTCCGAACCGACGATGAGCAGGCCGTCGCGGCTGATGGTGTAGCGCATGGGGCGCAGGCCGTTGCGGTCCATGCCCGCCACCACCCAGCGGCCATCGGTGGCGCAGAGGGCGGCGGGGCCGTCCCAGGGTTCGATGACACTGTTGCAGTAGCTGAAGAAATCGCGGTGCGACTGCGGCATGGTGGCGTTGGCGCCCAGGGATTCCGGCACCAGCATGCATTTCACCAGCGGCGCCTCGCGCCCGGCCCGCACCATCAGCTCGAACACGTTGTCGAGGGCGGCGGAATCCGATCCCCCGGCCTGCACCACCGGCTTGATATCGGCGATATGCTCGCCCAGGGCCTCGTGCGCCAGCCGGGTTTCGTGGCTTTTCATCCAGTTGAGGTTGCCGTTCAGCGTGTTGATCTCGCCGTTATGGGCCAGCATGCGGAAGGGCTGCGCCAAGCGCCAGGTGGGGAAGGTGTTGGTGGAATAGCGCTGGTGATAGATGGCGAAGGACGACACGAAGCGCGCATCCAGCAGATCGGGATAGAACACCGACAGCTGTTCGGCCAGGAACATGCCCTTATAGATCACCGAGCGGCAGGACAGCGAACAGATGTAGAAATCGGCGATATGTTCGGCCAGCACCGCTTTTTCGATGCGGCGGCGGATGATGTAAAGCTCGGTCTCGAAGGTCTGCTCGTCCACATTGCGGTTGTTGGCCACCATGATCTGCTCGATCTCGGGCCGGGTGGCGTTGGCCTTTTCGCCGATCACCGACACGTTCACCGGCACCTGGCGCCAGCCGTAGATGGTGTAGCCGAACTTCAGGATCTCGCTTTCCACGATGGAGCGGCAGCGTTCCTGGGCGCCGAGATCGGTCTTGGGCAGGAAGCACATGCCCACGGCCAGACGGCCGGGCACCGGCTCGTGGCCCTGGTGGCGGATATGGTCCTTGAAGAAATCCTGGGGAATTTCCACGTGGATGCCGGCGCCGTCGCCGGTCTTGCCGTCGGCATCCACGGCGCCGCGATGAAACAGCACCTTCAAGGCCTCGATGCCGGCCACCACCACGGCGCGGCGCGGCTTGCCGTCCAGCGCCGCCACCAGGCCGACGCCGCAGGCGTCGTGCGGGGTGGTGTCGATGCCGGCCTGCTCCAGGAGGGCGCGGTTCTTTTCATACTGCTCGACGAACAGGTCGCCTTCGGTGCGGATGATCTTGCTCATGGTCAGTCCTCTGCTCACGAGGCCTGGGCGCCGACGGCGCGGCCCTGGATGAAATCATGAATGGCGGCGGCGGCGGTGCGGCCGTCGCGGATGGCCCACACCACCAGCGAGGCGCCGCGCGCGATATCGCCGGCGGCGAACACCCCGGGCAGGCTGGTGCCCTGGCTGACGGCATCGACGCTGACGGTGCCCCAGCGGCTGACGGCCAGATCGGGGCTGCCGAACAGGGCCGGCACATCCTCGGGATCGAATCCCAGGGCCTTGATGACCATGTCGGCCTTGATCTCGAAGGCCGAGCCGTCCACCGGCGTGGGCACCTGGCGCCCCGAGGCGTCGGCTGTGCCCAGATGCATTTTCACACAACGCACCGACTGAACCCGGCCCTTGCCCTGCACCAGTTCGGGGGCCGCCTGCCAGACGAACTCCACGCCCTCCTCCTCGGCGTGGGCCACCTCGCGCTGCGAGCCCGGCATGTTGGCGCGGTCGCGGCGGTAGAGGCACTTCACCGATTTGGCGCCCTGGCGGATGGCGGTGCGCACGCAGTCCATGGCGGTATCGCCGCCGCCGATCACCACCACCGCCTTGCCGGCGGCGTTCAGGGTACCGTCGGCATAGGCCGGCACGCTGTCGCCCAGGCCGGCCTTGTTGCTGGCGATAAGATAATCAAGGGCGGCATGCACGCCTTCCAGCTCGGCGCCGGCCACATCCAGGGGGCGGGCCTTGTAAACGCCGGTGGCGATCAGCACGGCATCGTGGCGGGCGCGCAGCTCTTCCAGCGTGGCGTCGCGGCCGACCTCGAAACCGAGATGGAACACCACGCCGCCCTCGGCCAGCAGCCGGGTGCGCCGCTCCACCACCGTCTTGTCCAGCTTGAAGCCGGGGATGCCGTAGATCATCAGGCCGCCGGCGCGGTCCTGGCGTTCGTAGACATGCACGCCATAGCCCAGCCGGCGCAGCTGATCGGCGGCGGCCAGCCCGGCCGGGCCGGAACCGATGATGCCCACCGACTGCGCCTTCTCGGCCAGGGGGCTGGGGGGGCGCACCCAGCCTTTTTCCCAGGCGGTGTCGGTGATGTATTTTTCCACGGCGCCGATGGTGACATTGCGGTGCCCGCTCTGCTCCAGCACGCAGGAGCCTTCGCACAGGCGGTCCTGCGGGCAGATACGGCCGCAGATTTCCGGAAAATTATTGGTGGCCGAGGACAGGGCATAGGCCTCTTCCAGGCGGCCGGCGGCGGTGAGCATCAGCCAGTCGGGGATGTTGTTGGCCACCGGACAATGGATCTGGCAGAAGGGAATGCCGCATTGCTCGCAGCGCGAGGCCTGGCTGGCGGCGCGGCCGTCGTCGAACGGACGGTAGATTTCGTCGAAATCGGCTTTTCGCTCGGCCGGGGCGCGCTTATCGGGCATGGCCTGGGGCAGAGTGATGAATTGCAGCATTTTCGACGGCATGGCCGTGGGCTCCCGCTCATGGATGAATGCGCCCCGATACCCAGACCGATCGGTTGGGCACGGGGCTGGTCGGGCTTTTGATAGGGCAGTTTTTAGCAGGAATCCAGGGAAAACCGCTAAAAAGGTAAGATGTGCTGTCCTATATTTTATGAAAATTTCCGCAGGCTTTCGCCGCACGGCCGTGTCCCGGGACCCCTCCGCCCATAATTGGTCTCGTATCGGACCTATTTAGGCGATTTTTATGGCCGCCCCCCTATGCTATAAGCCCATCGCAAGGGGGTACCGAAGCCTTGCATCCACTAGACCTTGTAGATGTTCTGATCCTGGCCCTGATCCAGGGCGCCGCCGCCGTGCTGCCCATCGATGCCGGGGCCCATGCCCAGCTGCTGGCCCATCTCACCGGCTGGAAGGCGGGGTCGATCATCATCGCCGTTCAGGTGGGGGCGATGCTGGCCCTGCTGCTGTGGCTGTGGCGCGATGTGGCGCTGATCGGACAAGGCCTGTGGAAATTGCGCAAGGCCCGCGTGGAAGCCGGGGCCCGCCTGCTGGGCAAGGCCTTGATCGCCGCCGCACCCTGGATCATCGCCGACAGCCTGCTGCCGCCACTGGGATTCCGGCTGCTGACGGCGGGGCTGATCACCGTGGGCTGCGCCCTGCTGATGGCCGCCATCGATCTCATGAGCATGACGGTGAAGCGTATCGAGCATCTGACCCCGGCCGAGGCGGCGCTGATCGGCGCCCTGCAATGGCTGGCCCTGATCCCCGGCGTCGGCCGGGTGGCGGTGGCCCTGACCACCGCCCGCCTCATCGGCCTGGAGCGCCCGGCCGCCTATCGCTTCATGCTGCTGGCCACACTGCCGGTGCTGCTGTTCGGCATCGGCCACAATCTGTTTTATTTCGCCGCGCACGGCGCCTCGCCCAGCGGCGCCGATCTTTTGACCGCCGCCACCTCCTTCACCCTGGTGCTGGCCGCCGTCGCCCTGGCCAATGCCTGGATCAGTCGCGCCGGCCTGTTCTTTTTCGCCTTCTACCGCTTCCTGGTGGGAGCGCTGATGATCTGGCTGGGCGTGATGTAAAAAAACAAGGCCGGGGAGAACACCTCCCCGGCCTTGTCGTCATGCGGGCTGCACCGCCGGTTACACCGGCTGCTGGTGGACGTAGGGATTGATGTAGCGCGACAGATAGGTGGGCAACACCACCTCGGCCGCGGTGGGGGTGATGCCGAGAGCGGCCAGACCGGGCGCGGTGCCGTCCGGCACATTGTCCACCGCCAGCAGCTTGACCTGATCGGGAGTCAGCGGCGGCTTGGGCAGGAACTGCAGCACCGCGGCCAGCAGCTTGGCGGCGATCATCGGCTTGGGCACGATCAGGCGCTTGCGGCCCGAGGCGGCCAGGGTCATCTCCAGGATCCGCTTCATGCTGTAAACGGTGGGGCCGCCCAGTTCGAAGGTTTTGCCCAGGGCATCGGCCCGTTCGGCGGCGGCCAGCACCGCCTGCGCCACATCGCCCACATAGACCGGCTGGAACTTGGTGCCGCCCGAACCGAAGAGATCGATGCCGCAGGGGATCTTGCCGCAGAAGCGCGGCCGCAGGCCGTCGGTCACGAACACCGGCAGCACCGGGCTGACGGTGGCCAGGGCGGCGAAGCGGTTGAAGAAATGATCCTCGGGGCCGAACACCACGCTGGGGCGCAGAATGGTGGCGGTGGGGAAGGCGGCGCGCACCGCCTCCTCGCCCGCCGCCTTGCTGCGGGCGTAGGCCGAGGCCGAAGTGGCGCTGGCCCCCAGGGCCGAGACATGCACCAGCCGCGACACCCCGGCGGCGGCGGCGGCCTTGGCCACCCGCGCGGCGGCCTCCTCGTGCAGGGCCTTGAAGCTGCGCTTGCCGCGCGACACCAGCACCCCCACCAGATTGACCACCAGATCGGCGCCCTGCACCATGGTGGCCACCGAGGCGTCGTTGCCCACGTTGGCATGCACCGGCACCACCTGGCCCACCTCGCCCAGGGGCTTCAGAAAAGCGGCCCCTTCGGCATCGCGCACGGCGACGCGCACCCGCCAACCCTGCCGGGCCAGGTGCTGAACCACATGACGGCCGATAAAACCCGATCCGCCAAAAACCACAGCCAGGCGATTTGCCATTGTTCCTCTCCCCTGCATTGACGCGGTCATCTGGAAACGTGGCAGCAAGCTAGAACACCGGGGCCGGGGTTTCAACTGCCGCAAGGCCGGAAAAGCGCCTCTTTTGCACCGCGGCACACTTTTTTCGCCGGAGCGGACAAAAAACTTCACGAAAGTGTTTGACAAGCCCCTCGGCTCCGGATATTTCTCTGGCCCTCGGCACGGCCGGGCAGGCAGCGAAAAACAAGTTTTCAGCTTGTAGATCAAAGCGTTAGCCCGGACCCTATGCCCAGGTGGCGGAATTGGTAGACGCGCTAGATTCAGGTTCTAGTGGCCGAAAGGTCGTGGAAGTTCGAGTCTTCTCCTGGGCACCAATCTTCCCGTCGGCGGAAGGGTTAACCCCCTTCCGCCGGGGAAGGCCGGAACGCTTCCGGGTAGCATCATAGCGTCGAGGGTCTCCGTCCGTGGCCATTCATTATCATCTCTACGATCTGCCCGACACCGTTGCCTTCAACGGTTCCGTCGCCATCGATACCGAAACCATGGGCCTGTCGCTGCAGCGCGACCGCCTGTGCGTGATCCAGCTTTCGGCCGGCGACGGCGAGGCGCATCTGGTGCATTTCCCCACCCCCGATTACGCCGCCCCCCGTCTCCGCGCCCTGCTGGCCGAGAACGGCCTCGTCAAACTGTTTCATTTCGCCCGCTTCGACCTGGCGATGATCCAGAAGCATTTCGGCGTGATCTGCCAGACGGTCTATTGCACCAAGGTGGCCAGCAAACTCAGCCGCACCAACTGTGACCGCCACGGCCTGCGCGATCTGTGCCGCGAGCTTCTGGGCGTGGATCTCTCGAAGCAGCAGCAAACCTCGGACTGGGGCGCCCCCCGCCTCAGCGAGGAGCAGAGGACCTATGCCGCCTCGGATGTTTTGCATCTGCACACCCTGAAAGAGCGGCTGGACCATTTGCTGGACCGGGAAGGCCGCCGCCCCCTGGCCGAGGCCTGTTTCTCCTTCCTGCCCATCCGCGCCGCCCTCGATCTGGCCGGCTGGAGCGAGGAAGACATCTTTTCCCACTGACGCCGCCCCGCGCACGATTACGCTTCATTGCGCCTTGAGCAGAGGATACAACTGCGTCGGATTGACCCATCGCAGGCCCGCACGCATACTGCCGGGCAAGACACGCCCCGCGCCGTTTCGGCCGCGGGCCATCAGCGTTTCAGGAACACCGCCGTTATGAACATCCAGCCCGAACCCTGTTCGCCGGAACAAGCCGCCGCCGATCTCGCCGTGGGCCGCACCCTGCTGCGCGCCGAGGCCGAGGCCCTGCGCATCCTGGCCGACAGCCTGGGACAAGACTTCACCACCGCCCTTTCGCTGCTGACCGTGGGCGGCGGCGGCCGGGTCATCGTTTCCGGCATGGGCAAAAGCGGCCATGTGGGCCGCAAGATCGCCGCCACCATGGCTTCCACCGGTACCCCGGCCTCCTATGTGCACCCCGGCGAGGCCAGCCACGGCGATCTGGGCATGATCACCCAGCATGATGCCGTGCTGGCCCTGTCCAATTCCGGCGAAACCCCGGAACTGACCGATGTGGTCAGCTTCTGCCGCCGCTTCGATATTCCCCTGGTGGCCATCACCAGCCGCGCCGACAGCGCCCTGGCCCAGGCCGCCGATCAGGCCCTGATCCTGCCCGACCTGGGCGAGGCCTGCCCCATGGGCCTGGCCCCCACCACCAGCACCACCATGATGCTGGCCTTAGGCGATGCCCTGGCCGTGGCCCTGCTGGAACGCAAGGGATTCTCGTCGGCCGATTTCAAGGTCTTTCATCCCGGCGGCAAGCTGGGCCGCCGTCTGGCCAAGGTTTCCGACCTCATGCATGGCGGCGATCTGATGCCGCTGGTGCATCGGGGCCTGCCCATGGGCGAGGCGCTGCTGGTGATGACCAACAAGGCCTTCGGCTGCGTGGGCGTTCTGGACGATCAGGGCCGCCTTTTGGGCATCGTCACCGACGGCGATCTGCGCCGCCATCTGTCGTCCGACCTTTTCAGCCGCACCGCCGCCGAGGTCATGACCGCCAACCCCAAGACCGTGCGCCCGAATATGCTGGCGGCGGAAGCCCTGCACATCATGAACGCCCGCTCCATCACCAGCCTGTTCGTGGTGGATGCCGAAACCCATCCCGTCGGCATCCTGCATGTGCACGACTGCCTGCGCGCCGGCGTGGCGTAAGGCGGACCCGCGATGGACATCCGCATCGGCAGCGAGGACCGGGTGGCGCCGCCAGCGCCGTCGCGCCCGCCGATGAACGGGCACCGCGGCCCGTCGTTCCGCCGCATTTTCGCCCGTTATACCCGCTTTGTCGGCATCATGCGCCTGGTGCTGCCGGCCATCGCCGCCGCCCTGCTGGGGCTGGTGCTGATCTGGCCCAAGGTGGCACCGCGCAATTCGGTGTTCCGCGCCGCCTTCGCCGGCTTCAACCTGAAGACCATCGATACCATGGCCATGCAGAATCCGCGCTATTACGGTACCGACAACCAGAACATGCCCTTTACCGTGACCGCCCGGGTGGCCACCCAGGTGGATACCCAGTCCATGGCCGAGGAACTGGAAAAGCCCCAGGCCGATTTCACCACCAAGGGCGGCGCCGGGGTGATTTTGCAGGCCGATAACGGCCTGTTCCGCCAGAAGGTGAACCTTCTCGACCTTTTGGGCCATGTCGATCTCTACGAGGACACCGGCTACGAGGTTCACTCCAACAGCGCCCGCATCAATGTGGCCACCAACGATGCCAGCGGCGACGAGCCCACCCACGGCCACGGACCGGCCGGCACCATCACCGGCGAGGGCTTCCGCATGCTGCAGCGGGGCCAGGACATCATTTTCACCGGCAAGGCCCATGCCGTGCTGTTCGGCGCCCATGGACCGGCGCCGGATCATCCGAAAAAAGCGGGAAAAGCCAGGAAACCGACATCATGAAGCAGATCCGCCGTCTTCCCCTGGCCCTGTGCCTGCTGGCCGGACTGGCCGCGCTGCCCGCCGCCGCCAAACCCCGGACCGCGCCGGCCCAGCCGCCGGCCCAGCCCGGCGTCAATCTGGAAAGCTCGAAATCCGGCACCCCCGTCGAGGTTTATGCCGATGACGGCATCGAACTGGTGCAGAACGACCATAAGGTGGTGGCGCACCGCAACGCCCGCGCCATCCGTGGCGACATCACCCTTTATGCCGACACCCTGATCGCCTATTACCGCAACAAGGCCGCCGGACCGGGCGGCGCCGGCAAACCCGCCCCGGCCCCCGCCGCCGCCCCGGCCGCCAAGGGCAAAGGCGCGGCCAATCCCATGGACAGCCAGGGCGGCGCCAGCGAGATCTGGCGCATCGAGGCCATCGGCCACGTGGTGGTGAAATCTCCCACCGATACCGCCTACGGCGATCACGGCGACTACAACATCGACGACGACAAGGTGATCCTGACCGGCCAGAACCTGCGCCTGGTCACCACCAGCGACGTCATTACCGCCCGCGACAGCCTGGAATACTGGAATCAGAAGCAGCAGGGCGTGGCGCGCGGCAACGCCAAGGCCGTGCATCTGGACAAGACCGTGCAGGGCGACGTGCTGACCGCCGATTTCGCCAAGAACGCCCAGGGCGCCATGGAAATCGAAAAAGCCCATGCCGACGGCCATGTGGTGCTGACCACCCCCACCGAAACCGTCACCGGCAACCACAGCGACTACGATGTGGCCAAGGGCATGGTCTATGTCACCGGCAATGTGCAGCTGACCCGCGACAAGAACACCCTGAACGGCCAATATGCCACCGTTGACCTGAACAGCGGCATCAGCAACCTTTATCCCACCCTGCCCGGCGCCAAGTCGGGCCAGCAGCGGGTTAAGGGCTATTTCGTGCCGCAGCACAAGACCAAGGACGCCAAGAACACGTCCGCCGCAGGAGGAGGGAAGCCCTAGATGTCGGCGCCGCTCACGGACGATCACACCGCTTTCGAAGGACTGGTGGCCTCGAACATCGGCAAGCATTTCAAGAAACGCCCGGTGTTGCGCGACGTTACCGTAAAGGTGCGGCGCGGCGAGGCGGTGGGTCTGCTCGGCCCCAACGGCGCCGGCAAGACCACCTGTTTTTACTGCATCACCGGCCTGATCAATCCCGATCGCGGCGCCATCCATCTCGACGGCCAGGAAATCACCGGCCTGCCCATGTACCGCCGCGCCCGCCTCGGCATCGGCTATCTGCCGCAGGAGGCCTCGATCTTCCGCGGCCTCACGGTGGAAAACAATATCCGCGCCGTGCTGGAGGTGAGCGAACCCGACCGCGACGCCCGCGAAGCCCAGCTGGAAGACCTGCTGTCGGAATTTTCCGTAACGCATCTGCGCGGCGCCCCGGCCCTGGCCCTGTCGGGCGGCGAGCGGCGGCGCGTGGAAATCGCCCGCGCCCTGGCCTCGCGCCCGGCCTTCATCCTGCTGGACGAACCGCTGGCCGGCATCGATCCCATCGCCGTTTCCGATATCCGCGATCTGGTCTCGCATCTGAAGCATCGCGGCCTCGGCGTGCTGATCACCGATCATAACGTGCGCGAAACCCTGGATATCATCGACCGCGCCTACATCCTGCACGACGGCGTCGTGCTGATGGAAGGCGCGCCCTCCGAGATCGTCGCCCATGAAGGGGTTCGGCGGGTCTATCTCGGCGAACATTTCAGCCTGTAAGGCGGACGCTTCCCATGTCGCTGACGCCGCGCCTCGATCTTCGGCAAACCCAGTCCCTGGTGATGACGCCGCAACTGCAGCAGGCCATCAAGCTGCTGCAGCTGAACAATATCGAGCTGGCGGCCTTCATCGAGCAGGAGCTGGAACGCAATCCCCTGCTGGAACGCGACGAAACCGACCGCGACGCCCCCGCCGCCGAAGAGGCGCCGCCCGCCGACACCGCCGCCCCCGAACCCGAGCGGGTGGTGGACGCCCTGCCGGGGCAGGCCGAGGAAACCCCGCTCGACGTCGATTACGACAATACCTGGAACAACGACAGCGCCGCCGATGGCGGCGACGGCTACGCCACCGAATGGAACGGCAGCACCCGTGGCGGCGGCGGCGGCTTCGAGGAAGGCGAGAGCAGCCTGGAGCAGACCCTGACGCGCGACATTTCCCTGCGCGATCATCTGACCGGCCAGCTCAACATGGATCTGCCCGATGCCGCCGACCGCCTGATCGGCCTCCATCTGATGGAGATGCTGGACGAAAGCGGCTATCTCATCGGCGATCTGGCCGAGGTGGCCACCCTGCTGGGCTGCGCGCCCGAGCGGGTGGCGGCGGTGCTGGACCGCCTGCAGCATTTCGATCCGCCCGGCATCTTCGCCCGCAGCCTGGCCGAATGTCTGGCCCTGCAATTACGGGAAAAAAACCGCCTCGATCCGGCCATGCAGGCGCTTTTGGACAATCTGCCGCTGCTGGCGCGGCGCGATCTGCCCGGCCTGATGCGGGTGTGCGGCATCGATGCCGAGGATCTGGCCGAGATGATCGCCGAGATCCGCGCCCTTGATCCCAAGCCCGCCCTGGTGTTCGACGATGCCGTGGCCCAGCCCGTCACCCCGGATGTGCTGATGCGCCCGGCCCCCGGCGGCGGCTGGATCGTGGAGCTGAACAGCGACACTCTGCCCCGCGTGCTGGTCAACAGCCGCTATTTCACCCGCGTCAGCGGCGCCGCCAAGGGCAAGGACGACAAGGCCTATCTGAACGAACAGTTCCAGTCGGCCAACTGGCTGGTGAAATCCCTGCACCAGCGCGCCACCACCATCCTCAAGGTGGCCAGCGAGATCGTGCGCCAGCAGGAAATGTTCTTTCAGCGCGGCGTGCAGTATCTGCGCCCGCTGGTGCTGCGCGATATCGCCGCCGTGATCGGCATGCACGAAAGCACCGTCAGCCGCGTGACCGCCAACAAATACATGGCCACGCCGCGCGGCATCTACGAGCTGAAATACTTCTTCACCCAGGCCATCGCCGGCGCCAACGGCGGCGAGGCCCATTCCGCCGAGGCGGTGCGCCACCGCATTAAAAGCCTGATCGACGCCGAAAGCGCCAAGGATGTGCTGTCGGACGACAAGATCGTTGAAATCCTGAAAGGCGAGGGGGTGGATATCGCCCGCCGCACGGTGGCGAAATATAGGGAATCGATGAAAATCCCGTCTTCAGTGCAGCGCCGCAGGGAAAAATCCATATCCGGTTGAACCGCCTTTGCTTGACTTGGCAGGACAGCACGCCTATTGTCCGGCGCCCGTCGGGGATGCCGATAGCACTTGACTGTTGGGAACCGGAAGCGTTTATGGGCATATAATTTGGCGTGGCCCAGGCTTTGAAAAATGAAGGACGATCCCGTCCAAGTCGCCTGACCGGCCAGTATCGGTCGGATTTGAAACCGGCGGACGACCGCAAGGACATGTGATGGAAATCATCGATCTGATCAGCCCGGAAAGCGTGGTGCCCAATTTGCGCGCCACCAGCAAGAAGCAGGCTTTGCAGGAACTGGCCCGCCGCGCCGCCGACCTCATCGGCCTGCCCGAACGCACGGTGTTCGATGTTCTTCTCGACCGCGAGCGTCTCGGCACCACCGGGGTGGGCAACGGCATCGCCATTCCCCACGGCAAACTGCCCAATCTCGAACGCCTGCACGGCCTGTTCGCCCGCCTGGAAAAGCCCATCAATTTCGACAGCATCGATGAACAGCCGGTGGATCTGATCTTCCTGCTGCTGGCGCCGGAAAGCGCCGGCGCCGATCACCTGAAGGCCCTGGCCCGGGTGTCGCGCCTGTTGCGCGACAAGGCGGTGTGCGAAAAACTGCGCGGCACCGAAACCGCCGAAGGGCTCTATGCCCTGCTGACCGACAACCCGGCCACCCGCGCGGCCTGACAGCTCCAGGGCAATCGGGTGAAGCCGATTGCCCTGTTTGATGCGCGTCCCTCAATCGCCGGGCGCTCAACGCGCCATCGCGCCGAAGATGATATGGTGTAAAACAACACCCACGCGTTCACCCGATTGCCCTGCTGACAGCTCCCGCCGCACTTGTCTTTTTCCGCGTCTGGCGGCACCCTGGGGCCTGATGTGCCGACCGGCCTTACCTGGGGACTTTCATGCGGCTGTTGAGAATTTTGACCGGTCTGACCGTCCTGGCGCCGGGTCCGGCCCTGGCGCAAACGGCAAATGCCTCCGCCTTTCCGGTGCCGCTCCTGCCCGGCGATCCCGTGCTGCTCAGCGTGCTGATCGCCGCCCTGCTGGTGGCGGTGATCGGTGTGACCGTTCTGGTGATCCAAAGCCGGCTGCTGCGCGCCGCCGCCTCGGGCAGCGGCCAGCTGGAAGCCGATTGCCGCCGGCTGGAAGCGCTGCTGGCCGCCGCTCCCGATGGCCTGTACCGCTGGACCCTGGCCGCCAACAACACCGTGCTGTCGGAACATTGCTCGCGCCGCCTGGCGGTGCTGCTGGGGCTGTTCGGCGGTACCGAGGCCACCTTCAGCGATATCGTGCAAAGCTTCGAGGCGGGCGAGGGGGTGCTGCTGGAAAAGGCCGTGGCCGAGCTGCGCCGCCAGGGCACCGGTTTCGAGCTGGAGCTGACCCTGCGCGACAGCCCCCGCCGCATGCTGGTGGCGGGCGGTCGCGCCGCCGACGACAACGATGTTCCCCTGGCCGACATGCTGTGGGTGCGCGACGTGACCGAAGGCGCCACGGCGGTGGACCGGCTATCGCACGAAAGCGAGGATCTGGGCCGCGAGCGCGATCTGTTGCGCGCCCTGCTCGATGCCCATCCGCTGCCGGTATGGCTGCGCGACGGCGATCTGGCCCTGGTGGCCTGCAATCAGGCCTATGCCCGCGCCGGGGATGCCGCCACCCCGCGCGACGCCGTGGAAGGCGGCCGCGAGCTGGTGCCGGGCACCGCCATGCGTGAGGCCCGCGCCCTGGCC
>JAJZGK010000233.1 GCA_021798485.1 Pseudomonadota bacterium
TTTTCTTCTCGTCTCCTTTTGGGTTTCTTCCACTTTGTTCCATTTTCTTCTCGTCGTCCTTTCTTCCCATCTTCTTTCCCTTTCCTTCTTTTCACCCACCTCGCCCTCTCTCTCACATCCTCGTTTCTCTCGTACAATCCCAGGATGGATCTCCCGACCTTGCGGACGCTCGTCGACTACCACTATTGGGCGCGCGATCGGCTGCTCGAGGGCGTCAGCGTGCTCACGCCTGATCAATTCACACGCGACATGGGGAGCAGCTTCCGCTCGGTGCGCGGCGTCACCGCGGTTGCCATCCTGGCCGATGAATTGGCGTTCTGGCCGACCGACGGCAACGCGAACGCAGGCCGCATTACATCGGTCGCGCCCGCAAACGCGCCCCTCTTTACGCCGGTCGCGCTGGGCTACATTCGGCACGAGTTCGCCGCGCCGGGCACATCGTGGTCGCCGGGCACCACAGGCGCGGGTGGCCGTCCCTCGGTGTCGCCGGTGCTGCGCCAGGGGGCGGCGCCGGCCAGCAGGGCGGGGCGGGGGCCGCTCCAGGGCTGGGCCATGGGGCAGTCCAGCGGATCGAAGCCGAGGCCGAGATCGTCGGCCAGGGCGCGCAGCAGCGAGGCTTCGCGCGGGGCGGCGCCGCGCGGGGCGCGGGCCAGGGCCACCAGCAGATCGGTCAGCTGCTCGCCCTCGGGGGCGCGGCCGAAGATGTGCAGGCCATCGCGGATCTGCATCTCCTTCAGTTCGCAGAGGTGATTGTCGAGCTTTTGCAGCGACTGTTCCTCGCTGTCGTCCGGGGCGATGCCGCAATCCTTGTCGAGGCCGGTGATGCGGGTCAGGGCCAGGATTTCGTCGCGCAGCACCGTCAGGCGGCGCGGGTCCACCGCCGCCGCCTCGTAATATTCATCCACCAGCTGCTCCAGCTGGCGCAAAGGCCCGTAGCTTTCCGCCCGGGTCAGCGGCGGGGTCAGATGATCGATGATCACCGCCTGGGCGCGGCGCTTGGCCTGGGTGCCCTCGCCGGGATCGTTGACGATGAAGGGATAAAGATGCGGCAGCGGCCCGAGAACGGCCTCGGGGAAGCAGGTTTCCGACAGCGCCAGCGATTTGCCCGGCAGCCATTCCAGATTGCCGTGCTTGCCCATATGCACCACGGCATCGACGCGGAACTGTTCGCGCAGCCAGGCATAGAAGGCCAGATAGCCGTGCGGCGGCACCAGGGCCGGATCGTGGTAGCTCGAGGCCGGATCGATATGATAGCCGCGCGCCGGCTGCACCCCCACCGCCACATGGCCGAAACAGAGCAGGGCCAGATCGAAATGGCCGCAGCTGAGTTCGCCCGGGGTGAAATGAGGGTCGCGCTCCGGGGCGCCCCAGCGCTCGGAAACCGCCTTTTGCACCCCGGCCGGCAGGCTGTGGAAAAAGGCCATGTAATCGGGCAGGGCCAGGCTTTCACGCACCAGGCGGTGACGGCGGCCGCTCAGGGCGTTGGTCACGCCCTGCTGCACCAGCGCCATCAGGGCGGCGGCATCGGCGGGCAGCGGCCCGGTTTCCACCCCGGCCCCTTGCAGGGCGCGCAGCACCTCCATGGTGGCCGCCGGGGTATCGAGGCCCACACCGTTGCCCAGGCGGCCGTCGCGGTTGGGGTAATTGGCCAGAATCAGGGCGATGCGGCGCTCGGCGGCGGGTTTGCGGCGCAACCCCGCCCAGGCGGCGGCCAGCCGGGCCATGAAGACGACGCGGTCGGCCAGCGGCTGATAGGCCACGATATCGCACTGGGTGGCCTCGTCGCGCCGGGCGGCGGCCTTGAACGAGACGGCGCGGCCGATGATGCGGCCATCCACCTCGGGCAGGGCCACGTTCATGGCGATATCGCGGGCCGACAGGCCCGATACCCCGTCGCGCCAGGCCTGCTCGCCGCCGCCCGAGAAGATCACCTGCAGCACCGGGCAGTCGGCCTCGGCGAAGGGGCCGTCCTGCGGGCGGCCGGGGGCGGCCACGGCGAAACCGGTGGCGTTCAGGATGATGTCGGGCGGGCAAAGGCGCAGCAGTTCGGCAATGGTGGCGGCCGAAACCGGATCCTTCAGGCTGGTGACGTAAAGCGGCAGGGGATTGAGGCCCTGCGCCGCCAGGGCGGCGCGCAGGGCCTCGATGGCGGCGGTGTTGCCGGCCTGCACCAGGGCGCGGTAGACCACCAGGGCGGCCACCGGCGCCTGCGGTGTCCAGCCGGCGCGCAGGCTTTCGAGATCGGCCCCGGCCGGATAAAGCCCGGCGGGGGGCAGCGGCGCCGGTTCGCGCCACGCCGCCGCCGCGCCGGTGAGATGGCTGCAATAGCGCAGAAACTGTTCGGCGTTTGCGGCCCCGCCCTGCACCAGATATTGCCACAAGCGGTGCAGCGCCTCGGGCGGCAGGCTGCTCCAGGCGGCCAGATCGGGATCGGGCTGATCATCGCCGGGCAGAAAGGCGATCTGAACATTGTTCTGGCGGCAGGCGGCGGCCAGTTGCTCGACACCGTAGGGCCAGTAGCCGCGTCCGCCCAGCAGGCGCACCACCACCAGGCGGGCATGGCGGATCACCTGATCGACGTAAAGATCCACCGACATGGGATGGGCCAGGTGCAGCAGGCTGGCCAGGCGCAGTTCGGGCGCGCCCAAAACGGCGCGGGCCTGGGCCAGGCAGGCCAGTTCGGAATCGGCGGCCGACAGCACCACCACCGCCGCCGGGCTCTGGCCCAGATCGATGGCTTCGCTGCCGTCGGAGACGGCGCCGGGGGTGGCGGCCAGCAGATGCATGTCAGGCCGCCGCCCGCAGAATGGCGGCGGCGATGGCCGCCCGGTCCAGCCCCTTCAGGCCGATCACCACCAGCTGGCCGGCGCGCGGTTCGGCGGCCTTCCACGGCCGGTCGTAATAGCCCTGCACACGCGGCCCCACCGCCTGCACCACATGGCGCATGGCCTTGCCCCGCACCGGCAGGAAGCCTTTCAGGCGCAGAATGTCGTGCCGGCTGATGATGTCGCGCAGGGCCTCGGCAAGGCGGGCGGGATCGCTTTGCTCGGGCACCGTAACGGCAAAGCTTTCGAAATCGTCGTGATCGTGCGCGCCGGCGTCGTCGTGCTGGCTGGGGCGGGCGGCCAGATCGTCCTCGGCGGCGGCGCCAAGGCCCAGCAGCAGGCGGGCGTCCACGGCGCCGTGGCGGCTATGCACCAGTTTCACGCCGGGGCGCAGGCCGCTTTTCAGGCGGGCGTCCAGGGCGTCCAGGGCGGGCCCGTCCAGCAGATCGCTCTTGTTCAGCAGCACCAGATCGGCGCAGGCCAGCTGGTCTTCGAACACCTCCTCCAGGGGATTGTCGTGATCGGGGCGGGCCTTCTCCTCGGGGCTGGAGGTGAAGCGCCCGGCGGCCAGGGCCGGGCCGTCCACCACCGCCACCACGCCGTCCACGGTGACGCGGGAGCGGATGTCCGGCCAGTCGAAGGCCTTGACCAGCGGCTTGGGCAGGGCGAGGCCGCTGGTTTCGATCAGGATATGCTGCGGCGGTTCGGCGCGGGCCAGCAGCTTTTCCATGGTGGGCAGGAACTCGTCGGCCACGGTGCAGCACAGGCAGCCGTTGGCCAGTTCGATGATGTCGTCCTCGCCGCAGCCGCCGGCCCCGCACGAGGCCAGCAGGTCGCCATCCACTCCCACATCGCCGAACTCGTTGACGATCAGGGCGATGCGCCGCCCCTCGGCCTGGCTCAGCAGATGGCGCACCAGGGTGGTTTTGCCGGCGCCGAGGAAACCGGTGATGACGGTGGCGGGGATCTTGGCGAAACGGCTCATGCTTCATCCTTCAGGGTCAGGGGCAGCCCGGCGGCCACCAACAGCACGCGCTGGCAGCGGGCGGCGATCATTTGGTTGAGGCGCCCGGCATGGTCGCGGAAGGCGCGGGCCAGGGCGTTGTCGGGCACGATGCCCAGGCCCACCTCGCTCGACACCATCACCACCGGGCCGGCCAGGGCCGGCAGCGCCTCGGCCAGGGCGCGGCCCTCGGCCTCGGGGTCGCGTCCGGCCAGCAGCAGGTTGGACAGCCACAGGGTCAGGCAGTCCAGCAGCACGGCGCGGTCGGGGGCGCACAGGCGGGCCAGGGCGCCGGTCATGTCCAGAGGTTCCTCCACCGTGTGCCAGGGGGCCGGACGGCGGGCGCGGTGCAGGCGCACCCGTTCGGCCATCTCGGCGTCGCCCACCTGGGCGGTGGCTAAATAGATGGGGTGGCGGGCGCCGGCGGCAAGACGTTCGGCCAGGGCGCTCTTACCGGAGCGGGTGCCGCCCAGCACCAGGGTGGCGGCGGGCAGGGGGCGTTTTGGCGGCTGCACGGGTGGTCGATCCTCCCTCCGAGGATGGTTGGCCAACCGCGGTCCGGAGAGGTCTCCTGGCTGCGGACGATTGGGGGCGGACCGCCTTCCCGGCCCAAAGGGCCAGTGGCGTTGTGGTCCGTCCTCGTCCGTTACAGTTGCGGGGGCAGCGTCGGCTCGACCGAACTTCCCTGTTCCGGCGCGGAAGAAGGCACCCTAGAAGGTTTCCCGGGCGCGCTCAACCGATTTCATGGTTGACGCCGCCCACCGCCCAGCCGCCCTCCATGGCATCGAGGCGGGTCAGCGACAGCGGCGCCACGGCAAAGCGCAGGGCGGCGGCGGGGGCGATGTCCAGGGCCACGGCCAGGGCGGCGCGGATGGCGCCGGCATGGGCCACGGCGATGATGTCGCGGTCGGGATGGGCGGCATTGAAGCGGGCCATGGCCGCGCCCACCCGCCCGACCACCTGGACGAAGCTTTCCCCGGCCGGGGGCAGGGCGGCGGCGGGCTCGCGCCAGAAGGCGGGCAGATCGGGATCCTTGGCCTCGGCCAGTTCGGTCCAGCCGTGCCCCTGCCAGCGGCCGAAATCCTGTTCCAGGAAGGCGGGCTCGCAAAGGGCGGGCGGCAGGGCCAGCCCGGCGGCCTCCAGGGCGGCGATGGTCTGGCGGCAGCGCAGAAGGCCGCTTTCCACCAGCAGGGCGCCGCGCGGCAGCCGGTCGGCCAGGGCGGCGAAACAGCTCTGATCCGAGGTGTCGCAGGGCAGATCCAGCTGGCCGGTGATACGGCCCCGCGGATCGGGCACCGGCGCATGCCGCACCCACCACCACCGGGTCATGGGTGGGGGCTCCCGGAAGCCGCATCGCGGCTGACTGGCGCATTGAGCGCCCCGCAGCGACGACGGAGCGCAGCGGAGGAGGGAAGCGGAGGATAGCCAAGGCGGGCGGAGCCCGCCGCCCGGCGCCTGAGATCCAACTGGCCGGTGATACGGCCCCGCGGATCGGGCACCGGCGCATGCCGCACCCACCAC
>JAJZGK010000018.1 GCA_021798485.1 Pseudomonadota bacterium
GTGGCCGAGGCCCTGGGCGCGCTGCCCCCCGGCCCCGCCGCCCTGCTGGTGGGCCCCGAGGGCGGCTTCGCCGCCGCCGAGCTGGAGGCCCTGCGCGCGCTGCCGTTCACCGTTCCCGTGGGACTGGGGCCGCGCATCCTGCGCGCCGATACCGCCGCCCTTGCCGCCCTGGCCTGCTATCAGGCCCTGTGCGGCGATGGCGGCCTGCCCCCCCGTCTTTCCTCCCTCTCCTGAACAGAAGGGTTACCTCCCATGTCCGCCCCCGCCCAACCGAGCGGCGAACCCATCGTCGGCAAGACCCAGCTCGTTGATTACCTGGCCTCGGGCTGCAAGCCGCCCGAGCAGTGGCGCATCGGCACCGAACACGAAAAATTCGCCTTCCGCCACGCCGATCTCCGCCCCCTGCCCTACGAGGGCGACGACGGCATCGCCGCCCTGCTGGCCGGGCTGACCGCCTTCGGCTGGCAGAGCGTCGAGGAGAACGGCCATGTCATCGCCCTGCTGAAAGACGGCGCCAGCGTTACCCTGGAGCCGGGCGGCCAGGTGGAGCTTTCCGGCGCGCCGCTGGAAACCGTGCATCAGACCTGCTGCGAGGTGGACGAGCATCTGCGCCAGTGCAAGGAGGTGGGGGCCCGCCTGGGCATCGGCTTCCTCGGCATGGGCTTCAACCCCAAATGGCGGCGCGAGGACATCCCCTGGATGCCCAAGGGCCGCTACGCCATCATGCGCGATTATATGCCCAAGGTGGGCTCCCTCGGCCTCGACATGATGCTGCGCACCTGTACCGTGCAGGTGAATCTCGACTTCGCCAGCGAAGCCGACATGGTGCAGAAATTCCGCACCAGCCTGGCCCTGCAGCCCATCGCCACGGCGCTGTGGGCCAGTTCGCCCTTCGTCGAGGGCAAACCCTCGGGCTATCTCAGCACCCGCAGCCATATCTGGACCGATACCGACGCCGACCGCTGCGGCATGCTGCCCTTCGTGTTCGAAACCGGTTTCGGCTTCGAGCGCTATGTGGACTACGTGCTCGACGTGCCCATGTATTTCGTCTACCGCGACGGCCGCTATATCGATGCCTCGGGCCAGTCGTTCCGCGATTTCATGCAAGGCCGCCTGCCGGCCCTGCCCGGCGAACGCCCCACCCTGGGCGACTGGACCGACCACCTGACCACGGTCTTCCCCGAGGTGCGGCTGAAGCGCTTTCTGGAAATGCGCGGCGCCGACGGCGGCCCCTGGCGGCGCTTATGCGCCCTGCCCGCCTTCTGGGTGGGCCTGCTCTACGACACCGCCGCCCTCGACGCCGCCTGGGATCTGGTCAAGGACTGGACGGTGGAAGAGCACGACGCCCTGCGCCGCGACGTGCCGAAACAGGGCCTGCACACCCCCTTCCGCCAGGGCACGGTGCGCGACCTGGCCCTGGCGACGCTGGAGATCGCCCGGGGCGGCCTGGCCCGCCGCGCCCGCCTCGACCGCTTCGGCCGCGACGAGAGCATCTTCCTGGAAACCCTGCAAAGCATCGCCGCTTCGGGCCGCAGCCCGGCCGAGGAGATGCTGTCGGACTTCACCAGCCGCTGGGGAGGCTCGGTGAACGGCCTGTTCAGCGACCACTCCTATTAATAAGCCTCAAGAGGGAACGCCGCCCATGCCCCCATGTCAGTCCCTGACCGAGATCCGCGACAATATCGACCGGCTGGACCGCCAGATCGTGGCGCTGCTCTGCGAACGCCAGGGCTATGTCGGCCAGGCCGCCGCCTTCAAACCCACCCGCTCCGACGTGGTGGTGCCGGAACGCATCGAGGAGATCGTCGGCAAGGTGCGGGCCCTGGCCGCCGAACGCGGCGGTAGTGCCGATCTGATGGAGCGCATCTACCGCGCCATGATCGATGCCTATATCGCCTTCGAGGACCGGCGCTGGGGGGAATTGCACGACAAAGCATCCCATCCCTAAGTTTTTTGCATGGAAGCCTTCTCCCCAGGCCCCTTGCCGCCCGCCGGCAAGGGGCCTCATTATTTTCGTCCCCCCCTTTCCCAACAGGGCGTCTGGCGGCGCGCATGGTTTGCGCATGCCCCGCCCGCGTGATCGGCATCACCGCGGGCGATCCCCTCCCCCCATATCATCCGGATTGGCCCCCCTCATGTTCACGTCTCTTAAAATCAGCCAGCGGCTTTACGCCGGTTTCGGCGCCGTGCTGGCCCTGACCGCCGCCCTGGCTCTGGCCGCCCTGTGGGTTTCCGGCCAGGTGGCCGGACAGGTGCACAGCGCCATCGACGCCTCGGGCATCGCCATGACCACCCTGCGCATCGACCGCGAGGTGCTGGCCTTCCGCCGCCAGGTCAAGGATTACTCCCAGGATCCCACCGCCGCCGCCCTGGCCGCCCTGCGCCAGGCCGGACGCGATCTTAAAGGCGATGTGGCCGGTATCGGCCATGGGTTGAACGATCCCGCCCAGCGCGCCGCCTTCACCCGCTTGACCCAGGACCTGGACAGCTATTTCTCCGGCCTCGACCGCCTGGTGGAGCTGCTGCGCAGCCAGACCGCGCTGCGCGGCCGCGCCCAGCAGGATGCCGCCGCCCTGCTCGCCACCCTGGACGGCCGCGCCGATACCGCCGCCGCCCGCGAACAGTTCCTGCTGGCCCGCCTGTCGTATGTGCGCTTCCTCGATGAGCATGCCGCCACCGATGCCGCCGACGGCCAGCGGCATCTCGACCGGCTGACCGCCCTGCTGGCCAATGATGCCGCCAGCCGCGCCCCCCTGGCCGCCTATCGCGGCGATATCGCCGCCCTGACCCCGCAGGAACTGTCGGCGGCCGGCCAGCTGGCCGCCCTGATCGGCGACGGCGAAACCATCGCCCAGGCCACCCAGAGCCTGGAACAGGCGGCCCTGGCCGATGCCGGGCGGGCCCGCACCGGCATCTTCACCACCCTGGACCAGGCCCGCAGCCTGACCGGCGGCCTGAGCGCGGCGGCCATGCTGCTGGGCATCGTGCTGTCCAGCCTGATCGGGCGCGGCATCGCCCGGCCGGTGCAGGCCATGACCCAGGTCATGCAGCGGCTGGCCGAGGGACGCAAGGATGTGGAGGTGCCCGGCGCCGAACGCGGCGACGAAATCGGCGCCATGTCGCAGGCCGTGCGGGTTTTCAAGGACAACGCCCTGCGCATGGAGCGGATGCAGGCCGAACAGGCGGCGCACAAGGCCCGCCAGGAAGAGGACCGGCGCGACGAGATGCGCCGTCTGGCCGACGGCTTCGAGAGCAGCGTGGCCCGCGTGGTGGAGCATGTGGGCAGCGCCGCCCAGCAGATGCAGGGCGCCGCCCAGGGCATGTCGGCCACGGCGGAACAGACCAGCCATCAGGCCCAGGCCGTGGCCGAGGCCGCCGAGGAGGCCTCGGCCAATGTGGAAACCGTGGCCGCCGCCGCCGAGGAGCTGACCTCCTCCATCGGCGAGATCGCCCGGCAGGTGTCGGATTCCTCGCGCATCGCCCAAAGCGCGGTCGAGGAGGCCCGCCACACCAACCGCCTGGTGGAAAGCCTGGCCGGAGCCACCGAAAAAATCGGCGCCGTGGTCAGCCTGATCAACGACATCGCCAGCCAGACCAATCTTTTGGCCCTGAACGCCACCATCGAGGCGGCGCGGGCCGGCGATGCCGGCAAGGGCTTTGCCGTGGTGGCGGGCGAGGTGAAGAACCTCGCCGGCCAGACCGCCCGCGCCACCGGCGATATCACCATCCAGATCGGCGCCGTGCAAAGCGCCACCGGCGATGCCGTGGCCGCCATCCGGCGCATCGACGGCGTGATCGGCCAGATCAGCCAGATCGCCGCCGCCATCGCCGCCGCCGTCGAGGAACAGGGCGCCGCCACCGGCGAGATCGCCCGCAATGTGCAAGAGGCCGCCCAGGGCACACAGCGGGTTTCCGACAATATCGACGGCGTCACCCAGGCCGCCGCCACCACGGGCCGGGCCGCCGCCGAGGTTCTGGCCGCCGCCACCGATCTTACCGGCCAGGCCGCGCTGCTGCGCGGCGAGGTGCAAAGCTTCATCGCCCGGGTCCGCGCCTGAGCCCATATGATCTTAAACGAATGCCCCTTGACCCAACCGTTAGGACAGGGAATTCTGCCCCCGTGGCCCGGCTCATCGCCGGGCCGCTTTTCTTGACCCCGCCGTCGGTGGAGCATGGGATGGATATCCAAGACACGGCCCTGATCAACCAGGACGCCCAGGCCGAACTGGCGCAGGAACTGGGGCAGGCACGGTTCGATGGCCTGGTGGCCCGCTTCCTTGAGCAGTTAAACACCCAGATGCGCGAGATCGATCAGGCCCTGGCCGGGGCCGACCCCGCCGGGGCCCGCCGCGTGGCGCACGGCATCAAGGGGGCCGCCGGCAATCTGGGCTTCACCGGGGTACAGGCCGCCGCGCATGGGGTGGAAAAGGCCCTGCTGGAGGGCGCCGACGCCGTTCCCCCCCTCGCCGATCTGCGGACTGTTGTCTCACACACGCGGGCGCTCCGGGCCTGATCCCCCGGCCGCCACCGCGACACCGCCGGGCTGAAATGTGACAATCCCGGGCGCCGCCATCTTTGGCGTTGCGCCGTCGCCCTTCCGGCGTATATATCAAACGCCAGACGCAATTCGCGCGTGCCGGTCCGCCTGCGGATTTTTATCCTTGCGGGGCCATGCAACGACGGTAACGCGTCCTTTTTGGTCTCTGGCCAAGACGGGCCGGTCCCCGAAAGGGAGGTGGACATGGTTGTATCACGGGCGATTTTCCCCCCGATCAGTCAGCGAAGTTCGTAGCGCCCGCGCAGGCGCCGGGCGGCTGTGGCGCAAGGCCATGGCGCCGGGCGCTTTTTCGGAGCGGAAACCCGCCGTTTCCCTCCGCCCCACGGCAAAACCTTCGTTCCCGCCTTATCCGCGGGGCTGTTTCGGAAGAAACCTGCATGAGCAAGCATCACCGTCATAGCGCACTTGCCACCCTGCCCAGCGTGGCCGAGGTGGTGGCGGCGGCGCATCCCGGCGTGCCCTTGCATTGCCTGCGCCCGCACACCTTCCGGGCCAATGCCCGGCGCTTCACCAGCCGCTTTCCCGGCGATGTGCTCTATGCCGTCAAATGCAATCCGGAACCGGCGGTGCTGCGCGCCCTGTGGGCCGGCGGCATCCGCCACTTCGATGCCGCCTCGGCGGGCGAGGTGCGCCTGGTGCGCCGACTGTTTCCCAAGGCCGCGATCCATTTCATGCATCCGGTCAAAAGCCGCGAGGCCATCCGCGAGGCGTTTGCCCTGGGCGTGCGCGATTTCGCCCTGGATAGCGCCGACGAGCTGGACAAGATCCTGGAGGAAACCGCCTCGCCCCACGATCTGGGCCTGATGGTGCGTCTGGCCCCGCCCCGGGGCGGGGCCGTTTACGATCTGTCGGGCAAGTTCGGGGCGCCGCTGGCCGAAGCGGCGGCGCTGCTGCGCCTTGGCCGCGCCGCCGCGCCGCGGGTGGGCCTGTGCTTCCATGTGGGCTCGCAATGCCTGGAGCCCGCCGCCTACGGCCGCGCCCTGGCCCTGGCCGGCCGCATTATCGCCGAGGCCGGCGTGCCCATCGACGTCATGGATGTGGGCGGCGGCTTTCCCGTCAGCTATCCCGAAGAGGTGCCGCCGCCGCTGGACGATTATCTGTCCGTCATCGCCGAAGGCGTGGCCCGGCTGGGTCTGCCGGCCCAGTGCCGCCTGTGGAGCGAACCGGGCCGCGCCCTGGTGGCGCCCGGCCAGTCGGTGGTGGTGCAGGTGCTGGCCCGCCGCGATAACGCCGAGACCGACAGCGCCCGCCCCTCGGCGCTTTATATCAACGATGGCGTTTACGGCGCCCTGTCCGATGCCGGCACCGCCCTGGGCTGGCGCTTTCCGGTGCGGCTGATCCCCGCCGACGGCCGCACTCCCATGGCGGCGCTCCGGCCTTTCGAATTTTTCGGCCCCACCTGCGATTCCGCCGACCGCATGCGCGGCCCGTTCCAGCTGCCCGCCGACGTGACCGAGGGCGACTGGATCGAAATCGGCCAGCTGGGCGCCTATGGCAGCGCGCTGCGCACCGCCTTCAACGGCTTCGACCAGGCGGCGTGGAGCGAAGTGCGCGATCCGCCGCTGCTGGCCACGCCCGGCTATCTGGCCAAAGGGAGCCGGGCGGCATAAGCTTTTTCCGGGGACCAGCGTGGTCCCCTTCCCGGACGGGGCGACCCGTCCTTGTCTACCGCAACCGTTTCTGATCGGGGGCACCGCACCGCATTCGCCTTAAAGGGGTAAGCAGAGAATGAGTAAACACGTTACGTTCAAAGGCCGTCTGGTGATGGTCGGTTTCGGCAGCATCGGCCAGGGGGTTCTGCCTCTGATCCTGCGCCATATCGACATGGATCCCGCGCGGATCACCATCATCACCGCCGAGGAGCGCGGCCGCGCCGTGGCCGAGAGCTTCGGCATCCGCTTTGTGCAAAAAACCCTGACCCCCGACACCTTCCGCGCCGTGCTCGAGCCGGAACTGTCGGACGGGGATTTCCTGCTCAATCTGGCCGTGGACGTGTCGTCGGTTGATCTGCTGGCGTTTTGCCGCGACAAGGGGCTGCTCTATCTCGACACCTGTATCGAACCCTGGCTGGGCGGCTATACCGACACCAGCCTCAGCCCCAGCCGGCGTTCCAATTACGCCCTGCGCGAACAGGCCCTGAGCTTGCGCCGCGGCGCCGAAACCGGCCCCACCGCCGTCATCACCCACGGCGCCAATCCCGGCCTGGTGACGCATTTCGTCAAGCAGGCCCTGCTGAACATCGCCCGCGACACCGGCCTCGAGGTGGAAAAGCCCGCCAGCCGCGCCGCCTGGGCCGCGCTCATGGAGCGGCTGTCGGTCAAGGTGGTGCATGTGGCCGAACGCGACACCCAGGTGGCCAACCAGCCGAAGGCGGTGGGCGAATTCGTCAACACCTGGTCCATCGACGGCTTCGTCGGCGAGGGCTGCCAGCCGGCAGAACTGGGCTGGGGCAGCCACGAAAAGGCCCTGCCGCCCGATGGCCGCCGCCACGATTTCGGCGGCGGCGCCGCCATCTATCTGATGCGCCCCGGCGCCAGCACCCGCGTGCGCACCTGGACGCCGCTGGAAGGTCCGTTCCACGGCTTTCTCATCACCCATGGCGAAGCCATTTCCATCTCGGACTATTTCACCGTGACCGAGGCCGAGCGGGTGCGCTTCCGCCCCACCTGCCATTACGCCTACCACCCCTGCGACGACGCCGTGCTCTCCGTGCACGAACTGGCCGGCAAAAGCTGGGCCGTGCAGCCGCGCAAGCGGCTGATGATGGACGAGATCGTGCGGGGCACCGATGAACTGGGCGTTCTGCTGGCCGGCCATGCCAAGGGCGCCTACTGGTTCGGCTCGCAGCTGTCGGTAGAGGAGGCCCGCGCCCTGTGCCCGCACAACAACGCCACCAGCCTGCAGGTGACGGTCTCGGTGCTGGCCGGAATGGTCTGGGCCATCGAGAACCCGGCACGCGGCATCGTCGAGCCCGAGGAGCTGGATTTCGAGCGGATCCTCGAGGTGGCCGCCCCCTATCTCGGCCGGGTGACCGGCGCCTATACCGACTGGACCCCCCTCGACGGGCGCGGCGTTCTATTCCCCGAGGATCTCGACCAGGATGACCCCTGGCAATTCAAAAACATCCGCGTAGTCTGAGAAGAAGGGCCGCCGGGATCCCCCGGCGGCCCTTGTCGTTTCCCTCCCCGCAACGGTTTCCGCCCCACCCGCTATGCCCGCCGCCCCCGCCCGTAAGACCTTTGCCGCCCGTGGCGCCGCCCTGCTGATGGTTCTGGTGCTGCTGGTGCTGGCCTGGCTGCAGCTGCGCGCGGATCATGCCGCCGCCCTGCGGGACGGGGAACGGCTGACCGGGGCCATGGCCAACGCCATCGAACAGCATCTGGGCGGCAGCATGCGCGCCATCGATGATCTGATGCAGACCATCGCCGCCGATCCCGGCCGCTGGCGGCAGCCGGACGACGCCGCGCATCTGGCCGCCCGCCTGCAGGGCTTCCCCGAACTGCGCTATGTGGCCCTGATCGACGCCAACGGCCGCTTCATCGGCCGCCCGGTGCCCGACGATGCCACGGTATTGAAGGATCTCTCGCTGGCCGACCAGGATTTCTTCCTGGCGCAGAAGACCGCCGCCGGCCCCGACCGCATCCGCATCGGCGCCCCGGTGGTCGATCCCAGCAACGGCGAACGCACGGTGCCGCTGTCGCGCCCGGTGCGCGATGCCGGCGGTCATTTTACCGGCATCGTCCTGGCCGCCCTCAACCCCGATGCCTATGCCCGCTTTCTCGGCTCGGTGCTGCTGGAAAAGGCCGGCGCCTCGGCGGTGATCGACATGAACGGCGTCATTCTGGCCCGCGCCCCCGATCACGCCGCCAAATTCGGCACCTCGGTCGCCGACAGCGATCTTTTCACCAAGGCCATTTCCAGCCGCCATTACGGCGTGCTGCGTCTGGTCTCCAAGGCCGACGGCCACGACAAGCTGCTGGGCTACCGCATGCTGGACCGCTACCCCCTGGTGGTGACCAGCGGCCTTTCGGCGCATACCGCCCTGCGGCATTGGCGGCAGCTTACGACGGTGGAAAGCGTGCTGATCCTGCTGTTTTCCCTGGCGCTGCTCTATTGGGCCCGCCAGGCCGATCTGCGCCAGGACCGCGCCAGCCTCAACCAGCAGCGGCTGGAGGCCATGGTGGAGGCCCGCACCCGCGACCTGTCGGATTCGCGCGAGCTGGCCGAGCGGCGCGCCCGCCGCCTGGGGGCCGTCAACCAGGAGCTGAAGCGCCTGGCCCAGGTGGCCGCCCATCATCTGCAGGAACCCTTGCGCCCCATCGTCAGCTACAGCCAGCTGATCCGCCGCAAACTGGGCAACCAGGATGACGAGCTGACGCAATGGCTGGATTACATGGAAAGCGGCGGCCTGCGCCTGAAGATCCTGCTGCGGGATTTTCAGCGCTACGCCACCAGCCTGGCCGAGGAGCCCCGGCGCGACCGCATCGATGCCGACGCCGCCTTCGCCGCCGCCCGCCAGACCCTGCTGCCACGCCTGACCCAATGCGGCGCCGAGCTGCAGGCGGCGCCACTGCCCCCGCTGCTGGCCGACGCCGCCATGCTGACCAACGTTTTCACCCAGCTGCTGGACAACGCCCTTGCCTACCGCCATCCCGCACGGCCACTGAAAATCGCCGTTTCCGCCGTGGAAGAGGGGGATTTCTGGCGGTTTTCGGTGCAAGACAACGGGCGCGGCGTGCCGCCCGGCCTGACCGAAAAGATCTTCGACGCCTTCGAGCGCCTGGGGCAGCCCTCGCCGCACGCCACGGGGCTGGGGTTGGCCATCTGCCGGGCGGTGGTGCTGGCCCATGGCGGCCGCATCTGGATGGAAAGCGGCGAGACCGGCAGCACCGTGCATTTCCTGCTGCCGCGCGCCCCCGGCGCCGGCGGCTGAACTCACGCCACGGCGGCGGCGAACTCCTGCTGCAACCGCCCCAGCAGGTCGATCACCGCGTGCGAGGCCTCGCGCAGCGTTTCGGCCATGCGGGCGGCGCCCACGGCATCGCCGCGCCAATGCAGGGCCAGCACATCTTTGCCCGCCTGATGCACGCGGCGGTGCGGCTCCACCAGGGCCTGATAGGAAGGGCAGGCCCGCACCCGGGCATCGGATACGCCGTCGAACCACTTGCCCAGGCGGCAGGTGTGATGGTTGGCCAGATCCGCCGCCTTGCGGTTGTCCTCGCCTTCCAGCACCCGCAGCACGTCGTCCACGAAACCCTCGTGATCGCTCTTGGCCTTTTCGATGAGGGCGGTGCCGCCCTGGGCCACGGCCCGGCGCAAATCCACCGACTCGAACCGGCTGCCGGGCTCCAGCCGCACATGGGCGCGCGGCCCCGCGGCCGCCACGATGCGGCCCTGCCGGGAACGGCCCAGCACCGGATGCTCCACCGTCAGCGCGGCCCCGTCCGCCCAGGTGCCGCCCGGCCCGGCCAGCAGACAGAGACCGCCCGCCGACAGATCGGCAATGACGGCCTCCACCTTCCCGCCGCCCGCCATGATTTTCAGCGGCAGATAAACCCCGGCCCGGGCCTCGACCCGTCGATCGGCCTCGGCCGAGGAGGACCGCACCACCCGCCCCAGCATGCCGCGCATGCCGAGAATGGTGTCGGTGACGCGGCGGTTGTCCTTCTGCACGTCCTCCGACAGCCCCCGCGCCAAAACCGCCTTGTCGGTCACCTCGGCCATCAGCGCCGTCACCCGCTCCGAGGCCGCCGCCGTCTGGTTGACGGTACGGGCGATCTCGCTGGTGGCGGCCGACTGTTCGGTAACCGAGCCGGCGATGACGGTGGCCGAGGTCTCGGCCTCGCGGATCAGGCCCGTCACCTGGGTCATGGCCGTCAGGGCCCGCCCGGCCACGCCACGGATGGCGCTGATCTGGCCGGAAATCTCCTCGGTGGCCCGGGCGGTCTGGTTGGCCAGCTGCTTGACCTCGCCGGCCACCACGGCGAATCCCTTGCCGGCCTCTCCGGCGCGGGCCGCCTCGATGGTGGCATTCAGCGCCAGAAGATTGGTCTGCCCGGCGATGCCGTTGATGAGATCGGCCACCGAACCGATGCGCTGGGCCGCCTCGGTCAGGCCCGACATCACCGCCTGGGCCTCGTCGGCGGCCTGCACCGCCCGATTGGCCGCCAGTTTGGTATGCTCCACCTGCTGCACGATCTCCTCGATGGCGGCATGCAGCTCGTCGGTGGCCGCCGCCACGGTTTCGGCGGTGGACAGCGCCTGCTCCGCCGCCGTCCGCGCCGACTGGGCATGCTCGCTGGTGGTCACCGCCACCTTGTGCAACTGGGCCGAGGCCTCATCGGTATCCCGGGTCAGACCGGCGATCTCCCCGACGGTGTGCCCCACCTCCTCGTCGATGACATCGGCCACGCGGCGAATGCCGTTTTCCGGCGCCGCCACCGCCCGTTCCACCGGCGCCCCCCCCACCAGATGCAGCAGCAGCCGATAAAGGCCGGCTTGCAGCCGGAGCTGCGCGCGCAGGCCGGCCGAACGCCCCCACCAGCCGGAGCGGCGCCGCTCCAAAGCCGCGACCAGCGCCGCCGCCATCTGCGACGCCGGCAACACCAAAGCCGCGCCGCGCTCTATATCTTCTGGAATAGCCCCAGTGTCCAGGGCCGCGGCAAAGGTGCGCCGCAGGGAGGTCCGTGCCGGCTCTGGTAATTTCTCGAGACTATCCTGCAATTCATTCCCAATAATAGTATGAATATCACGCATGGATTTTATGATTTCGTCATCAAGACGCGCATACTTCCCTGTCATCTTCAGCACCTTTTTATTTTATTATGTTAATGATCATAATTTACAATGTGTTATTTTTAATAATTACTTTCCCCACATTGTCTATAAGGTCGTTCTGTCATGGGATGTTTTCCCTGTAATTGAGAATTATCAATTCACGCGGTCTCGGACGAAAAATTTTATCGATCGATAATACATGGCGCCCATCACCCCTCACACCGGCAGTTGCGCGGCATCGCCCTTGGGTTTAGGCTGTGCCGTCTGATCCATTATGAAAGAGCAAGCTCTCGTGAATCGGCCCGTTCTGATTGCCGTTGCCGGCATCGCCGTGCTTCTCGCCGCCGTCGGCCTGACCCTGTGGCCCCGTGGTCACGAAGAGGCTCCCGCTCTCCAACCCGCCAGCACCGCCGCCCCGGCGGTCAAACCCGCGCCCGCCGCCGCGCCGGCCGTGGCCGCCAGCCCGGTTCCCAGCTTCGACGTGGTGCGCATCGATCCCCAGGGCCAGACGGTGATCTCCGGTCGCTCGCTGCCCAAGGCCGAGATCAGCATCCTCGACGGCGGCAAGGAAATCGGCCATGTCACCGCCGACAGCCGTGGCGAATGGGTGTTCGTCCCCGATCATCCGCTGCCCCCCGGCAGCCGCGAGCTGTCGCTGCGCGCCAAAAACCCCGACGGCAGCAGCGCCGACAGCGCCGCGCCGGTGGTGCTGGTGGTGCCGCCGCGCACCAACGGCCAGGGCGCCTCGCTGGCCCTGAAGGTCAACCCCGATGGCTCCATCAGCATTCTGCAGGGCCCGCAGGCCAAGGAAGGGGCCGGCACCATCTCCATCGGCGCCATCCGCCTGGATGGCCAGGGCCGTCTGGCGGTGGCCGGGCAGGCCAAGCCCCTGGCCCATGTGCAGCTTTATCTGGATGATGCCGCCCTGGGCGCCGCCCGCGCCGACGACAAGGGCGCCTGGAGCCTGACCGCCACAACCGATCTGAAGCTGGGCGGGCATCGCCTGCGCGCCGACGAGATCGGCCCCGACGGCAAGGTGGCGGCCCGCGCCGAAGTGAGCTTCGCCCCCGAGGAGGCCGCCGAGGCCGCCACGCAGAAACCCGGCTCCATTACCGTGGAAAAGGGCAACTGCCTGTGGCGCATCGCCCGGCGCACCTATGGCCGCGGCAGCGATTTCATGCTGATCTTCCAGGCCAACAAGGGGCAGATCCGCGATCCCAACCGCATCTATCCGGGTCAGGTCTTCGCCCTGCCCCATCCTTGATGAAGAATTAGGGGACGGGCCGCTCCGGCGGCGCGTCCCCCTTCGGATCAGGCCCGCTGCCGGGAGCGGCGGTAGGCGGGCCGCAGCAGCGACACGCCGCGCGGCTGGCTTAAGGGCGGCGCCATCACCAGCCCCAGACAATCGAGATAGGGCGACAGGCGGATCAGAAAGGCCGTCAGCGGCGTGATCAGCCCCACCGCGGTCAGCGGCAGGGGGATCTCCAGCGGATGATGCAGGGCGATGTGGCCCCGCTCCACCCGCAGCACCGCGCCCAGGGCCTTGTTGGCGGCCCGCACCACGGCCTCGAGATCGATGCGGGCCTGCGGCGATTCGGCGGAAAAGGGCATCGGGCACAGATCGGACTGCAAGGTCAGCGCGGCCCCGCCGCCCGCCTCGCGGTAGTCGCCGCGGAATTTGTATTGGCGCCAGGAAAAATGGAACGAGAAGGCGCCGCACGGCAGCCCTTCGCGCATTTCCTCTTCCACCAGCCCCAGGCCGTGAAAATCGATGGGCAGGCTCTGGCCGCCGAGAATCAGGGTGAAACTGCTGTTTTCCATTGCCGTATGGACATGTTTTTGCACCAGACCACACCGTAGCATGCCTTTCCGCTTTGCCATAAGCGCTTATGGCTTTTTTGCCGGGATGTTCTAAAATCGCCGGAGGTGGGCGGTTCTCCCGCTCTTTTCGTCCGGACCGCCACAAGATCAGGAGACTTTAAGGTGCAGGATCAGGATTTTTCCCTGCTGAAATCCCTTCACATGCCGATCAATCCGGAAGGCTGGCGCTTCATCCCGCTGTTCGCCCTGGCGGCCCTTGTCCTGTTCCTGATCTGGCATCCGCTGGGCTGGCTGGGACTGTTGCTGACCGCCTGGTGCGCCTACTTCTTCCGCGACCCGGTGCGCACCACCCCCTGCCGCGACGGCCTGGTGATCAGCCCCGCCGACGGCGTGGTGCAGATGATCGAACCGGCGCCGCCGCCGCCGGAGCTGGACATGGGCGATGCGCCGCTGACCCGCATCACCGTGTTCATGAACGTTTTCAACGTGCATGTGAACCGCATCCCCTTCCCCGGCACCGTGATCAAGCGGGCCTACCGCCCCGGCCGCTTCTTCAACGCCGCTCTCGACAAGGCTTCGGCCCACAATGAGCGCATGTCGATCCGCCTGCAGCTGGCCGATGGCCGCGAACTGGCCTTCGTGCAGATCGCCGGCCTGGTGGCGCGGCGCATCCGCTGCGATATCGAGGAAGGCCAGCAGGTGACCACGGGCGAGCGTTTCGGGCTGATCCGCTTCGGCAGCCGCGTCGACGTCTATCTGCCCGACGGCGTGGCGCCGCTGGTCTGCGTGGGCCAGACCGCCATCGCCGGCGAAACCGTGCTGGCCGACATGGCCGCGAGCGAAGCCGCCCGCGCCGGAGTGTCGCGCTGATGTTCAAGCCCCGCCGTCCGCCGCGCCTGCCCGGGCTCTCCATCAATAAGCTGATCCCCAACATCCTGACCATGCTGGCCCTGTGCGCCGGCCTGACCGCCATCCGCTTCGGTCTGCACGGCAAATGGGAAGCCGGGGTGATGTCCATATTGCTGGCCGCCGTGCTGGACGGACTGGACGGACGGGTGGCCCGCATGCTGCACGGCACCAGCAAATTCGGCGCCGAACTCGATTCCCTGTCCGATTTCGTCAGCTTCGGCGTGGCGCCGTCCATGCTGCTCTATTTCTGGACCATGCAGCGGGCCGGCGGCGTCGGCTGGGCCCTGGTGCTGCTGTTCTCGGTGTGCTGCGCCCTGCGTCTGGCCCGTTTCAACACCATGATCGGCCAGCCCGATCTGCCGGCATACGCCTACAACTTCTTTACCGGAGTGCCGGCGCCGGCGGCGGCGGGCATGGTGCTGCTGCCGATGATCGCCAGTTTCCAGGCCGATGCCGATCTTTTCGCCAGCCCGGCCATCAATGCCGCCTTCCTGGTGGGGGTGTCGTTCCTGATGGTCAGCAAGGTGCCCACCTTCTCCGGCAAGCGGTTCCGCATCCCCCATTCCTATGTGCTGCCGGTGCTGCTGCTGGTGGGCCTGCTCACCGCCTTCATGGTAACCGCGCCCTGGACCACCATTTCGGTGGTGGGCTTGATCTACATGATCAGCATCCCCATTTCCGTTAGGGCCTTTTCCCGTTTGCGTAAGCAGGCGGCAGACCTGCGGGCCGAAGGCGGCAGCCATGACGAGCGCGCAGAGCAAGCATAAAAATAGCCTTATAATCAAGGGGCTAGACCGCAAACCTGTTGCAGTTTAGCAACTCTGTCACAAAAATGGCCCCTGTTTTCCGGAATCCGCCCCCTGGCCCGTTGAGTTGCACCGCACCTTGGACTAGATATGGGGGCAAGCACTTTTTGTTGTTCTTCCCTGAAGGGTGAAGCTTATCATGCGTATCGCTACTGGTATTCTCGCCGCCGGTTTGGTGGCTGGCCTGTCCACCGCCGCTCTGGCCGATGGCTGGTATGTTGGTGCTGACACGGGCCTGAACCTGGTCCCCGCTCAGAAGTACAAGACCGCCGCCGGCAAGCAGAAGGTCAGCACCGACCCCGGTTTCGGTCTGCTGGGCAATGCCGGCTACGACTTCGGCTCGATCCGCCTGGAAGGTGAGATGGGCTGGCGCTACAACGGCATCAACAAGGTCAACGGCTCCGGCGGCGACGGCAATTTCCAGCCGGCCGACCTGATGGTCAACGCCCTCTACGACTTCCACAACAGCACCGCCTGGACGCCTTATGTCGGCGTCGGCGTCGGCGGCGTGGACACCTTCGCCAACAAGGTGCGCAACTCCACCACCCTGACCAACGACAGCGACATCGCCTTCGCCTATCAGGGCATTGCCGGCCTCAGCTACGCGCTGAACAGCAACCTGTCGGTCAACGGTGAATACCGCTACATGCGCACCCTGGACAACAGCTTCAACTCCGACACCGGCTCGAACGGCATGGCCGGCGACGTGAAGGGCCCCTATCAGGCGCATAGCATCCTGGTGGGCTTCACCTACAAGTTCGATGCCCCGGCGGCCGCTCCCGCGCCGATGGCCGCTCCGGTTCCGGCTCCGGTGGCCGCTCCGGCTCCGGCCCCGGTCCATCACATGACCCAGGCCGTGATCGCCAAGTCCTACCTGGTGTTCTTCGACTTCGATAAGTCCAACATCACCCCCGAAGCCCAGAAGATCATCAACCAGGCCGCCGCCAACGCCAAGGCCAGCCGCGCCACCAATCTGCACCTGATCGGCCACACCGACGCCGTGGGTTCGGAGAAGTACAACATGGCCCTGTCGCTGCGCCGCGCCAATGCCGTGAAGGCCGCCCTGGTCGAACTGGGCATCCCCGCCGACGACATCTCGGTGGTGGGCAAGGGCAAGACCGATCCGCTGGTTCCCACCAAGGACGGTGTGCGCGAGGCTCAGAACCGCCGCGTGCAGATCCTGCTGTAATCCAACAGCGTACGGATGACTGGAAAACCCCCGCGGGTCGCCCGCGGGGGTTTTTCGTTTCCGCCATTTGTCGCTATGCGTGTGAAAGCCTGTTTACAATAAAAGCGGCGATTTTGTTGCAACGCGGCAATTATAGTTGACCTGTGCGGCTTTCCACACATACCCTGCGCGCGGGGGATGTTCATCGGCACACCAACCGGAGGGTTCTGAAAATGGCGAAGCAGCCCGAAAAAGCGTTCTTTGATATCGACGTCACCAAGATGATCGGCGAGTTCAAGGTGCCCGGCCTTGATGTTGAGGGGCTGATGGCCTCGCAGCGCAAGAATATCGAAGCCCTGACCCAGGCCAACAAGCTGGCCCTGGAAGGCGTGCAGGCCGTCTTCAAGCGTCAGGCGGAAATTCTCCGTCAGGCCGTCGAGGAAGCCGCCACCGCCGCCAAGGACCTGACCGACGCCTCCACGCCGCAGGACAAGGCCATCCGCCAGACCGAGCTGACCAAGGACGTGTTCGAACGCGGCCTGGCCAATGCCCGCGAACTGTCGGAAATCATCGCCAAATCCAACAGCGAAGCCTGCGAACTCCTGAACAAGCGCTTCACCCAGGTGCTGGACGAAATCAAGGACAGCATCCGCAAGATCAGCGCCTGAGACCCAGGCACCTCACCAAAAAAACGGCCATCCGAGGGCGCTCGGATGGCCGTTTTTCATGATACCCGCCGCCTTTTGAACAGCCTCGCAGTGCGCGGCTGTTCCAGTTGATATAAAGAGGCCGTTCAGTGCGGGCTGGCCGCCGCCTGATTGTTGACCACGCAGGCCGGGGCCAGGCGCTTCAATTCCTTCTCCAGATCGGGGCGGCGGGCCCGGCAGACGGTGCGCAGGCATTCCTGCTCGTCCACCTCGTTCCCGGAACGGCGGTTCTGTTCTTCCAGCTGCTTGACCGCCGCCACCAGATCGCGCAGGGCTTTCTGGCAGAAGCTTTGATATTTGCGCAGCTTCAGCTGTTCGTCCTGATCATCAGGAATCAGGGAATAGATCGGCCCGAACAGCCCCAGGAACAAGGCGTCGCCCAGGCCTTCGCGCGCCGTTTTCAGGAACATCTGCATCTGATCGCGGTTCAGATGCAGTTCCAGCATGGCGTCCAGGGCGAACTCGTTCAGCACATCCAGGAAATCGGCCAGGGCGGCAATATCCTGCTGGCTGATGCGGCGGTCCTCCACCAGCTTCTTGGCGGTATCCTTGTTGGCCAGCACATCCCACTTCTTTTTGGCGTCCACCCCGGCCAGGGCGCCGTGCACGGTATCGAAACCGGCCTCGCCCAGTTCGCTGACGGTGGCCGAGGCCAGCACGTTATGTTCCAGCATTTCCTGGATCAGGGCCGGATCCTTCAGCACCTGCTCGGCCTTTTGCAGATCGGCCATGGCCAGCTGCGCCAGCCGCTGCAGGCGCTCCTCGGTATCCATGCGGGTAATGCCGATGCCCAGTTTGTTGAAGACATGGGCGGGAATTTCCACATAGATGGGGAAAAACCGCACCTGCCATTCAAAATCCAGATGATCCTTGATGGCGGCATAGAAGCGGCCCGATTTGCTTTGCCCGCTGGGCGGCGGACGATCCTCGCCATGGTTGCGGCGGAACAGCTCCGAAAGCTTGACCACATTGACGAAGCGCAGCAGGTAGGATTGCTGCGGCGGTTTCTTCGCCGCCACGGTTTTGACCTTGACCTTGCTGGGATCGATGGGATCGCCGAAATGCTGCTCGGCGTAGGAGCGCATGCCGGTGCGCACCACCATGCCGATCACCTCGTCCACCGAGCGGCCGCATTTCAGGCGCGTGGCATCGTCGGCCACCACCTGGCCGTCTTCTCCCAGCAGGAACAGATTGAACAGATCGCGCTTGGCCCGGAAAATCTTGAAACAGCCATCCAGAAGCTCGGGGCTTTCCATGATGGCCTTGTAGGGATCGGGCACCGGGGCCAGCGGCGGCAGCAGCTGGCGGAACGTCTCGGCCACCGGCCCTTTCAGCATGCGGCTGACTTCACGCCGGGCAGTGGCGTCGGGGCTGTCGGCTTTCACGGAGGATGCGGGCTCGGGCATGGTCAACCTTCATACGAACGTCTGATCAGGATACCCGACACGGGGAAATCCGCAAGTCACAGCGGCAGCCGCAGGCGCACCCGCAATCCGCCCAGGGGGCTGTCCTCCAGCGCCAGCTCGCCGCCATGGCTGCGCACCAGGTCGCGGGCGATGGTCAGGCCCAGCCCCACCCCGCCGGTTTGGGGATTGCGCGAACTTTCCAAACGCACGAAGGCCTTGAACACCTCTTCCCGCTTGTCGGCGGGAATTCCCGGACCGTCATCGTCGATGATCACCTCGACGCCATCGGCCCGCCGCCCGGCGCGGATGGCCACGTGGCGGGCGTAGCGCACGGCGTTGCCGGCCAGGTTCATCAGGGTGCGGGCCATGGCGTGCGGGCGGCACAGGAGCGAGATCTCCTCCTCGCAATGCAAATCCACCGCCGCCCCTTCGCGGCGCAGTTTCGCCGCCACATCCTCCAGCAGCGCCACCAGATCGGTGTGCTCGGCCTTTTCCGTGCCCTCGCCGCGGGCAAAGGCCAGATAGCCCTCCACCATGCGCTCCATATCGGCCACGTCCTCGGCCAGATCGGCAACGCCCTCGCCCTCCATCATCGCCAGCTGCAGCTTCATGCGGGTAAGGGGCGTGCGCAGATCGTGCGAAACCCCGGCCAGCATTTCGGTGCGCTGCGCCACCTGCCGCTTCAGGCGGTCGCGCATCAGGGTAAAGGCGGCGGCGGCCTGGCGCACCTCGGCGGCGCCCTCGGCACGGAAATTCGGCACATCGAGGCCCTTGCCGAAACTGTCGGCGGCGGCGGCCAGGCGGCGCACCGCCCGCACCTGATTGCGCATGAACAAAGTGGCGATGCCGAACAGCAGCATGGAGGTGCCCACCATCCACAACACGAAGATGGTGGTGGTGGGGCTGTAAAGCCGCTTGCGCGACACCCGCACCGTCAGCACGCCGTCCCTCAGCTGCACATTGATGAGGATGCTGCGCTCCGAATGCACCGTATCGATGAACACCGGGCGGCCCAGGCGCTCGGCCATGGCCCCCATCAGATTGGCTTCCAGGCTGTAGCCGGTCAGCAGGGTTTCCAGCGGCGAGGCCGCCCCCAGCATGCCGGTCCGTTTAAGGATGCCCCCCTCCTCCAGCCCGAACTCGGCCCCCATGCGCCAGCCCGCCGTGGTGAAGATGGCCTCGCGGTTGGCCCGGCCCGGATAAAGCCGCAACAGATCGGCCACCGTGCCGATGTCGCCGGCCAGACCGGTGGACAGGCGGCGGGTCACCATGTCCCAGTGGGTGCCGTAAAACACATAGGCCGATACCAGCTGCAGCAGCACCAGCGGCGTGACCAGGATCAGCAGCGAACGTCCCAGCAGCCCCTTGGGCAGCCGGGCCTTGATCAGGCGCAGCAGGCCGCGGCTCAATCCCGCCATAACACATAGCCCCGGCCCCGCACCGTTTGCAGATAGCGCGGCTGGCGGGGATCCTCCTCGATTTTTTTACGCAGGCGGGTCACCTGCACATCCACGGTGCGCAAGTTGCCGTCATTGCCGGTGGCGGCGCCCAGATCCTCGCGGCTCAGGGTTTCGCCCGGCTGCGCCGCCAGCACCGCCAGCAGCGCCGCCTCGGCGGTGGTCAGGTGGATCTGCTCGCCGCCACGCCGCAATTCGCCGCGTTCCAGATCGAAGAGGAAGGCGCCGAAGCGGCAGCTTTCCGGCGCCGTCTGCGCCGGGGCGGGAGCGGTGCGCCGCAGAATGGAGCCAATGCGCAGCAACAGTTCGCGCGGCTCGAACGGCTTGGTCAGGTAATCGTCGGCCCCGGATTCGAACCCTTGAATGCGGTCGCCGCCCTCGCCCATGGCGGTCAGCAGCAGCACCGGCAGCGCCATGCCTTCGGCGCGTAAGGACCGCACCAGTTCCAGCCCGGTCTCCCCCGGCATCATCACGTCGAGCACCATGAGATCGAAGGCCATCGCCGTCAGCTGGCGGCGGGCCTCGGCGGCATCGGCGGCGGCTGAAACCTGGAAGCCGTTGTCGCTGAGATATTTCCGCAGCAGGCCGCGCAGGCGGGTATCGTCGTCCACCACCAGGATATGAGGGGCCTCGTCCATGGCCGCCTAGCTCCGTCCGCGCGGCAGGCCGCGCGCCGGCAGCCGCTGGGGAAAGCGGGCGCGGTCCTTTTCATCGATCAGCCCCAGCATCACCTTGCGGAATCCCTGCACCGCCTCGGCCCCGGCCTCGCGGTAGGCGCGGGCGATGCGCTGGCGCTGTTCCTCGGTCAGCTGGCGTTCCAGGGCCACGCCCTTCCCGGTCAGCTCCAGCAGGCGCTGGCGGCGGTCGCGCAGGCCCGGCGTTTGAATGATGAAGCCCTCGGCCACCAGCTGCGACAGCACCCGCGACAGGCTTTGCTTGGTGATGCCCAGGGTGGCCAGAAGATCGCTGACGGTAATGCCCGGCGAACGCCCGACGAAGTAGATCACCCGGTGGTGCGCCCGCCCGAATCCATAGTCCGCCAGGATGACGTCGGGCTCCGCCGTGAAATCGCGATAGGCGAAAAACAGCATCTCGATGCCCTGCCGCAGCTCCTCCTCGCGCAGGAACAGCAGATTCACGCCGGATTTTATGTCAGCCATATTGACTTATTTACCATGAAATGTTACTCATAGACTCAAGTTTACGTAATTATATTACCCATTCGCAAGGAAAAGGCGATGACACCTCCCCCGTTCGACGACCGCGACGGCCTGATCTGGCTCGACGGCGCCCTGGTCCCCTGGCGCGATGCCCGGGTTCATGTCCTTACCCATGCCCTACACTATGCCTCGGCCGTGTTCGAAGGGGAACGGGTCTATAAGGGTCAGGTGTTCAAACTGACCGAACATTCCGAGCGGTTGGCGCAATCGGGGCGCATCCTGGGCTTCGAGCTGCCCTGGACGGTGGCTGAGATCGATGCCGCCACCCGCGCCACCGTGGCCGCCAACGGCATCGAGGACGGCTATGTCCGCCCCATCGCCTGGCGCGGCGCCGAGCAGATGGGCGTGGCCCCCACCGGCACCAAAATCCATCTGGCCATCGCCACCTGGGTTTGGCCCTCGTACTTCCCGCCCGAGCTACGCAGCAAGGGCCTGCGCCTGACCCTCTCGCCCTGGAAGCGGCCGCATCCCGAAACCGCCCCCACCCAGGCCAAGGCGGCCGGTCTTTACATGATCGGCACCCTGTCGAAGCAGGCCGCCGAGGCGGCGGGCTACAGCGACAGCATCCTGCTGGACTGGAGCGGCGCCCTGGCCGAAGCCAGCGGCGCCAACCTGTTCCTGGTGATGGATGGGGTTTTGCACACTCCGGTGCCGGATTGCTTCCTCGACGGCATCACCCGCCGCACGGTGATGGCCCTGGCCCGGGCCCGCGGCTTTAAGGTGGTGGAACGCAAGATCCAGCCTGAAGAGCTGGCCGCGGCCCAGGAGGCGTTCCTGACCGGCACCGCCGCCGAGATCACTCCGGTGGCGGAAATCGGCGCCTACCGCTTCGCGCCCGGCCCGGTGACGGCGGCGCTCATCGCCGATTACGACGCCCTGGTGGGGCGGACATAGTCATACCAACCGCCCAATGAATTGACCGGTTGTATCGTCCCTCGCCGGGCGGCGGCATCCGCCGCCTTGGCCGCTCGCTCAATGCTCGCTGGATACCGGCCAACGAGTCACTTCAATGGTTGGCCG
>JAJZGK010000234.1 GCA_021798485.1 Pseudomonadota bacterium
AGGCCGATCACCGCCAGCCAGGGCGGGTTCATGGCGCCTCTCCGGCCAGGGCGTTGACCGCCGCCGCCGCCATGGCGCTGCCGCCACGCCGCCCCAGCAGGGCGATATGCGGCAGACCGGCGGCGGCCAGCGCCTCCTTCGATTCGGCGGCGCCGACGAACCCCACCGGGAAGCCCAGAATGGCCGCCGGGCGGGGGCCGCCGTTTTGGATCAGCTCCAGCAGATGAAAGAGGGCGGTGGGGGCGTTGCCGATGGCCACCACCGCGCCCTCCAGATGCGGCCGCCATAATTCCACGGCGGCGGCGGTGCGGGTGGTGCCGAGCCGCTGCGCCAGCGGCGCGGTGCGGGCATCGTTCAGCAGGCAATGCACCGGGCTGCCCGCCGTCAGGCGGCGGCGGATGATGCCGTGCGCCACCATTTCCACATCCACCAGCAGCGGCCGTCCGGCGGCCAGGGCGGCGCGGCCGGCCGCGGCGGCGCCGGGGGCGAAGCTGAGATCGGCGGCGATTTCCGGCATGCCGCAGGCATGGATCACCCTGACCGCCACCTCCTGTTCCAGGGCATCGAAGGCGGCCAGATCGGCTTCGGCGCGGATGATGGCGAAGGATTTGTCGTAAATGGCGGCGGGATCGCGCAGATAGGGCGGGGCGGTGGTTTCGCCGCCTTCGGGGCCAAGGCCCAGCAGCCAGCCCTCGGCCCGCAGCAGGGCGGCGGCGCTGTCGGCCGGGAGACCCGGATCGGCGGCGAACAGCGGCCCCAGCCGCCCGGCCTGATCGAGATGGCAAAGCCGGATCAGGCGGGTCATGGGATCGCTGTCGGCCTGCGGCAGCTCGGCCGCCACGATGGTGCCGGGGGCCGGGCGTTCCAGAACGCCGCACCCGGTGTCGAACGGCCAGACCTTGAAGGCCTCGGCCAGTTCCGGATGTTCGCGCAGCCGCTGCAGGCAGGCGACGGCGGCCAGATCGGGGCCCGCCGCCACTTGGCCTGAACGTTGTTCCGGCAGGCGGGCCGGCCAGGAACGGTCCTGAAAAATGCTGTTGAGAGCGGGATCGCGGCGGGCGGCGCGCCGCCACAGGGCCTGCCAGTCGGCGCGGTGGGGATCGAGGGCGGCCAAGGCCGCCGCCGGGGCGCCCAGCGGAAAATCGCAGGCCAGCAGAACGGTCAGGCCGCGCGCCGTCAGATCCGACAGCGGCGCCAGCAGGGCGTCGCGGGCGGCATCATCCTCGACCCGGCCGATGATCTGATCGGGCCGGCCGGGCTGACGCAGGGCCATGGACCAGCCGCGTCCCTGGCGGTGGATGGCCACCGCGACGGCATCGAACAGCGCCATGAAACCGGGCCTCAGCGCTCGTGTTCAGGATCATGGGCCTGATCGTGGGAATGATCGTGCCCGTGGTGGTGGTGATGGCCATGATCGTGATCGTGGCGATGGCCGCCGTGGTGGTGATCATGATCATGGTGGTGGCCGTGCTCGGCGTCGGTGCCGATGCCCACCACGTGATGGTGGTGGCCGGTCTGGGCCAGGCCCACCTCCTGCTCGCGGCCCAGCACCTGCTCGCGGTATTTGCACAGCTGGCAGTTCATGGCCGGATTGCCGTCGCGCATTTCCTCCAGCCGTTCCACGAAGGCGTCGATCACCAGGTCATGGTCTCTGAGATAGGGGGCCTTCAGGAATTCGATTTCGGGATAGAGGGCGGCGGCCTCGTCGGTCCAGTCGTAGATGCGCTTGACCAGGATGCCGGTGAACAGGAAATAGGGGAAGACGATGATGCGCTTGAAGCCCAGTTTGGCGGCGCGGGCCAGGCCGGCGTCCACCAGCGGCGCGGTCACGCCGGAATAAGAGGTTTCGGCCCAGCCGAAGCCCATGCCTTCCCACAGCATGCGGGTGACCTTGCTGATGTTGGAGTTGGCGTCGGGATCGTTGGTGCCGCGCCCCACCACCATCAGCAGGGTCTCGGCGCGGGCCACCTTGCGGGCCGAGGTCCGTTCGGCGCTTTCGATACGCTCGGCGGCCACGCGCAGCAGCTTGGCATCCACCCCCAGATCGCGGCCGTATTTCACCTCGATGCCGGGATTTTCGGCGGCGAAACTGTTGATCTCCCACGGCAGATCGTTCTTGACGTGACCGGCGGCGAACAGCATGGCCGGCACCGCCAGGATGCGCTGGGCGCCGCGCGCCTTCAGGGCTTCCAGGCCGTCGCGGATCACCGGGCGGGCAAATTCCAGAAAACCGCTTTCCACATCCTCGTGCGGCAGGCGTTGGCGGAAATGCCGGGCCAGCAGGTTGAATTCCTCCACGGCCTGCGTGTCGCGGCTGCCGTGGCCGCAGATCATGATGGCGGTTTTCTTCGTCATGGCGCCTGGTCCTTGCCTCTGGGCGTTGAAGGGCTGTCGGCTGGTCAATGGCCTCCGGCCAACGGGACCGGCACTATAATGACCCGCGCCGCTTTTGTCTCGCTGGTTGACGGAGCGGTCGAGGCGGGCTCGATCGCTCCGTTTTTTATTTTATATGTCCACTCAGGCGCCGGGCGCGGCCCGCTGGGCCGCTTGGCTTATCCTCGCTTATGCCTGCGCGTCACCGCTCCGGCAACGCTGCGGCGGCCTTAAGCGGCCTAGTCAGCCGCCATGCGGCTTCCAGGGGTGTCCGGTCTCGCTGGTTGACGAAGGGGGCCGGGCAAGCTCATTCTGCGCCCATGTTTCCCTTGTCTCAAAGCGCCGCGGCGTTTCATCCCCTGCTGATTCTGGTGGTGGCGCTGATGATCGATGCCGTGGTGGGCGATCCGCCCTGGCTGTGGCGGCGGCTGCCCCATCCGGTGGCGCTGATCGGCGGGGCCATCGCCCTGCTGGAACGCAAGCTCAACCGCGACAGCCGCCCCGGCTACGACCGCCGGGTGCGCGGCGCCCTGGTGGCGGTGCTGCTGGTGGCGCTGGCGGTGGGGCTGGGCCTCGCCGTGGTGGCCTTGCGCCGCAAGACCGGCTGGGGCGGGCTGGTGGAACTGGCCCTGACCTGGGCGCTGATCGCCCAGCGCAGCCTGTTCGATCATGTGCGGGCGGTGGCGGTGGCTTTGGAGCGCGAGGGGCTGGGCGGCGGACGGCGGGCGGTGGCCCGCATCGTCGGCCGCGACCCCGACAGCCTGGACGCCGCCGGCGTGGCCCGCGCCGCCATCGAATCCTGCGCCGAGAATTTCGCCGACGGGGTGGTGGCGCCGGTGTTCTGGTGCCTGTTGTTCGGCCTGCCCGGCCTTCTGGCCTATAAAACCGTCAATACCCTGGACAGCATGATCGGCCACCGCTCCGAGCGCTACCGCGATTTCGGCATGGTGTCGGCGCGGCTGGACGATGCCATGAACCTGATCCCGGCGCGGCTGGCCGGGGCGATGCTGGCCCTGGCGGCGCTGTTCGTGCCGGGAGGGCGGCCGCTGGCGGCCTGGCGGGTGATGCTGCGCGATCACGGCCATCACCGCTCGCCCAATTCCGGCTGGCCCGAGGCGGCCATGGCCGGCGGCCTGGGCCTGGCCCTGGCCGGGCCGCGCCGCTATCCCGGCTACGTGGCCGACGAGGCCTGGATCGGCGATGGCCGCGCCCAGGCCAGCAGCGCCGATATCCGCCTGGCCCTGATGTGCCTGGCGGTGGCCTGCCTGCTGAACGGCGGTCTGGTGCTGACGGTTCTGCTGGTTCTGGGCTAAGCCCCCTTTTTCTTCCCGTAAAATTTTATTATTGTGCGCCAGTCAAATCCATGGACTGGGAGTGCCGGCGCATGGATTGATCAGTATTCATCAGCGTGTGAACGGAAGAATGACGGCATATTGCCTATATTTTACTCCAATCACTTTTTTGCACATTTTATGAACGTGGCCGGGGCGGTGCAGACACTGTCCCGCAGCAGGAGGGTCTGAGCCGATGAGTGCGACAGCGACGGGCATGGATGTTTTATTCATTTTGCTGGGGGCGGTGATGGTTCTGGCCATGCATGCCGGGTTCGCCTTTCTGGAGGTGGGCACGGTCCGGCGCAAGAATCAGGTGAACGCCCTGGTGAAGATCATCACCGATTTCGCCATGTCCACCTGCGCCTATTTCTTCATCGGTTATTCCGTGGCCTATGGCGTGAACTTCCTGGTCTCGGCCAAGGCCCTGACCGGCGGCGCTCCCGGTCTGTTCGCCCCCAAGGGGTATGATCTGGTCAAGTTCTTCTTCCTGGCCACCTTCGCCGCCGCCATTCCCGCCATCATTTCGGGCGGCATCGCCGAGCGGGCCCGCTTCTGGCCGCAGGTCTGCGCCACCGCCCTGCTCACCGCCCTTTGCTATCCCACCCTGGAAGGCATGCTCTGGGGCAGCCGCTTCGGGGTGCAGGCCTGGATGCTGTCCACCTTCGGGGCGCATTTCCACGATTTCGCCGGATCGGTGGTGGTGCATGCCTTCGGCGGCTGGGTGGCGCTGGGGGCGGTCAGTCTGCTGGGGCCGCGCATGGGGCGCTACCGCAAGAACGGCAGCGGCGTCAACATTCCGCCCTCCAACATTCCCTTCCTGGCCCTGGGGGCCTGGATTTTGTCGGTGGGCTGGTTCGGCTTCAACGTGATGAGCGCGCAGAAGCTGGACGGCATTTCCGGTCTGGTGGCCCTGAACTCGCTGATGGCCATGGTGGGCGGCATTCTGTCGGCCCTGCTGGTCAGCCGCAACGATCCCGGTTTCATCCACAACGGCGCCCTGGCCGGTCTGGTGGCGGTGTGCGCCGGGTCCGACGTCATGCATCCCCTGGGGGCGCTGGCCACCGGGGTCATCGCCGGGGCCCTGTTCGTCTGGGGCTTCAACCAGTGTCAGACCAAATGGAAGATCGACGATGTGCTGGGGGTGTGGCCGCTGCACGGCTTTTGCGGCACCTTCGGCGGCATCGCCTGCGGCATCTTCGGCCAGGAGGCCCTGGGCGGCCTGGGCGGCGTGTCGCTGCCGGCGCAGATCGCCGGCACCCTGCTGGGTATCGGCATGGCCCTGATCTCGGGGTTCGGCGTTTACGGCCTGCTGCAGGCCACGCTCGGCCTGCGCCTGTCGGAAGACGAGGAGTTCCGCGGCGCCGATCTGTCGCTGCACCGTATCGGCGCTTATCCGGAAGAAGAGATTTCCGGCTACGAGGAATAGGCCGCGCCCAGATCCTTGCGCAGCACCAGGGCATCGGTGACGCCGCCGTAATAGTGGGGGCGCCGCCCCACCTGGTGAAAACCGCCGGCGGCGTAGAGGGCCTGCCCGGCGGTATTGTCGGCGGCCACCTCCAGAAACAGGGCCTCGGCGCCGC
>JAJZGK010000235.1 GCA_021798485.1 Pseudomonadota bacterium
AACCCGAACCCGCGCCTGAACCGGTGTTCAGTCCGCCCCCCGAGGAGGAGGACGTGCTGGACCTGACCGACGACATGGTGATGGACGAGCCGGCCGACGATCCGCCGCCGCTGGATCTGGACGAGGATCTGCGCTACGAGCCCGAGGCCACGCCCCGCATCGGCAGCCTGTTCGAGGACGAGGAGCCGGCCCCGGCCGAAGAGGAAAGCATTCTGGCGCCGCCGGTGCAGATGGCCTCCACCTCGGCCCTGGCCGAGCTGGCCCGCGCCGTGGCCCGCGAACGCGGCCTGGGCCTGGGCAATGGCGGCGTCACCCTGGAAGACATCGTGCGCGAGATCCTGAAGGTTCTGATCAAGGACTGGCTGGACCAGAACCTGCCCTACATGATCGAACGCATCGTCACCAAAGAAATCGAAAAGATGGTCAACCGGGCCGAAAAGCTCTAGATCATCCTCATCTCCCAGCCGGTTCCGCGTGCCCTCAATCGGGAGACTGCGGAATCGGCTTTTTCCTTTTTCAGACTTCCAGCACGGAGCGGCAGCAGGCAATGCTCGACAAAACCTATAATCCCGGAGAGATCGAGCCGAAGCATTATCAGGAGTGGGAGCGGGCCGGGCTTTTCGCCGCCGACGAGCAGTCGGCCGATCGGCCCTACGCCATCATGATGCCGCCGCCCAACGTGACCGGCAGCCTGCATATGGGCCATGCCCTGACCTTCACCCTGCAAGACATTCTGGTGCGCTATCACCGCATGAAGGGCCGCGACGCCCTGTGGCAGCCGGGCACCGATCATGCCGGCATCGCCACCCAGATGGTGGTGGAGCGGCAGATGGCCGCCGAAAACCTGACCCGCCACGATCTGGGGCGCGAACGCTTCATCGAGCGGGTGTGGAAATGGAAGGGCGAATCGGGGGGCACCATCACCCGCCAGCTGCGCCGCCTGGGGGCCTCGCCCGACTGGCTGCGCGAGCGTTTCACCATGGACGAGGGGCTGTCGCTGGCGGTGCGCAAGGTGTTCGTGCGCCTTTATAAGGAAAAGCTTATCTACCGCGACCAGCGCCTGGTCAATTGGGACCCCAAGCTGCATACCGCCATTTCCGATCTTGAAGTGGAGCCGCGCGAGATCCAGGGCTCCATGTGGTATCTGAAATATCCGGTGGAGGGCGAGCCGGGCCGCTTCGTGACCGTGGCCACCACCCGCCCGGAAACCATGCTGGGCGATACCGGCGTGGCCGTGCATCCCGAGGACGAGCGCTACCAGGATCTGGTGGGCAAGATGCTGCGCCTGCCCATCGTCGGGCGGCTGATTCCGGTGGTGGCCGATGCCTATTCCGATCCGGAAAAGGGCACCGGCTGCGTCAAGATCACCCCGGCCCATGATTTTAACGACTTCGAGGTGGGGCGGCGCAACGGCCTGCCCATGATCAACATCCTCGACAAGAACGCCTGCATCAACGAAAACGCTCCGGCCGAGTATCAGGGGCTGGACCGCTTCGAGGCCCGCAAGAAGGTGGTGGCCGCGTTCGAGGCGCTGGGGCTGCTGGACAAGATCGAGCCGCATACCCTGCAGCAGCCCTTCGGCGACCGTTCGGGCGTGGTGATCGAACCCTGGCTCACCGACCAGTGGTTCGTCGATGCCGCCACCCTGGCCAAGCCGGCCATCGGGGCGGTGGAAAGCGGCAAAACCCGCTTCGTGCCCAAGCAGTGGGAAAACACCTATTACGAATGGATGCGCAACATCCAGCCCTGGTGCATTTCCCGGCAGATCTGGTGGGGGCATCAGGTTCCGGCCTGGTACGGCCCCGACGGCACCATCTTCGTCGAGGAAACCGAGGAGGAGGCCCGCGCCGCCGCCCGGGCCCATTACGGCCGGGACGAGGCGCTGACCCGCGATACCGATGTGCTGGACACCTGGTTCAGTTCGGCACTGTGGCCGTTCTCCACCCTGGGCTGGCCGGAGCAAACCCCGGCCCTGGCCCGCTATTATCCCACCGACGTGCTGGTGACCGGCTTCGACATCATCTTCTTCTGGGTGGCCCGCATGATGATGATGGGCCTGCATTTCATGGGCGAGGTGCCGTTCAAGGACATCTACATCCATGCCCTGGTCCGCGACGAGAAGGGCCAGAAGATGTCGAAGTCCAAGGGCAACATCATCGATCCTTTGGACCTGATCGAAAAATACGGCTGCGACGCCCTGCGCTTCACCCTGACGGCGCTGGCGGCGCAGGGGCGCGATATCAAGCTGGCGGAAAGCCGGGTGGAGGGCTACCGCAACTTCGCCACCAAACTGTGGAACGCGGCGCGCTTCTGCCAGATGAACCAGTGCGCCGTGGTGCCGGGCTTCGATCCGGCCTCGGTGCAGGAACCCATCAACCGCTGGATCGTCGGCAAGGTGGGCGAGGCCGCCGGGCGCATCGCCCAGGCTCTCGACGCCTATCGCTTCAACGATGCCGCCAACGCCGCCTATCAGTTCGTGTGGAACGGCTTCTGCGACTGGTATCTGGAATTCGCCAAGCCGGTGTTCCAGGGCGATAACGCGGCGGCCAAGGCCGAAACCCGCGCCACCACCGCCTGGGTGCTGGATCAGATCCTGCACCTTTTGCATCCCTTCATGCCCTTCATCACCGAGGAGCTGTGGGAACAGCTGGCCGAGGACCGCGCCGGCAAGCTGATCAGCGCCGGCTGGCCGCAGGTGCCGCCGCGTGACGAGGCCGCCGAGGCCGAACTGGACTGGCTGGTGCGGCTGATCTCGCAGATCCGCGCCGTGCGGGCCGAAATGAACGTGCCGCCCTCGGCGAAAATGCCGCTGCTGATCAAGGATGCCTCGGCGCTGACGCAAAGCCGCCTGGCGGCGCACGAAGGCATCATCCTGACCCTGGCCCGGGCCTCGGGCATCGAGCGGGTGGACGAAGCCCGCAAGGGCGCGGTGCAGGTGGTGGTGGATGAGGCCACGGTGCTGCTGCCGCTGGCCGGGGTGATCGACCTCGATCAGGAAAAGGCCCGTCTGACCAAGGAAATCGCCAAACTGACCGGCGAGATCGACAAGGTGGAGAAGAAACTCTCCAACGAAGCCTTCGTCGCCAAGGCCAACCCCGAGGTGGTGGAAGAACAGCGCGGCCGCCGCGATGAGTGGCTGGCGGCGCGGGCCAAGCTGAACGAGGCCCTGGCGCGCCTCGACAGCCTTTAAAACCCCTCCCCAAAGGGCGGAAGGGAAGAATTTCCTTTCGCACTTTGGGGTTGAGAACAGAAGTGTTAAGGTTTTTTATACCACCCCATTATGACTCACGGTAGAATGGTGCCGGTATGACCTTGACCGGCACCGCAAAGCCGGTGGGTGGGCTCGTGTGGGGAAAAGGTGTTTCGATGGGCGGGAGTGCTTCCGGGCTTGGGTTCGATGCCGTGCGCGTCCTGCTCGTTGAAGACAATCCGGGCGATGCCCGCCTTGTGCGCCTGTTGCTGACCGAAGACAGCGATCGCCCTTATCTGGTTACCCTGGCCGCCACCTTGAAGGATGCCCTGGCCCAGGCCGGCGGTCCGGCCTTCGATGTGGTGCTGACCGATCTCGGCCTGCCCGACAGCCATGGAACCGATACGGTGGATGCCCTGCTGGCGGCCTTTCCCGATGCGCCCCTGGTGGTGCTGACCGGGCTGGCCGACCAGCGCACCGGCATGGATGCCGTGCAGCGCGGCTGCCAGGATTATCTGGTGAAGGGCTTCGAGGATCCCCAGCTTCTGCACCGCACCATCCGCTATGCCATCAGCCGCAGCGCCGTGGCCCGCGAACTGCGGGAAAGCGAGGAGCGTTTCCGCACCCTGATCGAGGTGTCGCCCGAAGCCATCCTGCTGTGCAGCGACGAGGCGGTGCTGTTCGCCAATCCTTCGGCCATGCAAACCTTCGGCGTGGCCCGCCGCCAGGATCTGCTGGGGCAGGAGCCCGCGAAGCTGTTTTCCGGCCCGGCCCTGGATCTGGTGCTGGCGGCGGCGGGCAAGGCCGGCGCTCCGGCGCAAAACCGCATCGAATGCCAGCTCAGCCGCTGCGACGGCGATCTGTTCGAAGCCGAGGTGACGGCGGCCTCGGTGCAGCATGCCCGCCGTCCGGCGGCGGAAGTGATCGTGCGCGATATCACCGAGCGCAAACTGGCGGAACGGCAATACCGCCTGAACAGCGCCGTGTTTGAAACCACCGCCGAAGCCATGATGGTGACCGGGGCCGATCACCGCATCGTGGCGGTGAACCCCGCCTTCGAACGGGTGACCGGCTACAAGGCGGGCGAGGTTCTGGGCAAGAATCCCAAGATCCTGTCGTCGGGCCGCCATTCAGGCGCCTTTTACAAGGCCATGTGGGCGGAGCTGCTGACGGCGGGGCACTGGCACGGCGAGATCTGGAACCGCCGCCGCAACGGTGAAATCTATGTGCAGCGCGCCACCTTCTCGCTGATCCGCGATGCCGAGGGCCAGGTGGTCAACCATGTGGGCGTGTTTTCCGACATCACCGACGAAAAGCAGGAGGCCGAGCGCATCCTCTACCGCGCCAGCTACGACGCCCTGACCGGCCTGCCCAACCGCGCCCTGCTGCACGATCGTCTGCATCAGTCGCTGGCCAAGGCCTACCGTGAGCAGGGGCGCCTGGGGGTGCTGTTCCTGGATCTCGACGGCTTCAAGCCGGTCAACGACCGTTTCGGCCATCTGGTGGGCGATCAGCTGCTGGTGGTGCTGGCCGAGCGCCTGCGCGGCTGCGTGCGCGAAAGCGATACCGTGGCCCGGCTGGGCGGCGATGAGTTCGTGATCGTGCTGCCCGACATGGCATCGCCCGACGATGCCGCCGTGGTGGCCGACAAGGTGGTGCAGGCGCTGGAGGAGCCCTTCGCCCTTGATGGCGTCAGCGTGGTGATCGGCACCAGCATCGGCATCGCCCTTTATCCCGATAACGGCGGGAACGAAGAGGAACTGCTGGGGGCCGCCGACCGCGCCATGTATCTGGCCAAGCAGGCGGGCAAGGCCCGCTACACGATGGCATAAGCGGGCCTGGAAAAGAAACCAAGTCAGGCGGCTTACCAGCAGTTTCATACCCGGTGGGTCCGCTCCGCCGATGGCAACCGATACAGGACTCTGCGCCGCCCCGGCCAAGACGGCTTAAGGGGAGGGGCTGTGGCGCCGAGGCCCCTTTGTCGTCGTCCGCAGGGCGGCATCCCCCTCTTGCCGTCATGCGCGGGCTTGATCCGCGCATCATAGACGGCGTCTCCCCCACGTGGATGGCCGGGTCAAGCCC
>JAJZGK010000236.1 GCA_021798485.1 Pseudomonadota bacterium
CCGATCTGGGCCCGCGCCGTTGCCGCCAACAACATCGTCAACGCCCTGTTCATGGTGGCCTCGTCGCTGGCCGGGGCCGCCCTGCTGGCGCGGGGTCTGTCCCTGCCCCTGCTGCTGGCCGGCCAGGGCCTGCCCACCCTGGCGCTGCTGCCCTGGCTGCGCCGCCAGGACGGGGTCTGAGCTACCGGCTCAGCATGCCGGCCTTCAGGGCCAAAACGTTATAGCGGAACATGTCCACATAGCTGGCGGCCGGGCCATCGGCCCTGGACAGGGCCTCGGGGTAAAGCTCGCCCCCCAGTTTGGCATGGCCTTCCCGGGCGATCTCTTCCACCAGGCGGGGATCGGTCTGATTTTCGATGAACACCGCCTTCACCTTTTCGGCGCGGATCTGGGTGATCAGGGCCGCCACCTGGGCCGGCGAGGGCTGGGCATCGGAGGACACGCCCTGCGGCGCCAGGAAACTCACCCCATAGGCGCGGCCGAAATAGGAAAAGGCATCGTGGCTGGTGATGACCTTGCGGCGGGCGGCCGGCACCGCCGCCAGTTCGCGGCGGGCCCAGGCGTCCAGGTCTTTCAGTTGGGCGATGTAGCGGTCGCCGCTGGCCTTGAGGTCGGCGGCATCGGCGGGATCGGCCTTGATCAGGGCGCGCTCGATATTGGCGGCATAGATCGCGGCATTGGCGGCGCTGTTCCAGGCATGGGGATCGGTGACGATCTTGCCCTTGGCGGGGCCGTCGTCGCCATCCACCATGGTGCGGGGCGCCACGCCCGCCGAAGCCACCACCACCGGCCCCTTGTAACCCGAGGCGGTGATCAGGCGGTCGATCCAGCCTTCCAGGCCCAGGCCGCTTTCCACCACCAGATCGGCATGGGCGAGAGCGTTGGCGTCGGAGGGGGTGGGTTCGTAAACATGGGGGTCGCCATTGGGACCCACCAGACTTTTCACCACCACATGCGAACCGCCCACCTGCTGGACCAGATCGGCCAGCACGGTGAAACTGGCCACCACATGCAGGGTTTTCGCCGCTGCCGGTTGCATCAGGCAAAGCATCAGCGTGGCGGCCAGGGCCGCGGACTTTTTCAGCATCTGTTTCTCCTAAAAAACTAACGGCGGCGATGACGCCCCGGCCACAGGGTGGGGATCAGTCCGCCATACCGACCAAATACGAAGGAGGCGATATAAAGCAGCCCGGCGAACAGCACGATGGCCGGGCCGGACGGCAGATTGCGGTGAAAGGAGATCACCAGCCCGGCATAGCCGGACAGGAAGGCGAAAGCGATGGACAGCAGCGCCAGCGACCACACCTCCCGCACCCAGAAGCGGCTGGCGATGGCCGGCAGCATCATCAGCCCCACCGCCATCAGGGTGCCCAAGGCCTGAAACCCGGCCACCAGATTAAGCACCACCAGCACCAGAAACAGCATATGGATGCCACTGCCGCCGCCGCCCACCGCCCGCAGGAAACCGGGATCGAAACATTCCACCACCAGCAGGCGGTAAACCAGGGCGAAGGCCAGCAGGGTGAACGAGCTGATGCCGGCCACCAGCAGCAGCGAGGCGTTGTCCACCGCCAGGATCGAGCCGAACAGCACATGCATCAGATCCACATTGCTGCCACGGGTGGAAACGATCAGCACCCCGGCGGCCAGCGAGATCAGGTAAAAGGCGGCGAAGCTGGCATCCTCCCGCTGTTTGGAGACGCGGGCCACCACCCCCGACAGCAGCGCCACCAGCAGGCCGGCCACGAAGCCGCCCAGGCTCATGGCCGGCAGCGACAGCCCGGCCAGCAGAAAGCCCACCGCCGCCCCCGGCATGATGGCGTGCGACAGCGCATCCCCCACCAGGCTCATGCGGCGCAGGATCAGAAACACCCCCATGGGGCCGCTGCCCAGGGCCAGGGCCAGGCAGGCCACCAGGGCGCGGCGCATGAATTCGAAATCGGCGAAGGGGGCGATGAAGAGGGCGTGCAGCATGGCGGTCATTCCCCGCCCTCCGGGCACAGCGGCGCCTGTTCGTCCCAGCGGTCGCAGGCGGCGCGCGCCGCCGCCAGATGCGCCTCGGTCAGCACCGTTGCGGTTTCGCCCCAGGCGATCAGTTCGCGGGCCAGCAGCAGGCTATGCGGAAAATGGCGGCGCACCTGTTCGAAATCGTGCAGCACGGCGATCAGGGTGCGGCCCTCGGCCCGCCAGCCGCGCATCAGGCCCAAAAGATCGTGGGTGGTGCGGGCATCCACGGCGGCGAACGGCTCGTCCAGCAGGATCACCGGGCAATCTTGCAGCAGCAGGCGGGCGAACAGCATGCGCTGGCGCTGGCCCACGCTCAAGGCGGCGATCTGGCGGCGGGCGAAGCCTTCCAGCCCCACCTTGTCCAGCGCCGCCTCGGCCGCCGCCGCCATGCCCCGGCTCACGGCGCCGAAAGCGCCGGTGCGCCGCCAGAAGCCCAGCAGCACGGCATCCTGCACGGTCATGGGAAAATCGCTGTCGATCTCGGCCTGCTGCGGCAGATAGGCCATGTCGCGCCGCGACAGGCCCTCCAGGCGGATGGCGCCGCCCAGGGGGCGCAGCAGCCCCATCAGCCCCTTCAGCAGGGTGCTTTTGCCGGCGCCGTTGGGGCCGACGATGGCGGTGGCCGAACCTTGCGCGAACAGGCCGCTCACATGATGCACCGCCGGATGGCGCTCGTAGCCCAGGGTAACGTCGGCCAGGCGGATCTGGCTCACGGCGCGCTCCCCAGCCAGCCCATGGCCCAGCCCACCGCCAGCCACAGCACCGCGATGGCGACCAGAGCCACCGCCACCCGGGCCCAGGCCGACCAGCCCAGGGGCGACAAGCCGACAGCAACCGGCGCGGCGGACGGGGAAGAGGACAAAGGGCGCATAAGATCTCCTGACGATGCGGGCAGACTACGACGGCGCGATGAACTTTGCAATGTTATATCATAACATTTTTAGCGCCGGCATCTTCGACACCATTGCGAAACAAAACCGTGGCAGAATAAGGGCGTTTTTCGCAGCCCGGTTCCGCCATGCCCTCGCCCGCTTCCCTGTTCGACCAAGGCCTCGCCCATCACCAGTCCGGCCGTCTGGCCGAGGCCGAGGCCCTGTATCAGGCGGTTCTGGCCGCCGATCCCCATCATGCCGACAGTCTGCATCTGCTGGGGGTGATCGCCTGCCAGCGGCGCGCCCCCGAAACCGCCGTGGAGCTGATCGGCCGGGCCATCGCCCGCAAGAGCGGGGTGGCGGCCTATCATTCCAATCTGGGCAGCGCCCTGCTCGACCTGGAGCGGGCCGAGGAGGCCGAGGCCGCCTTCCGCACCGCCCTGGAGCTGCAGCCCGAATATGCCGAGGCCTGGTGCAATCTGGCGGCGGCGCTGCTGGAGCTGCGCCGTTTCGCCGAGGCCGAGGCCGCCGCCCGCCGCGCCCTGGCCTTGCGCCCCGATCACGCCGAGGCCCACCTCAATCTGGGCATGGCCGAAATGCGGCTGAAGCGCCTGCCCGAGGCCGCCGCCCGGTTCCGCGCCGCCCTGGAGCTGGCGCCGCGCCTGGCCAAGGCGCACCGCAATCTGGGGGTGGTGCTCAAAGAGCTGAACCAGCTGGACGAGGCGCTGCTATGCTATGGCCGCGCCCTGCTGCTGGAGCCCGACAGCCCCGATACCCATCTCAATCTGGGCAATCTGCTGCTGGCCCAGCGCCGCTACCAGGAGGCCCTGGGCGCCGCCGAGGAAACCCTGCGCCTGAAGCCCGGCGCCCCCCTGGCCTATCTTTGCCTGGGCAACGCCCTCGACGCCCTGGGCCGCCACGACGAGGCCCTGGCCGCCTTCGAACAGGCCCTGGCCCATAACCCCGCCTTCGCCGAGGCCCTGTCGAACAAGGGCAATGTGCTGAAGGAGTTGGCCCGCTTCGATGAGGCCGAGGCCGCCTGCCGCGCCGCCATCGCCCTGAAGCCGCATTACGCCCAGGCCCATTCCAATCTGGGCAATGTCTTCAAGGAACAGAACCGCCTGGACGAGGCCCTGGCCTGCTACGACCGCGCCCTGGAGCTCGACCCCGATTACGCCCAGGGCCACCTCAACCGCGGCATCACCCGGCTGCTGCGCGGCGAGGAGGCGCTGGGCTGGCCCGACTACGCGTGGCGCTGGCGCCTCTCCGACTGGCCCGACCGCGCCCGGCTGGACAGCCGGCCGCTGTGGCGGGGCGAGGAGGGCCGGGGCCGCAGCATTCTGGTGTTTCCCGAGCAGGGCCTGGGCGACCAGATCAATTACTGCCGCCATGTGCCGCAGCTGCTGGCGCGGGGCTGGCGGGTGGTGCTGGAATGCGCCCCGCCCCTGGCCGCGCTGTTCGCCGGTTTTTCCGGCGTGACCGTGGTGCCTTCGGGCCAGCCGCTGCCGGACACCGATTGCCAGTGCCCCATGCTGAGCCTGCCGCGCTATCTGCCCGCCCCCCAGGGCCCCTATCTGACCGCCGATCCGGCCCGCGCCGCCCTCTGGCGGCAGCGGCTCGACGCCCTGCCCGGCCGCAAGGTGGGCCTGGTGTGGCGCGGCAATCCGGCCATGCGCCGCGACCGCAACCGTTCGCTCAGCCCCGACGCCTTCGCGCCGCTGGCCGCCCTGCCCGGCCTGACCCCGGTGATCCTGCAAAAGGACGCCCGCCCCGAGGAGCTGGCCGCCCTGGCCCTGCCGCCCCCGGCCCTGGTGGCCGGGCCCGCGCTGCCGGATTTCGCCGAAACCGCCGCCCTGATCGCCGGCCTCGATCTGGTGGTGACGGTGGATACCGCCGTCTGCCACCTGGCCGGCGCCCTGGGCCGCCCGGTCTGGACCCTGATCGAGTTCGCCCCCGACTGGCGCTGGCGGTTGGAGGGCGAAAGCACGCCGCTTTACCCCGGCATGACCCTGCTGCGCCAGCCCGCCCCCCGCCAGTGGGGGCCGGTGCTGGCGGCGGCGCGAAGCCGTCTGCTTGACGTTTATTAGAACCGGTCACGACGAACGCATCAGGCCCTCCACGTTTTAGACGGCGACATGCCGGTCGAGGCCGCAACCGACTTTACGACCAAGGAAAGGCAGACCAACCTGTCTCGCCCCCCCAAACCGCCTGACCAAAGACCGGCTCAGCACGTGGGACTTCGCACCCACTTAGGCTCTGGCGCGAAATAATCGCTCTAGGTTCTGTTGACAAAGTGTGTCCATAATTTTGCGGATACAAGACAGACGAAGCCGATAAAAGACTCTGCGGTCTTGTCGTATCGCGTGGCAATCCTGCGCCA
>JAJZGK010000237.1 GCA_021798485.1 Pseudomonadota bacterium
CCACGCGGCTGGCGCCGGCCAGGGCGGCCTGCACGGCGAAGCCGCCGGCATAGGTGTAGAAATCGACCATGCTGCGGCCCCGGGCCAGCCGGGCCACGGCGGCGCGGTTGTCGCGCTGGTCGTAGAACCAGCCGGTCTTCTGGCCGTCCACCAGATCGGCCAGGAAGCGGGCGCCGTTCTCCTCCAGCTCCACCGGGCCGGCAAGCTGGCCCTGGGCGATGCTGTCGTAGAGCTCCAGCCCTTCCAGCTTGCGCACCGGACTGTCGTTCTTCAGCACGATCACCGCCGGGGCCAGCACCCCGTTCAGGGCCTCGATCAGGGCGGGCAGCAACTGGTCCATGCCGGCGGTGTTGGCCTGCAGGGCCACAATATCGCCGTAGCGGTCCACGATCAGGCCGGGCAGGCCATCGGCCTCGGCATGGATCAGGCGGTAATAGGGGCGGCCGATCAGGGTTTCGCGTAAGGAGACGGCGCGGCGCAGCCGTTCGGCCAGGAACGCGGCGTCCACGCCGTCCATCCAGTCGCGCGACAGCAGGCGCACGGCGATCAGCGAATGCGGGTTGAAGGTGCCCACCCCCAGCTTTTCACCGCCGGCATCCATCACCGTGACCAGACCACCCGGCGGCAGGGCCTTGGCGGCGCCGTCCATGACGATCTCGTTGGAGAACAGCCAGGGATGGCCGGCGCGCAGGCGGCGGCTGCGGCCCGGCTGAATGGTGATGACGGGCCGGGCCGACGGCTGGTCGGCGGGCAGGGGCGAAACGGTGGCGGGGCTGTCGGTCATGGCCGGAGTGTACAGCCTTGCCGTTTGGCCGCAAGGGGCGGGTGACGGCGATTTCATCCTTTGCGGGATAAAACCTGAATCAAGGCATTGACTTTGCGGGAGCGAAGGGATTCGCCGTCTTCCTATCCGAAAGTTTGCGAATAGCGGGGGCGGAGGGTGGGAAAAGAGGGGTTGTTTGATCTATATCAATGGGGGGCGGGACCTGTTCTGGCACAGTCCAGCTGACTCGGACCCGGAGACGGGAGCCTTTCCATTGGCTCGTGTACCCCGGAAGGGCTGCCGTACCGGCGGAAGAGGGGGAAATTCTTCCGCAAGCGCGGCTTTACTGGGCTGACCTGCCCGTGACTTCATTACTGGTCGAGACAGGAGTTCGGCATGACCCAAGCGACCACGGCGCATAGCGCTAAAGACGCGACGCCTTATTTTGACAACGTGATTCAGAAGTTCGTCCTGGCGGCGACCTTCTGGGGCGTTGTGGGTTTCCTGGCGGGCGATTTCATCGCCTGGCAGTTGGCTTTCCCGGTGGTGAACCTGAATCTGGAATGGATCCAGTTCGGCCGTTTGCGCCCGGTTCACACCTCCGCCGTGATTTTCGCCTTCGGCGGCAATGTTCTGCTCGCCACCTCGTTGTTCGTGGTGCAGCGGACCGGCCGCGCCTCGCTGTGGGGCGGTGCGGTTCTCGGGAACTTCATTTTCTGGTCCTACAACCTCTTCATCGTGGCCGCGGCCCTGTCCTATGTTCTCGGCATGAGCCAGGGCAAGGAATATGCCGAGCCGGAATGGTGGCTGGACCTGTGGCTCACCGTGACCTGGGTGGCCTACCTGGTGGCTTTCGTGGGAACGCTTTATAAGCGCAAGGAACCCCACATCTATGTGGCCAACTGGTTCTTCCTGGCGATGATCATCACCATCGCCATGCTGCATCTGGGCAACAACCTGGCCGTTCCCACCATCATCTTCGGCGGCCCCTGGTGGAAGTCCTACCAGATCTACGCCGGTGTGCAGGACGCCATGACCCAGTGGTGGTACGGCCACAACGCGGTGGGCTTCTTCCTCACCGCCGGCTTCCTGGGCATCATGTACTACTTCGTGCCCAAGCGGGCCGAACGTCCGGTCTATTCCTACCGTCTGTCGATCGTGCACTTCTGGGCGCTGATCTTCCTGTACATCTGGGCCGGTCCGCACCACCTGCACTACACCGCTCTCCCCGATTGGACCCAGACCCTGGGCATGACCTTCTCGGTGATGCTGTGGATGCCGTCCTGGGGTGGCATGATCAACGGTCTGATGACCCTGTCGGGCGCCTGGGAAAAGCTGCGCACCGATCCGGTGATCCGCTTCCTGGTGACCTCGGTGGCCTTCTACGGCATGTCGACCTTCGAAGGTCCGATGATGTCGATCAAGGCGGTGAACTCGCTGTCCCACTACACCGACTGGGGCATCGGGCACGTTCATTCGGGCGCCCTGGGCTGGGTGGCCTTCGTTTCCTTCGGCGCTCTTTACTATCTGGTGCCGGTGCTGTGGAAGCGTAAGAGCCTCTACTCCATGCGTCTGGTGAGCTACCACTTCTGGATCGCCACCATCGGCATCGTGCTCTACATCACCTCGATGTGGATCTCGGGCATCATGCAGGGCCTGATGTGGCGTGCTTATGACAACCTCGGCTTCCTGCAGTACTCGTTCGTGGAAACCGTGGCGGCCATGCACCCCTACTACATCATCCGCGCCACCGGGGGCGTTCTGTTCGTCGCCGGCTCGCTGATCATGGCCTACAACTTCATTCGCACCATCAAGGGCGACGTGCGGGACGAACTCCCCTACGAAGCTCCTGCTGCTGCGACGGCCCGTGGCTAAGGAGAGCGTCCATGTCCATCCTGAAGCATCACGCCAAGATTGAGACCAACGTTCTCCTGCTGATGGTCGGCATTCTGCTGACCGTGATCATCGGCGGCCTCGTCGAGGTTCTGCCCCTGTTCACCATTCAGTCGACCATCGAGAAAGTGGACGGCATCCGTCCCTATTCTCCCCTGGAGCAGGAAGGTCGCGACATCTATGTCCGTGAAGGCTGCTATCTGTGCCACAGCCAGATGATCCGTCCGTTCCGTGACGAGGTCGAACGCTATGGCCACTACAGCCTGGCGGCCGAATCCATGTACGACCACCCCTTCCAGTGGGGTTCCAAGCGTACCGGTCCGGATCTGGCCCGCGTTGGCGGCAAGTACACCAACGACTGGCACGTCCGCCATCTGACCAACCCGCGCAGCGTGGTTCCGGAATCCATCATGCCGAACTACGCGTTCCTCCATCGTCCGCTGGATACCAGCGACATCGTTGCCAAGATGAAGACGCTCCGCGTGGTCGGCGTGCCTTACACCGAGGACGATATCGCCAACGCCAAGGCGGATCTGGTGGCTCAGGCCAGCGACAGCGCCAATACCGACGCCCTGTTGCAGCGGTATCCGAAAGCCAGCCTGGGCAAGAAGGATAAGACCAGCACCTCCGTCACCGAAATGGACGCTCTGATCGCGTACCTGCAGGTGCTGGGGACCATGGTCGACTTCTCCACCATGAAGCCGGATGCGATCCGCTAAGACGGCGGCGGCAAGACCCCGGTTCGCCGGGGCCTTCCTGCCCCTCTTCAAGGGGATTGCGCGATGAATTTCCCGGGCCGTGCGTCGCGGCCGGTCCGGGAATGAAGACAACGAGGAGCGCTAAAGATGGCGACCAATGTTGAGAAGGATACCGTCTCCGGCCAGTACACCACTGGCCACGAGTGGGACGGCATTAAGGAACTGAACACGCCGCTGCCGAAATGGTGGGTCTGGGTGTTCCTGTCGACGATCGTCTGGGCCATCGGCTACTGGATCGTTTACCCCAGCTGGCCCACCATGCACGGCTACTGGGCCGGCACCTTCGGCTGGCACGCCCGGTCGCAGCTGGTGCAGGATCTGGAAAAGGCCAACGCCGCCAAGCAGGTCTACCTGTCGAAGATCAAGAACGCTTCGCTGGAAGACATCGTCAAGGATCCCGATCTGCTGAACTTCGCCCTGGCGGGCGGCGCTTCGGTGTTCAAGGATACCTGCGCGGCCTGTCACGGTGTCGGCGGTGTCGGCGGCTATGGCTTCCCGGCCCTGGCCTCCGATCACTGGCTGTGGGGCGGCACGCTGGATGAAATCAAGACCACCATCACCTATGGTGTCCGCAACGCCAACCCCAACTCGCACCAGAGCGTGATGCCGGCGTTCGGCGGCGGCGACGCCCTGAACGACGCGCAGTTGTCGGATCTGGCCGAGTATGTGCTGTCGCTGTCGCACAGCTCCCAGGACGCGGCGGCCGCCACGCGCGGCAAGGCCATCTTCACCAACAACAACTGCTACGCCTGTCATGGCGCGGCCGGTGAAGGCAACACCGCCGTCGGCGCTCCGGCGCTGGCCTCGGGCCTGTGGCTCTACAAGGGCAAGGATCAGAAGGCCGAGATCATCTCTCAGGTCAAGCACCCGAAGATGGGCGCCATGCCGGCCTGGTCCGAACGCTTCAACGACACCACCATCAAGGAACTGGCCGTGTACGTCCACTCGCTGGGCGGCGGCAAGTAACCTTGTCCGAAACGAAGCGCCGGGAGCGATCCCGGCGCTTTTTTTCTCGGAAACACCCGCATGACCCACCCGGCATCCCCCACCTTCCGCACACTCGATCTCGGCGAAACGCTGTTTTCCGCCCAGGCCGAGGCCGACACGGTTTTCCGTGTGGAAAGCGGCCATATTCTTCTGTTCAAAACCCTGCCCGGCCAGCGACGGCAAATTCTGGCCGTTCTCACCGCCGGCGATTATTTCGGACTGCCGGTTTGCGGCCGCCGCGATTGCGCCGCCGCCTGCCTGTCGCCCGCCCTGGTGGCCGAATGGCCCCTGGCCGCCCTGCCGCCCCGCACCCTGCGGCTGGCCGCCGAGGCGCATCTGGCCGCCGCCATGGCCGCCATGCTGGATCTGGGCCGCAAAACCGCCCTGGAACGCGTGGCCTCGTTTCTGATGCATTTGCAGCGCCGCCGCCTGGACCTGCCGCTGCGCATCAGCCTGGCCGCCGACTGCCTGGGCCTGCGCGTGGAAACCATTTCCCGCGCCCTGCATCAGCTGCAGCGCGACGGCATCATCCTTAACCCCGCCTTCGACGGCACCTCGATGATCCTCAATCCGGCGGCGCTGGAACAGATCGCCCAGGGCCGTACACTGGGCGGCGCCCTGCCCGCCCGCCCGCTGTCTTCGCCGCCCGCCAGCCTGGCTCCCGGCAGCGCCATCTAGAAAGAAACCAGGTCAGGCGGCTTACCAGCAGTTTCATACCCGGTGGGTCCGCTCCGTCGGTGGCACTGATACAGGACTCTGCGCCACGGCCCCT
>JAJZGK010000238.1 GCA_021798485.1 Pseudomonadota bacterium
GCCGGGGTCAGCGCAGCGTCTGCACCAGGGTGGCCGCCAGCACCGAGGCGATGGCGGCGGCATAGGCCGGCAAGCGCAGGCCCGCCGCCAGCAGGGCGGCGGCGCCGGCGGCCAGGCCGGTCAGCGGGGTTTTCGGATCGGCGGTCAGGATGCCGGGGAAGATCAGCGCCCCCAGGGCGGCATAGGGCACGGCGTCCAGCCAGCGGCGGAACCAGCGCGGCGGCGCGAAGCGCTGCCCCCACAGGGCCGGCAGCAGGCGCGGCGCCAGGGTGACGGCGCTCAGCGACAGGATCAGCGGCCAGGGGGCGCTCATAAGGTCTCTCCCCGCCGTTCGGGCAGCAGCCAGATCACGGCGGCCCCGGCCACGATGGCGCAGACCAAAGCCCAGCCCGGCGCCATCAGCCGGCGGCAGGCCACATGGATCGCCATGGCCGCCACCGCCACCAGAAGCCCGCGCGGCGCCTTGCGCACCACCGGCACCAGCAGGCCGATGAACAGGCCGTAGAGCATCACCGCCATGGCATCGTTGACGGCGCGCGGCACCAGCAGCGCCGCCCAGCCGCCCAGAAGCGTGCCCAGGCTCCACGACAGCCAGGCCCCGCAATTAAGCCCCACCAGCCCCGGCAGGCGGGTGAGGGCCGGATCGTGGCTGAAGGCGGCCACGGCGAAGGTTTCGTCGGTCACCCCCATGGCCACCACGGCCCGCCGCCACAGCGATTGCGGCTTAAGGCGCGGCAGCAGCGCCAGATTAAGCACCACGTGGCGCAGGTTCATGAACAGCACCGCCAGCACGATCTCGGGCAGCGGCGCCCCCGCCCCCAGCATGCCCAGCGCCGCGAACTGCCCGGCCCCGGTATAAACCAGGGCCGACATCAGCGCCGCCGTCCAGGCCGGCAGACCGGCGCCGTGCGCCGCCAGCCCGAAGGAAAAGGCGATGGGCAGATAGCCCAGCATCACCGGCACCGCCGCCCGCAGGCCGGTGGCGAACTCCCGTCTGATCCGCAGTCCCATCTCGTCTTTCCATGCAAAAAGCCCCCCGCAGGGCACCTGCGGGGGGCTTTGGGCAACGATCCCCCGTCAGGCCAGTTTGGCCTTCAGAATGTCGTTCACCAGGGCCGGATTGGCCTTGCCGCCGGTGCTCTTCATCACCTGGCCGACAAAGAAGCCGAACAGCTTGTCCTTGCCGCCCTTGTAATCGGCCACCTTGTCGGGATTGGCGGCCAGCACGGCCTCGATGGCGGCCTCGATGGCGCCGGTATCGGTCACCTGCTTCAGGCCCTTTTCCTCGACGATCAGGGCCGGCGGCTTGCCGCTCTCCACCATCAGCTCGAACACCTCCTTGGCGATGCGGCCCGAGATGGTGTTGTCGGCGATCAGGTCCACCAGACCGCCCAGATCGGCGGCGCTCACCACCGGATCCTCGATGCTGCGGCCCAGGCGGTTCTGGGCGGCGGCGAAATCGCCCATCACCCAGTTGCAGGCCAGCTTGGGATCGCGGCCCCGGGCCACCGCCTCGAAGAAGTCGGCGTTGGCCTGTTCGGCCACCAGCACCCCGGCATCGTAGGTGGAGAGGCCGTACTCCTTGATGAACCGCTCCTTCTTTTCGTCGGGCAGTTCCGGCAGGCCGGCCTTGATATGGTCCACGAAGGCCTGCTCCAGCACCAGCGGCAGCAGATCGGGATCGGGGAAGTAGCGGTAGTCGTGCGCCTGCTCCTTGCTGCGCATGGAGCGGGTTTCACCCTTCGAGGAATCCCACAGGCGGGTTTCCTGCACCACCTGGCCGCCCTCTTCATACACATCGATCTGGCGGCGGGCCTCATACTCGATGGCCTGCTGCAGGAAGCGGATGGAGTTGACGTTCTTGATCTCGGCGCGGGTGCGGTAGGGCTCGCCGGCCTTGCGCACCGAAACGTTGGCGTCGCAGCGCATGGAGCCTTCGGCCATGTTGCCGTCGCAGGTGCCGAGATAGCGCAGGATGGAGCGCAGCTTGGTCACATAGGCCGCCGCCTCTTCCGGGCTGCGCATATCCGGCTTGGAGACGATCTCCATCAGGGCCACGCCGGCGCGGTTCAGATCGATGAACGACTTGCTGGGATGCTGATCGTGCAGCGACTTGCCGGCATCCTGCTCCAGATGCAGCCGTTCGATGCCCACGGTGCGGCTGGAGCCGTCGGGCATGTCGAGGATCACCTCGCCCTCGCCGACGATGGGAAACTCGAACTGGCTGATCTGATAGCCCTGCGGCAGATCGGCGTAGAAGTAGTTCTTGCGGGCGAACACCGAGGTCAGATTGATCCGGGCCTTCAGGCCCAGGCCGGTGCGCACCGCCTGTTCCACGCACTTTTCGTTGATCACCGGCAGCATGCCGGGCATGGCGGCATCCACCAGCGACACCTGGGTGTTGGGCTCGGCGCCGAAATCGGTGGCGGCGCCCGAGAACAGCTTGGAGTTGCTGGTCACCTGGGCGTGCACCTCAAGGCCGATCACCAGTTCCCAATCGCCGGTTTCGCCTTCAATCACGTAAGCCATAATCCTCAGCCCTCCACGAAGGCCGGCACGGCATCGAAGCCGACCGCCTTTTCCATCACATCGGCAACGCGCAGCACCGTCTCCTCGTCGAAGGGACGGCCGATCAGTTGCAGCCCCAGCGGCAGACCGTCGGCCGACAGGCCGGCCGGCAGCGACAGGCCGGGCAAACCGGCCAGGCTGGTGGGGATGGTGAAGACGTCGTTCAGCCACATGGTGACCGGATTATCGTCGGTTTCGCCGATCCCGAAGGCCGCCGAGGGAGCGGTGGGGGTCAGGATCACATCCACCGTCTGGAAGGCCTTGGTGAAATCCTCGGCGATCAGGCGGCGCACCTTCTGCGCCTTGGCGTAGTAGGCGTCGTAATAGCCCGCCGACAGCACATAGGTGCCGATCAGGATGCGGCGGCGCACCTCGGAGCCGAACCCGGCGGCGCGGGACTTGGCGTACATCTCGTCCAGGCTTTTACCATCCACGCGGCGGCCGTAGCGCAGGCCGTCGTAGCGGGCGAGATTGGACGAGCATTCCGCCGGCGCCACGATGTAATAGGTGGGCAGGGCGTATTTGGTATGGGGCAGGCTGATCTCCACCGGGGTGGCGCCGGCGGCCTTCAACAGGGCGATGCCCTTGTCCCACAGGGCCTGAACCTCGTCCGACAGGCCATCGGGGCGGTATTCGCGCGGAATCCCCACCTTAAGGCCGCGCACGTCGCCCGAGAGCGCCGCCTCGAAATCGGGCACCGCCACCGGCGCCGAGGTGCTGTCCTTGGGATCGTGCCCGGCCATGGCCCCCAGCATGATGGCGCAGTCGCGCACGGTGCGGGCCATGGGACCGGCCTGATCCAGCGACGAGGCGAAGGCGATCACCCCCCAGCGCGAGCAGCGGCCGTAGGTGGGCTTGATGCCGGTGATGCCGCAGAAGGCGGCGGGCTGACGGATGGAGCCGCCGGTATCGGTGCCGGTGGCGCCCATCACCGTGCGGGCGGCCACGGCGGCGGCCGAACCGCCCGACGAACCGCCGGGCACCAGGCGGGCGGCGGGATCGGAGCGGCGCTTCCAGGGGTTTTCCACCGCGCCGAAGGCGCTGGTCATGTTGGAGGAGCCCATGGCGAACTCGTCCAGCGCCGTTTTGCCCAGCACCACGGCCCCGGCCTTCTTCAGGTTGGCCGAAACGGTGGATTCATAGGGCGGCACGAAGTTTTCCAGGATCTTCGAGCAGGCGGTGGTGCGCACGCCCTCGGTGCAGAACAGATCCTTCATGCCGATGGGCAGGCCTTCCATGGCCCCGGCCTGGCCCTTGGCCAAACGCTGATCCGAGGCGGCGGCCTGGGCGCGGGCGGCCTCGAAGGTTTCGGTGACGAAGGCGTTCAGGGGCCGGGCCTTCTCGGCCTGAAGGATATGGGCGTCCACCAGCTCCACGGCGGTGAACTCCTTGGCCGCCAGGCCCTTGCGGGCCTCGGCCATGGTCAGGGAAACGAGCTTGCTCATGACTATTCCACCACCTTGGGAACCAGGAAGAAACCGTCCTGCTGCTCGGGCGCGTTGGCCAGCACCTTGTCGCGGCAGTTGCCGTCCGTCACCACGTCGGCGCGGCGCGGCAGGCTCAGGGCCGCCACGCTGGTCATGGGTTGCACGCCGTCGGTGTTCACTTCGGACAGTTGCTCGACGAAGGTCATGATGTTCGACAATTCGCCGGCCAGATGGTCCAGCTCATCGTCGCGCACCTCCAGACGCGCCAGATTGGCGATGGTCCTGACGGTGGCTTTGTCCAGGGACATGAGGGTCGCTCTCTATAGCTCTTGGAAGGAACGGCCAAACCTCCGCCACCCGGACGGGCGGCGGAGGCTGCCGTTGCGAAGTGCGGAAATTACCACCCGCCGCCGCCGGGGCGCAACCCATCCTGTTACTGCAGGAAGATCCCCAGCCAGCCCCACAGGCCCAGCGCCGTGCCCAGGGCGCCCAGGCCGATGGCGCCGAAGGTCAGCACCCATCCCCCCACCATCACCGCCGCCGAGCATAAAACCAGGGCGATCTGCAGCAGGGCGGCGCTGAACTCGAAACGCTCGTCCAGAGCGGCGGCACGGTCGCGCGCGCGCTCCGCCGCCAGGGCCCGCTGGCGGATCTCCTTGCGGCCCTCGCCGGTGGCGGGATCGCTTTCGTAGCGTTCGGCGGTGCTGCGCCATTGCCCGATCTTACGCTGCAACAGCTGGGCCTGATCCGGAGAAAGACCGGCGGCCAGCAGGGTTTCCATGCCGTCGGCGGCGGTTTTCAGGGTGGTTTCGCGGGTGGATTTGGCCTGAAAAAAGGCCCAGAGATCGGAGGCGGCGATGTTATGGGCCGAAGACTGGCCAAGCTCGCTGCTGGCGCTCATTTCCACCAGCGACAGCAGCACGGCCATCACGCTGATCAGAATAATCAGAAAACGGTTCTTTTCAGAGGCTTCCGACAAGGCCTCCGAGGCTTCCTTCACGTCCATGACGGTTTTCCCTGCAAGATGATGCGGACAAGACGCCCAGCCTTCCATCACGCCGCCGCCGCCGCTCCGGGAAGCCTTCCTCCAAACCGCGCCAGCGCACCGGCGCTATACTGCGCCATGCTGAAATCGCTGCTCCATCGCCTGCTGCCCTCCCGCC
>JAJZGK010000239.1 GCA_021798485.1 Pseudomonadota bacterium
CAACCGCCCAATGAATTGACCGGTTGTATCGTCCCTCGCCGGGCGGCGGCATCCGCCGCCTTGGCCGCTCGCTCAATGCTCGCTGGATACCGGCCAACGAGTCACTTCAATGGTTGGCCGGTATTACTTGGCGACGCGCGGCCGGCGGCCGCGGCGGTCATCCGAAACATCATCCACCTTGCGGCCCAGGCCGATCTTCTTGGCGAAATCCGAACGCTGCGCGGCGTAATTGGGCGCCACCATCGGATAATCCGCCGGCAGGCCCCACTTGGCGCGGTATTCGTCCGGGGTCATGTTGTAGGTGGTGCGCAGATGCCGCTTCAGCATCTTCAGTTTCTTGCCATCTTCCAGACAGACGATGTAGTCGGGATGCACCGACCGCTTCACCGACACGGCCGGACGCGGCGCCTCGGCCTTCGGCTCGGCCGGCTGGCTGTCCAGCTGGCTGAGAGAATTGTAAACGGTGTGAATCACTTCGGAGATCTGTCCAGCCGGCAGGGGATTCTTACTGACATAGGCAGCAACCACATCGACGGCCATCCGCAGGATGTCGTCACGCGACACTTTTTCCACGATATTCTCGGTCATGCTGATCCCGACCCAGCTAGGTTCATATAATAGGCTCATAAATATGCATAGCTACAGTGCGCTGTCAATGCTATTGCGGGGAAATTCAATAATGATTTCTTTCAGATTATCATTCCCCAGTAAAGATGTGCAGAGCCCTTATTGCTGGTGCCAGCATCCCGCACCACTGAACGCTGCGCGAATACTCATATCCTTTTGGTTATAATTTTTGTGTTATAGGTATAATAACCCCTATCCTATCGACATTAAGACTCGGTCATGTGAATCCCTGGGGCACTGCCGGCGCGTTCTGGGAGAATGCTTTTTCACACCCGGCGGGCCGGGCCGAATCACCGGAATATGGTGGTGCGCAGTGGCAATGGCGGGCAAGATATGGTAAGTAGCGCCGTTACTCCTTTTGCGGGCTTATACTGTCGTCATGACCAAAGACATCATCGCCCTGGCCTCCGATCACGGCGGCCTCGAACTTAAAACCCTCCTCAAGGAAGAGCTGATCCGGCAGGGCTACGGCGTGCTGGACCTCGGCACCGACGGCACGGCTTCGGTGGATTACCCCGATTACGCCGATGCCATGGCCGCCGCTCTGAACGAGGGCCGCGCCGCCCGCGGCGTTCTGGTGTGCGGCACCGGCATCGGCATCAGCATCGCCGCCAACCGCCACGCCCATGTGCGCGCCGCCCTGGTGCACGACGCCTTCGGCGCCCGCCTCTGCCGCCAGCATAACGATGCCAACGTCATCGTCTTCGGCGGCCGCACCCTGGGGGTGGAAGTGGCCAAGGACTGCCTGAAGATTTTCCTGGAAACCGCCTTCGAGGGCGGACGGCACGCCGCGCGCGTCGCCAAGATGAGCTGAGAGAAGGAAGGATTTTACATGTCGACCGACAAGGCAACCCTGCAGCGCTTTTTCGGGGCCGCTCTGGCCTCGACCGATCCGGATCTGTTCGCCGCCATCGGCAAGGAGCTGAGCCGCCAGCAGGACCAGATCGAGCTGATCGCCTCGGAAAACATCGTCTCGAAGGCGGTGCTGGAGGCTCAAGGGTCGGTGCTGACCAATAAATATGCCGAAGGCTATCCCGGCAAACGCTATTACGGCGGCTGCGAATGCGTGGATGTGGCCGAGGACCTGGCCATCGCCCGCGCCAAGCAGCTTTTCAGCTGCGCTTATGCCAATGTGCAGCCCAATTCCGGTTCGCAGGCCAATCAGGCGGTGTTCTTCGCCCTGCTGCAGCCGGGCGACACCTTCCTCGGCCTCAACCTGGCCGCCGGCGGCCATCTGACCCACGGCGCCGCCCCCAACATGTCGGGCAAATGGTTCAAGGCGGTGTCCTACGGTGTCCGCCCCGACGATCACCGCATCGATTACGAACAGGTGGAGGCTCTGGCCAAGGAGCATAAGCCCAAGCTGATCATCGCCGGCGGCTCGGCCTATCCGCGCGAGATCGATTTCGCCCGCTTCCGCGCCATTGCCGATGCGGTCGGCGCCTATTTCATGGTGGATATGGCCCATTTCGCCGGTCTGGTGGCCGGCGGCGTGCATCCGAGCCCGCTGCCGCACGCCCATGTGGTGACCACCACCACCCATAAGACCCTGCGCGGCCCGCGCGGCGGCATGATCCTGTCGAACGACGCCGATCTCGGCAAGAAGTTCAACTCGGCCATCTTCCCCGGCATTCAGGGCGGACCCCTGATGCATGTCATCGCCGGCAAGGCGGTGGCCTTCGGCGAGGCGCTGCGCCCCGAGTTCAAGCTTTACGCCCAGGCGGTGAAGGAAAACGCCGCCGCCCTGGCCGCCACCCTGGTGCAGCGCGGCCTGGCCATCGTTTCGGGCGGCACCGACACCCATCTGATGCTGGTGGATCTGCGCCCCAAGGGCCTGACCGGCAAGGCCGCCGAGGCCAGCCTGGAGCGGGCGGGGATGACCTGCAACAAGAACGGCATTCCCTTCGATCCGGAAAAGCCCACCATCACCTCGGGCGTGCGCCTGGGCTCTCCCGCCGCCACCAGCCGCGGCTTCGGGGTGGAGGAATTCGTGCAGGTGGGCAATCTGATCGGCGACGTGCTGGACGGCCTCGCCGCCTCGCCCGAGGATAACTCGGCCGCCGAGGCCAAGGCCCGGGCCGCCGTGCGGGTCTTGTGCCAGCGGTTCCCGATCTATCAGTCCTGATTTTAGGGTAAAAAGGCTTCCGGCCCCGCCGGAAGCCTTTTTCAGGGGGGAAGAGAGCAATGCGTTGTCCTTTTTGCGGTCATGACGATACCCAGGTGAAGGATTCCCGTCCCACCGACGATAACGCGGCCATCCGCCGCCGCCGGTCCTGCCCGCAATGCGGATCGCGCTTCACCACCTTCGAACGGGTACAACTGCGCGAACTGATCGTGGTGAAGAAGAACGGCCAGCGCAGCGTGTTCGACCGCGACAAGCTGGCCCGCTCCATCGCCATCGCCGTCAGGAAGCGCCCCGTCGATCCCGACCGGGTGGAGCGCATCGTCAACTCCATTCAGCGCCGGCTGGAAAGCAGCGGCGAAAGCGAAATCCCCACCGCCACCATCGGCGAACTTGTGATGGAGGCCCTGGCCGCCCTCGATCAGGTGGCCTATGTGCGGTTCGCCTCCGTTTACCGCAATTTCCGCGAAGCCAAGGATTTCGAAGATTTCGTCGGCAAGCATTTCATTGGAAAGCCCGGTGGCGAGTCCGATCTCGACGACTGACCTCGCCCATATGCGGGCGGCCCTGGGGCTGGCGCGGCGCGGCCTGGGACAGGTGTGGCCCAATCCGGCGGTGGGCTGCGTGCTGGTTGGCGGCGGCCGGGTGGTGGGGCGCGGCTGGACCGCGCCCGGCGGGCGCCCCCATGCCGAAAGCCTGGCTTTGGCCCAGGCCGGAGCGGCGGCGCGAGGGGCTGCCGCCTATGTCACCCTGGAACCCTGCAGCCATCACGGCAAAACCCCGCCCTGCGCCGAGGCGCTGATCCGCGCCGGGGTGCGCCGCGTCTGCGTGGCGGTGGATGATCCCGATCCCCGCGTTTCCGGGCGAGGCCTGGCTCTGCTGCGCCAGGCCGGGCTGGAGGTGGATCTGGGGATCTGCCGCGAGGAGGCGGCCGAGCTGAACGCCGGCTTCTTCAGCCGCATCAACCACGGACGCCCCCTGATCACCTTGAAGGCCGCCACCTCGCTCGATGGCCGCATCGCCACCGGCAGCGGTCACAGCCAATGGATTACCGGCGCCAGGGCCCGCGAGGCCGGGCATCGCCTGCGCGCCGAGGCCGACGCCATCATGGTGGGGTCCACCACCGCCATTGTCGATGATCCCGATCTGACCTGCCGCCTGCCGGGCCTGCAGCATCGTTCGCCGGTGCGCCTGGTGGTGGACAGCCGTCTGCGCCTGCCGCTGACCGCCCGCCTGGTGGCCGATGCCCGCCGGGTGCCCACCTGGCTGATCACCGCCGAGGGCAATCCGGTCGAACGACTGGAGGCCTACAGCCGCTGCGGCGTCGAGGTCATCGAGGTGCCGGCGGGCGAGGAGGGGGTGGATCTTGCCGCCGTCTTCACCGCCCTGGGCCGGCGCGGGCTGACGCGCGTGCTGGTGGAGGGCGGCGCCCATCTGTCGGCGGCGCTGCTGCGCCATGATCTGGTGGACCGCCTGGCCTGGTTCCGCGCCCCCATGCTCATCGGCGGCGACGGCGTGCCCGCCGCCGTCGCCTTCGGTGTGGATCAGTTGGACGGGGCGCCCCGCTTTACCCGATTGTCGGTTGCCGAATTCGGCGACGATCTGTTTGAATTCCTGACGAGGGATGACGTCTGATGTTCACTGGAATTGTGAGCGACCTTGGTGAAGTTCTTGAAATAAAAGGCAAGGGTGATGTCACCCTGCGGCTGCGCACCGCCTATGATCTGGCGAACGTGCCCCTGGGCGCCTCCATCGCCCATAACGGCATCTGCCTGACGGTGGTGGCCAAGGGCGCGGATTGGTACGAGGTGCAGGCCTCGGCGGAAACCATCGCCAAAACCACCCTGGGCGGCTGGAAGGCCGGCGACCGCGTCAATCTGGAGCGTCCCACCCGGGTGGGCGACGAACTGGGCGGCCATATCGTGTCCGGCCATGTGGACGGCGTGGCCCGCGTGGTTTCGATCCGGCCTGAGAACGAATCGCTGCGCTATACCTTCCAGGCCCCGGACTCCTTGAAGAAATTCGTGGCCCCCAAGGGATCGGTGGCGCTGGATGGGGTGTCGCTGACGGTGAACGAGGTTGAAGGCGACCGTTTCGGTGTCAATATCATCCCGCATACCCAGACCGTGACCACCTTCGGCCGTTATGTCGAAGGCTCGCTGGTGAATATGGAAATCGACATGCTGGCGCGCTATGTTGCGCGGCTGCTCGAAAAGGACTGACCGACCGTGTCGCAATTTCATGAATATATGTCGCCCATCGAAGAGATCATCGAAGAGGCGCGTCAGGGCCGCATGTTCATCCTGGTGGATGACGAGGACCGCGAAAACGAAGGCGATCTGGTGATCCCGGCCCAGATGGCCA
>JAJZGK010000240.1 GCA_021798485.1 Pseudomonadota bacterium
GGTTGTATCGTCCCTCGCCGGGCGGCGGCATCCGCCGCCTTGGCCGCTCGCTCAATGCTCGCTGGAGACCGGCCAACGAGTCACTTCAATGGTTGGCCGGTATTAAAACCCCGAAATTCCCGCCAATCCGGCCAGTCGGCAGCCGCAGAGAGCCCGCGCCCGCGTCGGCGTAAGGCCACCCAGGGCGTACACCGGCAAAGCCGCCCCCTTCAGCAAGGACCGCAGCCGCAGCAGCCCCAGGGCGGGCGCTCCCGGATGGCTGCCGGTGGTGAAAACCGGCGACAGCAGCGCCGCGTCGCAGCCCAGGGCGGCGGCGCGGGCCAGGGCGGCACGGCCATGCGCCGCCATGCTCAGCGGCCCGTTGCCCCGGCGCCGCCATAGCCGCACCCGGCTTAAAGCCGCCCGGCCCCGGTGCTCCGGCAGATGCAGCCCGGCACGCAGCCGGACCGCCAGGGCGAAATCATCGGCCACCAGCAGACGCAAACGCCGCGCCCGGCACGCTACCGCCAACCTGGCCGCCCTTTCCGCGCGGCCGGGATCATCATAGGCCCGCAAAATCACCGCGGCGCCCGGCGGCAGCCGCGCCAGCAGCGGCGCCGGATCGGGCAGCCGTTCGGGATCGCTGAGCAGCAGCGCCGTCAGCCGGCCCCGCCCGCCGTGGCGGCGGTGGCGTAAATTGAGGCGGCGGGACAAGTCTGCTAGGCTGGGCATGGATGCAACCCTAGCATGGACCCTTGCCATCGTGGCCGAGTTTTCCCCCGCCGTTTCCCCCTCCCTTGATCATGCCGACGTGGTGGCGCAGTGGCGCCAGGTGCGGGCCGAACTGGCCGAGGCCGCCCAGGCCGCCGGACGCCGCGCCGAGGAGGTGGCGCTGGTGGCGGTGAGCAAAACCCACCCGGCCGAGCGCATCCGCCCGCTGCTGGAGGCCGGGCACCGCCTGTTCGGGGAAAACCGCGTGCAGGAGGCGGCGGAAAAATGGCCGGCCTTACGCGCCGTTTGGCCCGATCTGCGCCTGCATCTGATCGGGCCCTTGCAAAGCAACAAGGTGCGCGAGGCGGTGGCCCTGTTCGACGCCATCGAAACCGTGGACCGCGAGAAGCTGGCCCGCGCCCTGGCCGAGGAAATGGCCCGCCAGGGCCGGCGGCTGGAGATTTTCATTCAGGTCAACACCGGCGCCGAGCCGCAGAAGGCCGGCGTGGCCCCCGCCGGCGCCGATGCCCTGATCGCCTTATGCCGGCAGCGCTACGGCCTGGATCCGGCCGGGCTGATGTGCATTCCGCCGGCGGCCGAGGATCCCGCCGCGCATTTCGCCCTGCTGGCGGCCATCGCCGCCCGCAACGGCATTGCCGGGCTCAGCATGGGCATGAGCGGCGATTACCCGCAGGCCATCCGCCAGGGCGCCACCCATGTGCGGGTGGGCACCGCCATCTTCGGGCGCCGCCCGCCGCCGCTCTAGAAAGAAACCAGGTCAGGCGGCTTACCAGCAGTTTCATACCCGGTGGGTCCGCTCCGTCGGTGGCAACTGATACCAACCGGTCAATTCATTGGGCGGTTGGTATAATAGTCGCCGTCGCGCGCCGCCAAAACCCCCACCTGCGGCCGCGCCACCCAAAGCTCCATATTGGAACGGTAGGTCAGGTCCACCTCCGGTTCGGTACGGTTTGGACGCAAGGTTTCCCAGGTTCCAGCAGAAATTTCGAGATATGACGGAATTTCGTTCGCCCCCGCGAAGAAACCGCCCCCCATTAACGGGATAAAGAGCCCCGCAAGCAGATATTTCCCCAGACGCACCTGCCCCTCCTGTGATGAGGATTTTTATCCTGACATCATGAGGAGGGTTTTCCCTATGCTCAAGCCGGTTTTATTTGGATTTTGCTGTCCGGAGTCAGATTTTTCAGAATTGTCCGCAAATCCTCGATGGCGAAGGCCACGCACCCCTGGGTGGGCGTGCCGTCGGGGTGGCGCACATGCAGAAAAATGGCGCTGCCGGCCCCGGGGCGGGGCGGATCATCGTTATGGCCGATCACCAGCAGCAGATCGTAAAGGCCGTCCTGGCGCCACAGCTGTTCGCAGCGGGCGGCATGGGGCAGGGTGACGGCGCGGTTATAATCGGCATGGGCCGGATCATCGCACCAGCCGTCGGCGGGGGTTATCGCCTGCACCGGCAGCGCGGTGACGGGAGGGGGCTGGCGGTCGGGGCGGTAATAGACCCGGCGCACCGGAAACACCCCCACCGGAGTGCCGCCATCGCCCTCGCGCTTCTCGGCCACCATGCCGGCGCGGCCCAGGGCGCAGGCGAAACGCCGGCCGCCCAACAGGGCGGTGCCATCGGGCCCAACCAGAAGATCCATGCCGTCCGGCTCAGTTCACCGGCATCGCCGACTGATAGGCGGCGGCGCCGTTGCTGGCCTGCATGCGGTCCAGTTTATCCATGTTTTGGTTGAAGGTTTGCGCGAACCAGTCGTTGGGCGGCGCCTTGGGCGCCGGATTGTTGACGGCCTGCGACTGGCCCCGGCCCACGGCGGCGGGGCCGGTGGTGGGCTGCGGCAAAAGGGGCGAGGGCATCATCGGCGCCCGGCGCGGCGGCAGCGGCTTCAGATGCGGCTGAGTTTGCGCGAAAGCGGCTTCAGCGCCATTGCCGGCGCTTTGCGCCGCCGCCTGCATCGGCGTTTCACTGGCCTCCGGGCTTGTGGCGGCGGGCGCCGCAGCCGTGGCAGACGCGGCAGCCACCGCGGCGGTGGACGGAGCGGCAGAGGGCGCCGCCGGGGCATCCTGGCTGCCGCCGAACACCACATAATCCCCCTGGCGGGCCGAAAGGCCGGTGGCGGCCTCGGCGGTCTGGAAAACCGGCGTGGCCACGGCCTGCGGCGCGGCGGCCTGGCGGGAGGGCAGCAGCGAGGTGGGAGTGCGGTTCACCGTGATCGGCGTCTCGCTGCCGCCGAACACCAGATAGGAACCTTCCTGCACGACATCGCTCAGCTTCGCCGCCGTTCCATCTCCCTGGGCGGGCGTGGCGGCGGCGGCTGGAGCGGCGGCGGCAAGCGTCGTGTCCAGGGTTTGCACCGGCACCGGCGGCGCGGCGGCGGGGGCCGGCGGCTCGTCGCCGACGGGTGAGGCGGCGGCGGCGGTTTGGGGACCGCCGGCCGTATTGCCGCTTTGCGCCGTTTTGGCGCCGTCGCCGTCCGAACCGAACAGGGTATTGTAAATATGCTCGCCGATATCCTCGCCGGTGGCGTCGCGCACCACCACATCCACCAATCCCACGCCCAGGCCGATGATCCCGCCCAGAACGGCATTGCTGGCCATGCCCAGCAGGCTGCCATAGGCGGTGCCGCCCGCCAGGGTGGAGGCCGCCCCTTCGGTATCGCCGGTCAGATGGCGGTACAGCGTGCTGATGATCGGAATATGCTGCAGCGGATTGATGGCATCGAGAATATCCGAGAAACCGGGGCCATCCTTATCATGCCAGGCCTGCACATGCCCCTTGCCGCCCGCGGAGGCGGCGGTCTGGCCGGAAGAGGCCTGGGGCGGAGCTGTCACCGGCGACGGTGTGACGACGATAGCGGATTCTGACATGGCGGGCATCCGGCACGGGGGTTTCATCCGGCAGGATAAATGCAAGCCTTATGCCAAAATCCCTCTTTTGAAATTTCAACGCTTTAGCTTACCACCCGGCAAGCCCGGCCGCTTTTTGCCCGGCAAAGCCTGCCCATCAGAACAGGTGGCCCGAGCGGGTGGCCTTGGTGCGCAGATATTTTTCGTTGTGGCCGTTGGACGGGAAAATATGCGGCACCCGTTCCGTCACCTCGATATCATGCTGGGCCAGGCCGCTGACCTTGGCCGGATTATTGGTCATCAGCCGCACGCGGCGGATGCCCAAAAGCCGCAGCATCTCGGCGGCGGGCAGATACACCCGCTCGTCGTCGTCGAAGCCGAGCTGCAGATTGGCGTCCAGGGTATCGAAACCGATATCCTGCAGCTCGTAGGCGCGCAGCTTGTTGACCAGGCCGATGCCGCGCCCTTCCTGGGCCAGATACAGCAGCACGCCGCCGCCGGCCTGGGAAATCTGGGCGATGGCGCCGCGCAGCTGATCGCCGCAATCGCAGCGCAGCGAGCCCAAAAGATCGCCGGTGAAACATTCGGAATGCAGACGGGTCAGCACCGGAGCGTCGCGGTCGGGACTGCCGATGACGATGGCCAGATGCTCGATGCCGCCATCGGCGGGCCGGAAGGCGACGATACGGGCGTTTTCGGCGTCTTCCAGCGGCACCCGCGCCTCGGCCACCCGGCGCAGTGAGCGCGAGGCGTTCTGCTGATAGGCCAGCAGATCCTCGGCGCCGACGGTAAAGAGGCCGGGCTGCGGCCGATCGGTGGCCGCCACCACCGCCGCCGGCAGCAGGCGGGCCAGCTTGCAAAGGGCCACCGCCGCCTCGGCCCAGGCCGGGGCCGGCCGGGGCGCCAGATCGGGGGTGGGGTCGCGGCGGTCCAAGGGATCGGCCAGCGACAGCACATGCGACGAGGTCAACCCGCTTTCGGCGGCCATCAAAACGGTTTTCTGCCCGCTGGCCAGGCCCAGAACGGTGGCGCGCCGTCCGGTCATCGCCACCATGGGCGGCGCGCCCGCCGCTTCGGCCAAACGTTTCAGGGCCTCGCTGGTGGCGCCTTCGGCGGCCAGCACCAGGGCCGTTACCACGCCGTCCTCGGTCAGGGCGATCAGGCCGCCGCGGCGCAAATCGGCAATGGCGCGGTCCACCGCCACCAGGGCGCTGGGCGGCAGGGGAACGGGAACGGGCTTAACGATCAGCGAACGGGTCATCAGGATCTCGGGTCGCGGCCAGGGCGCCGCACCATAGCGGCTTTTGTCCTTGGGAAAAAGAGGGCTGGCGCGAAGGGAACATCGGGGCGGGGCGGAGTGGCATCTGGTCATCAGCGCTTTATATGGGATAGCATGGCGCATTTTCCCGCATGAGCGATGAAAAAAGATGGCGGCCCTCCGCAAAATCCTGTTTCTGCCCTCCACCTCCATTCTGGCCGGGATGCTGGCCGATCCCCTGGCCGATCAGGGTTATACCCTGTGCGGCGCCGCG
>JAJZGK010000241.1 GCA_021798485.1 Pseudomonadota bacterium
GCCGCTGCGGGTGGCGGCGCCCGCCAGCCCGGCGGAGATGACCGGCACCATGGGCAGCCGCCGCCTGCCGGGTTTGCGGGCCATGGTGCATAAGGTGGTGCACAGCGGCAGCGCCGGGCATGATTATCTGGCCCTGGCCAAAGGGGAGATGCATTTCGCCACCTATGGCCTGCTGCAGCCCTGGGACCATGCGGCGGGGGTGCTGATCCAGGGCGAGGCCGGCGGCTATTCGGCCCTGACCGACGGTTCGCCCTATCGGCCGATCGTGCGCGATAAACGCATCCTGCTGGCGCCCGACCAGGAGGGCTGGCGGCATCTGCTGCCGCATGTGGGGTAAAAATTCAAGACAGGACCGGCAGGGTGAAATGGAAGGTGGCGCCCAGCCCCGGCTCGGAGTCGATCCAGATGCGCCCGCCCGCCCGTTCGACGATCTTCCGGCACACCGCCAGGCCGATGCCCGTTCCCTCGCAGCGGTCTTCCGGAACCAGGCGCTGGAACAGCACAAAGGCGCGCTCCTGATCCCGCGCCGCGATGCCGATGCCGTTATCCGCCACCATCAACCGCCACAGCCCATCCTCGCGGCTCCAGCCCAGGCGCACGCGGCAGGGGCGGTGGGGATCGCGGTATTTCAGGGCATTGCCCACCAGATTTTGGAACAGACGCATCATTTCCGTGCGGTCGGCCCGCACCACGGGGAAGGCCGGAGCCACCTCCACCACCGCCCCGGCCTCCTGAACGGAGAGGTGGAGATTGCCCAAAGCCTCGGCAATTACCTCGTCCAGGGCCACGGTGCCGGCAAGACCGCCACGGCCGACGCGGGCATAATCCAAAAGCCCCAGGATCAGCGCATCCAGGCGGCGGGCGCCGTCCAGGGCGTAGCCGATCAGCTCGCGGTCTTCCGCATCCAGGCGCCCATCCAGCCGTCGCGCGATCAGCGACAGATAACTGAGAACCATGCGCAGGGGCTGGCGCAGATCGTGTGAAACCACATAGGCGAACTGTTCCAGTTCCTGATTGGAGCGTTCCAGCTCCATCTCCAAGGCCTTGCGTTCGGTAATATCGGTGGAAATGCCGATCAGGCCGATAATGGCGCCGCCCGAACCGTACAGCGGTTTTTTCACCGTCCAGTACACCCGCCGCTCGCCGCTGGCCGCCACATGGTTGGCTTCCTCGCCGGCGATGATCCGTCCGTCCTCCAGCACCATCCGGTCGTTGCGGCACAGATCGCGCGACCGCTGCAGATCGAAAAAATGGCTGTCGTCATGCCCGATGATGTCTTGCAAGGGCCGGCCGAACAGCTGGCGCACCAGCCGGTTGGCATAGGTGTAGCGGCCGGCGCGGTCCTTGGTGAAAACATAGGCGCCCAGCTCGTCCACCACCGCCTCCAGGCGGGCGGCCCCCTGGCGGACATCGCCGCCGCTGTCTTCGGACAAACCGTGGCTTTGCTCGCAGACCATGCAGACTCCGCGTGAAAAACAGGATTTCGTCAACCTGAAGTTAGATCAGGATAATCCCGTTCCAGCGAAGCGTGTTGAAAAAATTTAGAGGGCGCCGGTTTCGGCCTTCCAGGCCGCCAGATCGCGGCGGGCGCGCAGGGCGTAAAGTTTCTTGCGCTCGCGGCCCTTGATGCGGCGGCCGCGCTCGTCCCGTTCGTCGTCCGGTTCGGGGAACAGGCCGAAATTGACATTCATGGGCTGGAAGCTTTCGGCCCGGGCGCCGTTGGTGATGTGATTGAGCAGCGCCCCCAGGGCGGTGGTGAGCGGCGGCGGCGGCGGCAGGCGCTCCAGGGCCTCGGCGGCGGCGAAGCGCCCGGCCAGCAGACCGATGGCGGCGCTTTCCACATAGCCCTCGCAGCCGGTGATCTGCCCGGCGAAACGAAGGGACGGGCGGACTTTCAGGCGCAGATGCGCATCCAGCAGGCGCGGGCTGTTCAGGAAGGTGTTGCGGTGCATGCCGCCCAGGCGGGCGAACTCGGCCTGTTCCAGCCCCGGCAGGGTGCGGAAGATGCGCAGTTGCTCGCCATGCTTCAGCTTGGTCTGAAACCCCACCATGTTGTAGAGCGTGCCCAGGGCGTTGTCCTGGCGCAGCTGCACGATGGCGCGGGGTTTGACGGCGGGATCATGGGGATTGGTCAGCCCCACCGGCTTCAAGGGCCCATAGGCCAGGGTTTCGCGGCCGCGCTCGGCCATCACCTCGATGGGCAGGCAGCCTTCGAAATAGGGCGTACCCTCCCAGTTCTTGGGCATGCTTTTCTCGCCGGCCAGCAGGGCGTCGATGAAAGCCTCGTACTGCGCGGCCGACAGCGGCAGATTGATGTAATCGGTGCCGGTGCCCTTGTCGTAGCGCGACTGGAACCAGGCCTTGGAAAAATCGATGCTGTCCTTGTGCACGATGGGGGCGATGGCGTCGAAGAAGCTCAAGGACTCCTCTCCGGTCAGCCCGCGCACCGCCTCGGCCAGGGCCGGCGAGGTCAACGGCCCGGTGGCCACCACCACCTGCGCCCAGTCCTCGGGCGGCAAACCGGCGATTTCCTCGCGCACGATGCTCACCAGGGGGTGGGCGGCCAGGGCCTCTTCCACCCCTTGCGCGAAACCGTCGCGGTCCACCGCCAGGGCGCCGCCCGCCGGCACCTTGTGGCGGTCGGCCTGGCCCAGGATCAGCGAGTCCAGGCCGCGCAGCTCCTCGTGCAGCAGGCCCACGGCATTATAATCGGCATCGTCCGAGCGCAAGGAATTGGAGCAGACCAGCTCGGCCAGGGTGGCGGTGGCGTGAGCCTCGGTACGGCGGTGCGGCCGCATCTCGTGGAGAATGACGGGAAGACCGGCGCGGGCGATCTGCCAGGCCGCCTCGCTGCCGGCCAGACCGCCGCCAATGACGTGAATTGCTTTCATGGGGCCCTCACTTAAAACGGATAGCCGCCGCTGTCAAATCGCAGGTTTCCATAATGGCCTCCTCAGCGTATAACCCGCAGGGCAAGGCGCGAATAAGGATAGAGAGACACGCGATGAGCAAGCAGTTCTACGTCATTGGCGGCGAATATGCCGACACCACCTTTCAGCAGATCGCCGCGGGCAAAAGCGAGGAACGCCATGGCCCCTACGCCGAAAAAGAGGCGCACGACGTCTGGCGCGCCCTGACCGGCAAAACGGTGGACAATGCCCTGATCCGCTATCGCGTCAAGCCCGCCGCCGAAAGCGGCGCCGAACAGTGGTTCGTGGTGGGTGGCGAATATGCCAGCACCGACTTCAAGCGCATCGCCGATGGACACAAGCTGGAAACCTACGGCCCCTACAGCCGCCCCGAGGCGCTGGCGGTGTGGCGGGCCATTACCGGCAAGACCGTGGACAATGCCATGGCCCGTTACGATATCGTGACCCCGGAAGAGATGTCCGCCCTGAAGGGAAACTAAGGGCATCTGTTGATAAATTATTGCATCAACAGGCCCTTGCGCCCGCTGAAGCGGAGCGGAAGCGTTCGATAAAACCTTAGGGGTTGGAGCGATTATTTCGCGACAAGCCCTAAGGTAAATCCATCCCCCCTCTATTTTGACATACTCCTTTTCTCTTACACCCCGGCGCCACGGTACCGGGGTGATTTTAATCCTACAGGGTGCCCTTACCGTTTGTGGCGAAAATGCAACATCCGTGCGAAAATCACACGGAGCCATCTTGACGGGATTCGCCGTTAGGAGCATAGCTATCCCCGGTAACCTTATAAATCCTTGGGGTATTAACATGAAGTCTGTGAAGCTGCTGTGCTTGACCTCCGCCGTCGCTCTGTTCGCCGGCATCACCGCCGCCAATGCCGCTGACGACACCGTCGGCGTCGGCGCCGGCGACATTTTGGTGCATGCCCGCGCCGTTGCCGTGATGCCGCAGGAATACGGCCATGACGGTGTGACCAACGGTAGCGTCAACCTGGGCAACGACTACATCCCGGAACTGGACGCCTCCTACTTCCTGACCGATCACCTGGCCGTGGAAGCCATCGCCGGCACCTCGCGCGATAAGGTGACCCTGCATGGCGCCGCCAACCTGGATCTCGGCAGCGTGTGGCTGCTGCCCCCGACCGTGACCCTGCAGTACCACCCGCTGGCGCATAACAAGTTCGACCCCTATGTGGGCGCCGGCCTGAACTACACCTTCTTCTACGGCTCCAGCAACTGCGACACCCGCGGCGTGACCGGCACCTCGTGCCAGGTCGACTACAAGAACGGTGTCGGCTATGCCCTGCAGGCCGGTGTGAACTACGAAGTGGCTCAGAACTGGTTCCTGAACCTCGACGTCAAGTACATCGATCTGCACACCACTGCCGACGTGCAGAGCGGCAATCTGCACGACACCGCTCGCGTGGCGATCGATCCGATCCTGCTGGGCGTTGGCGTCGGCTACCGCTTCTAATCCGGCTTCCGGTTCATTCCGGATACGGAAAAACCCCCGGGCTTCGGCCCGGGGGTTTTTGTTTATGCGCCAGACATGGCGCTGATCTTGGAGGCGAGTGCCCCCCTCTGGCGTTGTGCCACGCGGAAAGACGTGGATGGCCGGGTCGGAGCCCGGCCACGACGTGGTGGTTGGAACGGCAAGCGTCTGCGTCCCATCCGTCACCCTCGGGCTTGACCCGAGGGCTGTCCGGTTTAAATTCAGGCCCATTGCAGCACCATCTGATTGGGGTCTGTCCGTGGCGGCGGATCGTTAGATTTGCGCGAACGAGACGGGCGAACGCGAGGGGGCTTTGAACGGCCTTCTGGGCCGCTTGGGACGGGACCCTTAAGCCGTCTTGGCCGGGCTTGACCCGGCCATCCCTGTGGGGGGAGACGCCGTCTTATGATGCGCGGGTCAAGCCCGCGCATGACGACAAGAGGGGGATACCGCCCTGCGGACAACGACAAAAGGGCCTTGGCGCCACAGCCCCTCCCTTAAGCCGTCTTGGCTGGGCTTGACCCGAGGGCCCATAATGCCCGTTGGAACGGCAAGCGTCTCGTGGCGCCGGACGTCCGGCTCAAACCCTGCAAGAGAGGCCATCGGGGAGGGGATGCTCTCCCCCAGGTCTTATACCGGCCAACCATTGACGTGAC
>JAJZGK010000019.1 GCA_021798485.1 Pseudomonadota bacterium
GCCTGCCCAAGCGCCAGGTTTACGCCCGCGCCCTGGCCCTGGCCGCCGAAGGAGAGGCATGAGCCGCGCCGAACGGGGGCGGCGCGCCGCCCGCCGCGGCCGCTGGGCCGAAACCCTGTGCGTGCTGGCGCTGGTGCTTAAGGGCTGGCGCATCGTCGGGCGCGGCGTCAAGGGGCGGCGTGGCAGCGGGGTGGGCGAGGTGGATATCATCGCCCGGCGCGGCCGCGTGCTGGCCTTTATCGAGGTCAAGGCCCGCCCCGGCCTCGATCAGGCGGCGGCGGCCCTCTCGGCCGGCCAGCAGCGGCGGCTGGTGCGGGCGGCGGAACGCTTCCTGGCCCTGCATGCCGATTTTGCCGGCCATGATCCGCGTTTCGACGCCATGCTGGTTGCGCCCTGGCGCTGGCCGGTCCATATCCCTGATGCCTGGTCTCAGGTATAAGGGTTTGCAACGCCCCGTCTTGCAATAAGGATGATATCGCCGTGAAGCGTGTTTGCCTCGCCGTTCTGGCCCTGACCGCACCCGCCCTGCTGGCCGCCTGCGATCCCGTCACCCTGGCGGTGGGCGCCGGGGCCGGGGTGGGCACCGCCGCCGCCTCCGACGGCGGTGTCGACGCCGCCGCCAACGACGCCAAGATCCGCATCGAAATCAACGATCTGTGGTTCCGCCAGAGCGTGGAACTGTACCGCGACGTCAGTCTCACCATCAGCGAGGGCCGGGTGGAACTGACCGGCAGTGTGAAGAAGCCGGAAACCCGGGTCGAGGCGGTGCGCCTGGCCTGGCAGGCCGCCGGGGTCAAGCAGGTGATCGACGATATCCAGGTCACCGATCAGTCGGGCATCAGCGATTATGCCAGCGATGTGTGGATCGCCAACGATCTGCGCACCCGCCTGATGTTCGACAAGCAGATCAAGAACATCAACTATACCGTCGATGTGGTGAACGGCACCGTCTATCTGATGGGGGTGGCCCGCGACCAGGCCGAGCTGGACCGGGTGATCGCCCATGCCCGCGATATCGACGGCGTGCAGCGGGTGGTCAACAACGTGGTGCTGCGCAACGATCCCCGCCGCACCGGCAGCAACTGACGGCCGGCGAGGGGGGGGATCGCTCCTGCGATCCCCCCTCGCGGCGGCCCCGTTTCCTTTACAGAATGAACTTCGACAGATCGGCGTTCTTGGCCAGTGATCCCACCGTTTCGCGCACCAGATCCGGGGTGATGACGATGGTGCTGCCGGCCTTGTCGGTGGCGGTGAAGCTGATGTCCTCCAGCAGCCGTTCCAGCACCGTGTGCAGGCGCCGCGCCCCGATATTTTCCACGCCGCGGTTGATCTCGGCGGCATAATCGGCAATGGCCTCGATGGCCGCGGCCTCGAAATCGAGGGTCACGTCCTCGGTGGACAGCAGGGCCTTGTACTGCTTGATCAGGCTGGCTTCCGGCTCGGTGAGGATGCGCACGAAATCATCGCGGCTCAAGGCCTTCAATTCCACCCGGATGGGCAGGCGGCCCTGCAGTTCGGGCAAAAGATCCGAGGGCTTGGCCAGATGGAAGGCCCCCGAGGCGATGAACAGGATGTGGTCGGTCTTCACGGCGCCGTGCTTGGTGCTGACGGTGGTGCCCTCGATCAGCGGCAACAGATCGCGCTGCACCCCCTCACGCGAGACGTCGCCGCCCTTGATCTCGCCGGAACGGGCGCAAACCTTGTCGATCTCGTCCAGGAAGACGATGCCGTTGTTCTCCACGGCGGCAATGGCTTCCTTCACCACCTTTTCCTGGTCGAGAAGCTTGTCGCTTTCCTCGGTGATCAGCAGCTCGTAGCTTTCGGCCACCGTCATCTTGCGCGGTTTGGTGCGGGCGCCGAAGGCCTTGCCGAACATGTCGCTCAGATTGAGCATGCCCATCTGGGTGCCGGGCATGCCGGGAATCTCGAAGGTGGGCAGGCCGCCGCCATTATCGGCCACCTGCAGTTCGATCTCGCGCTCGTTCAGGCCGCCCTCGCGCAGCATCTTGCGGAATTTCTGCCGGGTTTCCGGGCTGGCGTTCTCGCCCACCAGGGCGTCGAGCACCCGCTCCTCGGCGGCCAGCTCGGCCTTGGCCGTCACCTGCTTGCGCATTTTCTCGCGCGTCATGGTGATGGCGGTTTCCAGAAGATCGCGCACGATCTGTTCCACATCGCGGCCCACATAGCCCACCTCGGTGAACTTGGTGGCCTCCACCTTCAGAAAAGGGGCCTGGGCCAGTTTGGCCAGACGGCGGGCGATTTCGGTCTTGCCGACGCCGGTGGGGCCGATCATCAGGATGTTTTTGGGCAGCACCTCCTCGCGCAAGGCGTCGGGAAGCTGCTGGCGGCGCCAGCGGTTGCGCAGGGCGATGGCCACGGCGCGCTTGGCCTCGTGCTGGCCGACGATGAAACGGTCGAGCTCGGAAACGATTTCACGGGGGGAGAAGGCGGCGATCATAGGCTTTCCACGGTGACGTTTTCGTTGGTGTAAACGCAGATCTGCGCGGCGATTTTCAGGGCCTTGCGGGCGATGGCCTCGGCCTCCAGGCCGTCGATATCGATCAGGGCGCGGGCCGCCGACAGGGCGTAGTTGCCGCCCGAGCCGATGCCGATCAGCCCGTCTTCGGGCTCCAGCACGTCGCCGGTGCCGGTCAGCACCAGCGAAACATCGCGGTCGGCCACCGCCATCATGGCTTCCAGGCGGCGCAGATAACGGTCGGTGCGCCAATCCTTGGCCAGTTCCACACAGGCGCGGGTCAGCTGGCCGGGATGCTTTTCCAGCTTGGCCTCCAGCCGCTCGAACAGGGTGAAGGCATCGGCGGTGGCGCCGGCGAAGCCGCCGATCACCGAACCATCGCCCAAACGGCGCACCTTCCTGGCATTGCCCTTGATCACGGTGGAGCCCAGCGACACCTGGCCGTCGCCGGCGATGACCACATGGCCGTTCTTGCGCACCGCCAGAATGGTGGTGCCATGCCAAAGTTCATTGGCGGACTTGCCCTCTTGCACCGGACGACCTCACTTTAAAAAAAACCGCATGGTGCAAAACATATAGTGCGGAATGGCCGGCGTCGATGGGCCTGCCGGTGATTTTCAGGGGAGACGCAAGCGCCTCCCCCTCTTCGCTTGCCCCTCAGGCGCCGGGCGTCGCCGTGCCGGCTCCTTGGCTTATCCTCGCTTATGCCTGCGCTGCCGCTCCGGCAACGCTCCGGCGCGCGAGGGTGCTAGTCACCGGCTGCGCCGGTTCCAGAGACAATCGCCCTGCCGGCGATTTCCGTGCCTAATATCTGGCGCGGACCGCCGGTTCCTGCTAACACATCAGGCCAGCAGCAAGGGAAATTCACGCCATGCGCACCGCCACGCTCGAGCGCAATACCAAGGAAACGCAGATCCGCGTTGCCGTGAATCTGGACGGCAGCGGCCTTTATACCGTCTCCACCGGGGTCGGCTTTCTCGATCACATGCTGGAACAGCTGTCGCGGCACAGCCTGATCGATCTCGAGGTGCAGGCCAGCGGTGATCTGCATATCGATGCCCACCACACCACCGAGGATGTGGGCATCGCCATCGGCCAGGCCGTGACCCAGGCCCTGGGCGAGCGCAAGGGCATCACCCGCTACGGCTCGGCCCTGATCCCCATGGACGAAACCCTGACCCGGGTGGCGCTCGATCTGTCCAACCGCCCCTATCTGATCTGGCGGGTCGATTTCTCCCGCCCCAAGTTGGGCGATATGGATACCGAACTATTCAAGGAATGGTTCCAGGCCTTCGCCCAGGCCGCCGGGGTAACGCTGCATGTGGAAACCCTTTACGGCGACAACAACCACCATATCGTGGAATCCTGTTTCAAGGCTCTGGCCCGCGCCCTGCGCCAGGCCATCGAGATCGATCCCCGCAAGGCCGACGCCGTGCCGTCGACCAAGGGGGTGCTGGGTGGATCGCTGTAAATGAGCATCGCGCTGATCGATTACGGTTCGGGCAATCTGCGCTCCGCCGCCAAGGCCTTCGAACGGGCGGTGGCCGAGGCCGGGCTGTCGCAGACCGTGCTGGTGACCAACGATCCCGAAGCGGTGCGCCGGGCCGACCGGGTGGTGCTGCCCGGCGTCGGCGCCTTCGCCGACTGCAAGCGCGGCCTCGACGCCCTGCCGGGCATGACCGAGGCCCTGACCGAGGCGGTGATCCGGGGCGGGCGCCCCTTCATGGGCATCTGCGTCGGCATGCAGCTGATGGCGGCCTGGGGCCGCGAACACGGCGACCATCGCGGCCTGGGCTGGATCGCCGGCGAGGTGGTGGCCATCGACCCCGCCGATCCCGCCCTCAAGGTGCCGCATATGGGCTGGAACGAGCTGGCCTTCACGCCGGGCGGCCATCCGCTGCTGGCCGGTCTGACGCCGGGGCAGCACGCCTATTTCGTGCACAGTTTCCAGTTTCGCGCCGCCGATCCGGCCCATGTGCTGGCCAGCGTCGATTATGGCGGGCCGGTCACCGCCCTGGTGGGCCGCGATACGCTGGTGGGCACCCAGTTCCACCCGGAAAAAAGCCAGGCCACCGGTTTGGCCGTCATCACCAATTTCCTGCGCTGGAAGCCCTGAGAGGCTCCCGCACTCCGTCGATAAGGCTGCAGTCACCATGATTCTCTATCCCGCCATTGATCTGAAGGACGGCGCCTGCGTGCGCCTGGTGCGCGGCGAGATGGACGCGGCGACGGTGTTCAATACCGATCCCGCCGCCCAGGCCAGAAGTTTCGCCGCCGCCGGCTGCGGCTGGATCCATGTGGTGGATCTGAACGGCGCCTTCGCCGGCAAGCCGGTCAATGCCGGGGCGGTGGCCTCCATCGTGGCGGCGGCGGGCAAACCGGTGCAGCTGGGCGGCGGCATCCGCGATATGGCCACCATCGGCCTGTGGCTGGAAAAAGGCGTGTCCCGCGTCATCCTGGGCACGGTGGCCCTGCGCGATCCGGCCCTGGTGAAGGCGGCCTGCAAGCAGTTCCCCGGCCAGGTGGCGGTGGGCATCGATGCCCGCGGCGGCTATGTGGCGGTGGAAGGCTGGGCGGAAACCTCGGAGGTGACGGCCCGCGATCTGGCCCTGAAGTTCGAGGATGCCGGGGTGGCGGCCATCATTTATACCGATATCGACCGCGACGGCGCCCTGGGCGGCCCCAATGTGGAGGCCACCGCCGCGCTGGCCGAAGCCATCAGCACCCCGGTCATCGCCTCGGGCGGGGTGTCCTGCCTCGACGATCTGCGCGCCCTGAAGGCCCGCGCCGCCTCGGGCATCGCCGGGGTGATCTCGGGCCGCGCCCTTTACGACGGCCGCATCGATCTGGGCCAGGCTCTGGCCGTGCTGGCGGAATAAGGACCGACGCCATGCTGAAAATGCGCATCATCCCCTGTCTCGACGTCAAGGATGGCCGCGTGGTCAAGGGGGTCAATTTCGTCGATCTGGTGGATGCCGGCGATCCGGTGGCCCAGGCCCGCATTTATGATCAGGCCGGCGCCGACGAGCTGACCTTTCTCGACATCACCGCCTCCTCGGACAACCGCGACACCTTGTACGACGTGGTGCAGCGCACCGCCGAACAGTGTTTCATGCCGCTGACCGTGGGCGGCGGCGTGCGTCAGGTCGAGGATATCCGCAAGCTTCTGCTGGCCGGGGCCGACAAGGTGTCCATCAATACCGCCGCCGTGCATCGCCCCGAATTCGTGCGCGAGGCGGCGGAAAAGTTCGGCAGCCAGTGCATCGTGGTGGCCATCGACGCCAAACAGGTGGCGCCGGGCCGTTTCGAGATCTTCACCCATGGCGGCCGCAACGCCACCGGCATCGATGCCGTGGCCTGGGCCCGGCGCATGACCGAATACGGCGCCGGCGAGATCCTGCTCACCTCCATGGACCGCGACGGCACCCGCCAGGGCTTCAATCTGCCGCTGACCCGCGCCGTGGCCGATGCCGTGCGCGTGCCGGTCATCGCCTCGGGCGGGGTGGGCACGCTGGACCATCTGGTGGAAGGCATCCTCGAGGGCCATGCCACGGCGGTGCTGGCCGCCTCGATCTTTCATTTCGGGGAATATTCCATCGCCCAGGCCAAGGCGCATATGGCGGCGGCGGGCATTCCGGTGCGGCTGTCGTAGGGGAGGGAGCAGTGAGCTTGGACAACGGCAAGATTCTCGATCTGTTGTATCAGACCATCGTCGGCCGCAAGGGCGCCGATCCCGATAAATCCTATACCGCCAAGCTTTTCACCCGCGGGCTGCCCAAGATCAGCCAGAAGGTGGGCGAGGAGGCGGTGGAAACGGTGATCGCCGCCCTGGCGCAAAGCCCGGCCGAGGTGGCCTCGGAAAGCGCCGATCTGTTCTACCATCTGCTGGTGCTGTGGGCCGAGGTGGGGGTTACCCCCGCCCAGGTCTGGGCCGAACTGGCCAAGCGCCAGGGCATGTCGGGCATCGACGAAAAGAAATCCCGCAAGAAGTAGGAGGCTGGGCCATGGCTTACGATCCCAACAATGTGTTCGCTAAGATCCTGCGCGGGGAAATTCCCTGCAAGGCGGTCTACGAGGATGAGTTCGCCCTGGCCTTCCACGATATCAATCCCCAGGCTCCCATCCATGTGCTGGTGATTCCCAAGGCGCCCTACGTTTCCATGCTGGATTTCAGCGCCGAAGCCCCGGCGGAAATGGTGGTGGGCTTTATCCGCGCCGTGGGCACGGTGGCCCGCCAGCTGGGGCTGGAGGAGCCGGGCTTCCGCATGCTGGCCAATATCGGCGCCGATGGCGGCCAGGAAGTGCCGCATCTGCATATCCACCTGTTCGGCGGCCAAAAATTCGGGCGGATGATCGCCAAGGCCTGAAGGCTCCAGCGGCGGCGCGGCCATGGGCCGCTCCGCCGCCGATTTTTACAGATAGCCCAGGCGCAGGCGCATGTCGGCGATCAGGCCCCGCATATGCTCGGGACGGATGCCGTCGCTGTGCATCACATGGCCGATGATGGGGTCGGCCAGCAGGTCGGCCAGACGGGGCTCCTTTTTCAGGGTGCCGTAGCTGCCGTAGGGATTCCAGAAGCGCACCGCATCGCGCGGCGCGATGGGGTTTGCCAGCAGATATGTCCTCTGTCGTCGGAAAGAGGGCGTCATGTCGTCCTCCCTTGCGCGGATAGGGGCGGTAAGCGGGGCCATATGGTACATGTGGTCATCGATGCCGGGCCTGTCCAGGGGCGGCTGATGACAGTTTGACGGAATTTTGATCGATCCGGACGCCGTCACGGCCTGTAGCCCAGGCGGCGGCGCATGTCGCTGACCAGACGGCGCACCGCCTCGGGGCGCAGGCCGTCGCTGGAGATCAGGCGGTCCATGATGGGATCGGCCAGCAGGTCGGTCAGGCGCGTTTCCCGCCGCAGCTGGGCGGCGCGGCGGCGGCGGGCGGCCGGACGGGGCGGGGTGACGGAAACGGAAAGCAGGGCGGGCATGCGGCTTTCTCCCATAAGCGTTGCAAGCGATTGTCCTTACCCTGCCCTTGGTTTTTGGGGATTTCGGGGAAAATTTATGGCGATTCCGTGGAATTTTCTCGCCAGGATGTGGCAGAGCGCTCAGAGCGTACGGCCCGGCATGTGGCGGCGGTAGCTCAGGGCCTCGGCGATTTCCAGCCGTCCCACCGGGCCGCCGCCGGCCAGATCGGCCAGGGTGCGGGCCACCTTCAGCACGCGGTGATAGCCGCGCGCCGACAGGCGCAGCCGCTCCGCCGCCTGGGTGAGCAGGGCGCGGCCCTCGGGGCTGGGGGCGGCGATCCGTTCCAGCAGTTCGCCGTCGGCATCGGCATTGCAGCGCAAGGGCCGCGCGGGCGTGCTGAAGGCGGCATAGCGCTCGCTTTGCAGGGCGCGGGCGGCGGCGACGCGGGCCGCCACCTCGGCCGAGCCTTCCGCCGGCGGCGGCAGCGACAGATCGGCCGGGGAAACGGCGGGCACCTCGATATGCAGATCGATGCGGTCGTAAAGAGGGCCGGAAATGCGGGCCTGATAGTCGGCGCCGCAGCGCGGCGCCTTGTTGCAGGCCAGGCCCGGATCGGACAGATAGCCGCATTTGCAGGGGTTCATCGCCGCCACCAGCTGGAAGCGGGCCGGATAGCTGACATGGCTGTTGGCGCGGGCGATGGTGGTGCGGCCGCTTTCCAGCGGCTGGCGCAGGGCCTCCAGGGCGGCGCGCTGGAACTCCGGCAGCTCGTCCAGGAACAAAACGCCGTGGTGGGCCAGGGAAATTTCGCCGGGCCGGGTACGGGTGCCGCCGCCCACCAGGGCCGGTACGGAGGCGGAATGATGTGGGTCGCGGAAGGGGCGGCGGCGCAGCAGGCGGCCTTCGCTCAGCTGCCCGGCCACCGAATGGATCATGCTGATCTCCAGCGCCTCGGCCGGCGACAGCGGCGGCAGCAGGCCGGGCAGGCGGGCCGCCAGCATGGATTTGCCGGCGCCGGGCGGACCCATCATCAGCAGGTTATGGCCGCCGGCGGCGGCGATTTCCAAGGCGCGCTTGGCGGTTTCCTGGCCCTTGACGTCCTTGAGGTCCAGATAGCCGCCGCCGTCCTCGCCCAGGGCCGGGAGCGGCGGCGTCAGGATCTGGCTGCCCTTGAAATGGTTGATCAGGGCCAGAAGATCGGCCGGCGCCAGGATTTCGGTGGCCGACCAGGCGGCCTCGCCCCCTTGCGGGCCGGGGCAGATCAGGCCGAGATCGCGGCCGGCGGCGGCCACGGCGGCGGGCAGCACTCCGGCCACCGGGGCCAGGCGGCCATCCAGCCCCAGTTCGCCCAGCACGCAATAGCGGCCAAGATCCTCGGCGGGCAGAATATTCATGGCCACCAGCAGGGCGCAGGCGATGGGCAGGTCGAAGTGGCTGCCTTCCTTCAAAAGATCGGCGGGGGCCAGATTGAGGGTGATGCGCTTGGGCGGCAGGGCCAGACCCAGGGCGTTCAGGGCGGCGCGCACCCGTTCGCGGCTTTCCCCCACCGCCTTGTCGGGCAGGCCGACGATGGTGAAGGCGGGCAGTCCGGCAGCCACCTGGGCCTGCACATCGATGGGAAGAACCTCGACCCCGGAAAAGGCCACGGTTTGAATGCGGGCGATGTTCAAGATGTGCTGTCCAATGTTTTTCCCGCAAGACTATAACCGCCCGCATTCCTCTTGCACAGGGGCGGCGGTTGGCGTTATCTCTGAAGCCGACATCAAGAGTTGGGCTGACGCCCAACACCAACCTGCCTCCCGGGCAAGGTGGTGCCTTCCAGAGGGAAGGGATGTGGCCAGCCGGCAACCAAACGGGACCGTCCAGCCTTTGCGTCAGCCCTCCGTGCGGATTTTGGAGGGTTTTTTCATGCGCGATGATCCGATCTGGCACCTGATTCTGGGGCCCGGCGACGAAGCTCATTTTCTGGGAGAGGCCGGAGAGGGCGGCGATTATTACGCCGTGGTGCACCGCCGGCACGGTCTTTGGACCCATCTCTATCAGGTCACCCTCAATCCACGCCGCGACCGCACCTGGGTGCGCCTCGAAGCCTGCTTTCCCGGCGCCTGTCCGCAGCGGGCGGCGGCCTGGCTCGGGGCGGCGGCCAAGCCGCTCAGGGTGTGACCAGCCCCATGTGGATGGCCATGGCGATGGCATGGAACTTGTTGTAAACGCCGAGCTTTTTCATGGCATTGCCCAGATGGAACTCCACGGTGCGCTCGCCGATATTCAGGATGTCGGCGGTTTCGCCACGGGTTTTGCCGCGGCAGGCCCACACCAGGCATTCGCGCTCGCGGTCGGTCAGCGCCGGAATGGCCTGGGGGGTGGCGGCATCCTGGCGCAGGGCCAGGGTGCGTTCGTGGTAATAGGCGGCGGCCAGCTTCAGCCAGGGCGGAATGGCGCCCGGTTTCAGCAGATCGTCGCCGTGACCGTCCCAGTAAAAGCTGGTGAAGGCGGAGGCCAGACGGCCATAGCCGTCCACGGCATGGCAGGGAATGACATAGCCCTGCTCGTAGCCGAAATCGCGCACCATGTTGGCCAGGCGCAGCAGACGGTTTTTCACGCCGCGCCGTTTGCTCAGGGCGGCGGCATATTCCGGGCAATCGGTCCAGGCGAAGGGGGCGTTGCTGGTGGTGGCGCGGATGGCCACCGGATCGTGGCCGAGAAAATCACCCTCAATGTAGGCGTGTATGAACGAGCCGTCGACGGTGGTCACATGATAAGGGGCCGCCTCGCCGGAGAAGGGGATTTTGCGCGCATCAACATAACTTGAGCAGCTGAATCCCAATTCCAGGCCGATACAATTAATGATAGGCTGCAACTCTTCAAGAGACTCTGCATTCGCAATCTCGTTCAGCGCGCATTCCATTGTTATCGCCATTCGAGTCTTCTCCGGTGGAAGAAACGTTCCACGAGTATTGTACCCGTTATTTGCCCAGCTATTATAGCTTTTTTTGATCGGCTAACGATTTCTCCACACTTTTTTTTGGAGAGGCCGATATGCCAAGCTCATTAAGGGTTGTCCGTTTCCGGTCCGGAGACGCGCCGGAAGTGTTGGCGCAGGCGTGGCGTCTGCGGTACCGGGTGTTTAAGGAACAGCTGGGCTGGGAGATCAATTCCGCCGATCTTCTGGAATTCGATGGTTTTGACCGCAACGCCATTCATTGCGCGGTGCTGGAAAACAATCGGGTGGTGGGGTACTGGCGCTCGCTGCCCACCACCGACACCTACCTCCTCGAGGCCAGCTTTCCCGATCTTCTGGGCGGCCAGGTGCCGAAATCGGCCTCGGTCTGGGAGATCAGCCGCTTCGCGGTGGCGCCCGGCGCCAAGCGCAGCCGCGAGATCGGCAAGCTTCTGGTGCGGGAAATCGCCGCCTTCGGCCGCGACGTAAAGGCCAGCGAACTGATCGCCGTCACCGACCCTGTGTTCGAACGCTTCGTGAAACTGTGCGGCCTGCGCATCGAGCGCATCGCCGGGCCCATGGTGGTGGGCAAGGGTCACGAGGGCGATGTGGAAGCCGTGGTCATTCTTTGCAACATCGACGCCCCCACCCTGGAAGCGGTGGGTCTGTCGCTGCATGCCGCCTGATTTTGGGAGAACCGCTATGATGCAATCCCTGAAAACCGCCCTGCTGGGCGATCTTCCCGCCTTCACCGCCGATCCCCTGGCCTTCGTGCAGGAAAAGGTGGTGGGGCAGCCGCAGCCCGTCGCCGCCCGTTTCGGTTTCAAGACCGTGCGGTTCCTGGCCCAGCCCTCGGCCATCCAGCATGTGCTGGTCACCCATGCCGACCGCTACGGCAAAAGCCAGATGCAGGACCGCATGAAGCCGCTGCTGGGTGAAGGCATGGTGACCGCCAGCGGCGAGCGCTGGCATCAGTCGCGCACCACGGCCCGGCCCAGCTTCAGCGCCAGCGGCCTGGATCAGGGGTTGGGCCATGCCCTGTCGGTGCTGCAGACCGAGGTGGGCCGCCTGGCCGGCGCGCTTGATCGCAGCCTGGCCATTCCGCCGCTCATGGGCCGGCTGACCCTGCGCATGGCCACCGCCGCCATGTTCCACGAACCGCTGGACGAGGACACCTCGGAGCTGGTTTACCAGGCCGGTCTGGCCGCCCATAAGCGCCTGAGTGAAACCATGTGGCGGCCCATCGATCCCGATGCCCTGCTGCCCACCCGCACCAACCGCGCCTTCCGCAAGGTGATCGCCAGCCTGGAAGGGGTGGTGGAGCGCCTGAGCCGCAACCCCAAGGGCCTGCTGCTGGCGCTGCAGCCCCTGGCCGAGCGCTACGGCCCCAAGGCCCTGCGCGACGAGGCCATCACCATGCTGATCGCCGGTTTCGAAACCTCGGCCATGGCCGCCTCCTGGCTGATCTATACCCTGGCCTGCCGCCCCGATCTGGTGGCGTGGATCCGCGGCGAGGTCGATCCTCTGCTGGAAGGCGGCGCCGATCTCGAGGCCGGCGGTCTGCGCGGTCTGCGCCGCACCCGCGCCGTGGTCGATGAGGTGCTGCGGCTTTACCCCTCCATCTGGTGGTTCGCCCGCGTCGCCCTGGAAGATGATGTCATCGACGGCGTCGCCGTGCCCAAGGGCAGCATGGTGTTCATCTCGCCCTGGGCGGTGCAGCGCCAGCCCGATCTGTGGGACCAGCCCGAACGCTTCGATCCGATGCGTTTCATGTCCGAAACGACGTCCGGCCGTTTCGCCTATATTCCCTTCGGGGTGGGCGGGCGCAGCTGCATCGGCGCGCATCTGGCCAAGGCCGAACTGGTGGCCATTGCCGCCGCCATCACCTCGGCCTTCGATCTCGAGCCGCTGTCGGGTCATGTGGATCAGTTGCGTCCGGTGGCCGGGGTCACGCTGGCGCCGCCGCCGGTGGGGCTCAATGTGCGTTTGCAGATGCGCGATCTGACAGTGCGCAAGGTGGCGTAAATCCGGAGGATAACAGCATGGGAACGGTAATCACGTTCAACGGCCATCCGCCGAAAACCGCCGCTGGAGCGGAAAGCCGCAGCGGGTCTGCCGATCAGGAGGCTCTGCCGGGCCTGGAGCGGCGTTACAATCTGGTGCTGAACATGCTGCCTGAACTCACCAGTCTGGAAATCACCCTGCATCGCGGCGGCTGGCCCGAGGCGGCGGCCTTCGTGGGGGCGGCGCGGTGCTGCCTGGTGGACAGCCTGGAGGAGATCGTGGAAAAGGCCAAGCGCTGACGGGGTGTGGCGGGCCGCCCGGTGCGGCCCGCCATGTCCGGTTATGCAATGTAGGAATTCCCCAGGCGCGGCCGGCAATGCTACTGTTGTGTCACACGGCTGTTATCGAGGGGGTGTCGCCGGTGTCTTTCCGTTTTCGGCGGGGCTTTTCCCGCATTCTGTCCAGCTATGGCGCCGTCAGTCTGGCCTTTTTTTTGGGCCTGGGGCTGGTGGCCGATGGGTATTTTCCCGATGTTCCGGAATGGCATCTCTTTCGCACCCTGCTGGAACTGGTGTTCGTGGTGGCCTCGGTGGCGGTGCTGCGGCATCTGATCAATCGGCGGTATCACCGCCTGCGCCGGGTCAATGAGGGCCTGGAGGCGCGTCTGGTGCGGCAGACCGAAGCCTTGCGGGCCGAGCTGGAACAGCGCACCCGCACCGAGGCGATGCTGCGCCAGTCGGAGCAGCGTTTCCGCGATCTGGCGGAGTCCGCCTCGCAATGGCTGTGGGAAAGCGGCCCGGATCAGCGTTTGCGCACCGTCTCGCGCCGCTTCGACGATGCCACGGGTCTGGACGGCGGCGTTCTGCTGGAGGCCGGGCCCGAGGCTTTGGACCTGGGCGGCGAGGCCGAGGGCGGCACGCTGCGGACGCTGCTGGACCGTCAGCAGCCTTTCCAGGATGTGCCGGTGCGCTTCGCGCATCAGGGCGAGCGGCGGCAGTTTCTGCTGAGCGGCCGTCCCCTCTTCGACGCCGCCGGCCATTTCGCCGGCTATCGCGGCACCGGCGAGGATGTGACCGAGCGGCATCTGCGCGAGCGGGCGGCGGAACAGTTACGGCATCGACATGAACTGATCCTGAACGGCCTGGGTGAGGGGGTGTTCGGGTTGGACGGCGAGGGGCGCTTTACCTTCCTCAATCCCGCCGCCTTGCAGCTGCTGGGCTGGAGCGGCGCCGAGCTTGCGGAAAAATTCGCCGCCGTCATTCTGGCGCCCGATCCCGCCGATGGGTTTTCCGAGGCCGCGGGCCAGGCCGGCGGCCCCCGCCACAATGTGCGCTTCCGCCGCAAGGACGGCAGCTGGCTGCCGGTGGATTATGTGTGGACCACCATCCTGGAAAATGGCGAGGTCAACGGCGCCGTGGTGGCCTTCCGCGATATTACCGCCCAATTGCAGGCCGAGCGCGAGCTGATCGCCGCCAAGGAGCGCGCCGAGGAGGCCACCCGCGCCAAATCGGCTTTTCTGGCCCATATCAGCCATCAGCTGCGCACGCCCTTGAACAGCATCGTCGGTTTTGCCGACGTCATGAAGAACGAGTATTTCGGCCCTATCGGCAACGACCGCTACAAAGGCTATGTGGATGATATCGGCCTGTCGGCGGCGCATCTCAGCGAGGTGATCGAGGATCTGGTGGATCTGGCCCGCATCGAGGCGGGAAAACTGGTTCTGCACGAACAGCAGGCCGATATCGCCGCCCTGGTGGAGGATGCCCTGGCCATGGTGCGGCCCTTGGCCGGGCAGGGCGGCTGCAGCCTGCTCAACAATGTGCCGGGCAATCTGCCGCCGGTGCTGCTGGATCCGCTGCGTTTCAAGCAGGTGCTGCTGAACCTGCTGTCCAACGCCGTGAAATTCACCCCCGAGGGCGGGCGGGTGGCGGTGATGGCCGAGATGGAGCCCGATGGCGGCCTGCTGCTGCAGGTGAGCGATACCGGCATCGGTATCGGCGAGGAGGATCTGGAGAAGGTGACCCAGATGTTCGTACGCGGCGACGACAGCCTCAGCAACAAGCCCGGCGCCGGCCTGGGCCTGCCGCTGGCCAAGCAGCTGATGGAGCTGCATGGCGGCGGCCTGACCCTGGCCAGCCAGCCCCAGCACGGCACCGTGGCCAGCCTGCGCCTGCCGCCGGGCCGCATCGCCAGCCCGGTCGGGGAATAATCACCCCAGCTGGAGCAGCTGGCCGTCGTCCAGCACGGCGCGGATGGAGTCGAACACCCGTTCGGGCGGGATGGCCTGCATGCACAAGGGGTCGCGGCAGGCGGTCTTGCGGTGGTTGGAGGCGGAAACGCAGGGGCTGCAGGCCAGATGGGCGGTAATGGCCTCGGTATTGCCCAGGGGCGCGTAAAGCGCCGGGGTTTCCGGGCCGAACAGCACGATGGTGGGCATATCGGTCACCGAGGCGAAATGGCCGGGGCCGGAATCGTTGGTCACCATCAGGCTGGCCAGCTCGTAAAGGGTGGGCAATTCCGACAGGCGGACCTTGCCGGCAAAGTTCACCATGCGCGGATGATCGGTGCGGCTCTTCAGCTTTTCCGCCTGAAAATCCTCATCCGGGGCGCCGGTGATCAGGATCACCACATCCTGCCAATGGGTCAGCACCTGATTGGCCAGGGCGACGAAATGACTTTGCGGCCAGCGGCGCTGCGGCAGCAGTTCGCTGGCGTTGGGATTGAACAGCACGATGCGGTGCTGATCGGGATCGTAGGCCGGAAAGGCCTCGCGCACGGTGGCGCGCATGCGCTCGCTGTCACGTTCCCCGGCGATGATGCGGGGAATGGTGATTTCCTCATCGGGGATGAAGGTTTTGGAATAGGGGGTTTCCACCACCGGACAGGCCAGGGCGTTGATCAGCGCCACGAAATTCTTGGCGATGTGAATATGGGGATTGTAGGCCACGCGGTGGGTCAAAAGCTCGCCGCGGTAAAGCCCCTCGTTGTGGAAACGGTAGAAGCCGACGCGGTTGGCGGCGCCGCTCATGCCGGTGAGCAGGGCGGTGAAGCGGGAGAACAGCTCCAGATCCACCACGGTGTCGATGCGGCGGCGGCGGCACCAGGCCAGAAAGCCCAGGGTGTCGGCGGCCAGGGTGAGGAGGCTGTCCTCGCGGATGGTGTAAACGTTCTCTTCCGGCACCGTGCGCAGGAAATCCAGGCTGGCGGCGTTGCGCTTGAAGATCACGAAGAACAGTTCGGCCTCGAACACCTGGCGGGCCTTGCGCATGGCCGGATCGGCCAGAATGGTGCTGCCCATCTCCGACAGTTCGAGAAACAGGATCCGGCGCGGCTTGCCGCCTTCGCCCCGGCGCGAGGTGAACAGCTGCAAAAGCGTCAGCAGGAAGCACAGCGGAATGCCGACCCAACGGTCGATGGCCCGCATCGTATCCACTTTCATGACCGGAAACCCGTCTTGTCTTGGCCGACCGGCCGCGTAAGGACGCGGCCGGTCGGGTAGAGTAGCACAAAGGCGGTGCCGCGCCGCCGGATTATCCGCGCAGGCTGCCGCCGGTGGCCTTGACGACGGCGGCGACGATCCTGGCGCTGATGGCCTCGATCTCGGCATCGGTGAAGGTTTTGTCCTGCGGCTGCAGGCTGACCTGCAGGGCCAGGCTCTTGCGGCCTTCCCCCACATGCGGGCCTTCGTAAAGATCGAACACCGTCACCCCGGCCACCAGCTGCTTGTCGGCGTTCCGGGCGGCGCGCACCAGGGTGTCGGCGGAGACATCGCGGTCCACCACGAAGGCGAAATCGCGGTCCACCGCCTGCAGGGCCGAGCTTTTCAGCAGCGGGCGGGCCTTGGTGGCCTTGGCCTTGGCGGCGGGCAGGGCCTCCAGGAACAGTTCGAAGGCGGCCAGCGGCCCCTTGACGTCGAGGGCGGCCAGCACGGCGGGATGCAGCTCGCCGAAGAAGCCCGCCACCTTGTTGCCCAGCTTCAGGCTGCCGGAGCGGCCGGGATGGTACCAGGCCGGTCCGCCCGCCGTTACCTGGAAGGAGTCGGGGTTGGCGCCGGCGGCGGCGATGGCCGCCAGCAGATCGGCCTTGGCGTCGAAGGCATCGACGGCGCGGCTCTTTTCCGCCCAATGGCGCGGCACGGCGCGGCCAGCCCGCAAGCCGGCGGCCACGGCGCGCTGCTGGCCGGGCTCGGGGCCGTCGAACTGCGGGCCGATTTCGAACAGGGCCAGATCCTTCTGGCCGCGATCGGCATTGCGGCCGGCGGCGGCGGCCAGATTGGCGATCAGGCTGGGGCGCATGCAGTCGAGATCGGCGGAGATGGGATTGGCCAGGGTCAGGCCGGCCAGCAGGGCCGCCTTGTCGGCCTCGGCCAGGGTTTCCGGCACGAACAGCGCCGCCTGCCGGGCCGGCAGGAACGACCAGGTGACGGTTTCCACCATGCCGCGCGCCGCCAGCTGACGGCGCACGAACGAGGCGCGGCGCTGGCCGGGGGTGAGCAGCGGCCGGGGCATGGAGGGGCGGGGCAGCGGCGTGGCGGGCAGAAGGTCGTAGCCGTTGATGCGGATGATCTCTTCCACCAGATCGTGCTCGCCGCCGAGATCGGCGCGCCAGGCGGGCGGAGCAACGGTCAGGCTGTCGCCATGGCCCTCCACCGCGCAGCCAAGGCCGCGCAGGATGTCGGCCTGGCGCTCGGGCGCCACCGCGATGCCGCCCAGGGCGGCGACGCGGGCCGGACGGAAGGCGATGCTTTTCCTCCAGGCCGGTTCGGCCCCGGCCACCACCAGCTCCGAGGCTTCGCCGCCGCAGATCTCCAGGATCAGCCGGGTGGCGATCTCGGCGCCGTCGCGCACGAAGGCCGGATCAACGCCGCGTTCGAAGCGGAAGCGGGCATCGGAGAGGATATCGAGCTTGCGCCCGGTGGTGGCGGTACGCACCGGATCGAACCAGGCCGCTTCCAGGAACAGCGTGGTGGTGGCCTCGGTGCAGCCGGTGGCCTCGCCACCCATGATGCCGGCGATGGCGTCCGGGCCGGCGGCGTCGGCGATCACCGTCATGTCGTCGGTCAGGGCATAGGTTTTGCCGTTGAGGGCGGCCAGGCTCTCGCCGGTCCGGGCCAGGCGCGCGGTCAGGGTGGCGCCCCGCAGGCATGCGGTGTCGAACACGTGCAGCGGCCGGGCCAGATCGTGGGTGACGTAGTTGGTGATATCCACCAGGGCGGAAATGGGCCGCAGGCCGATGGCGGTCAGGCGGTCCTTCAGCCAGGCCGGGCTTTCACCGTTCTTCACGCCGCGGATGACGCGGCCGACGAACAGCGGGCAGGCGGCGGCGGCCTCGGGCGGGAAATCGAGGGCGACGGCGATGGGGCTCGGGAAGCGGCCCGGCACCGGCGCGGTGTCCAGGGGCTTCAAGCGGCCGAGGCCCGAGGCGGCCAGATCGCGGGCCACGCCGCGCACACCCAGGCAGTCGGCGCGGTTGGGGGTGATGGCGATCTCGATCACCGGGTCGAGGTCCAGCACATCGGCCAGGGCCGCGCCCACCGGAGCGTCGGCGGGCAGCTCGACGATGCCGTCATGATCCTCGCCGATCAGCAGCTCGCGCCACGAGCACATCATGGCCTGGGATTCCACGTCGCGCACCTTGCCCTTCTTCAAGGGTTCGCCGGTAACGGGAATGACCACGCCGGGCTGGGCCAGAATCACCTTGAGGCCGGCGCGGGCGTTGGGGGCGCCGCACACCACCTGCAGCACGGTGCCGCCGGCATCCACCTTGCACAGCTTCAGGCGGTCGGCGTTGGGGTGCTTGTCGGCCTCCAGCACATGGCCCACCACGAAGCCCTTGAGGCGGTCGGCGGGGTTGTCGATGCCTTCCACTTCCAGGCCCAGCATGGTCAGGCGGGCGGAAATCTCTTCCAGGGAGGCATCGGTCTCCAGATGCTGTTTCAGCCAGGACAGGGTGAATTTCATCGGGTCAGCCCTCCGGACAGGGTCGGCACATCAAGGGGCAGGAAGCCGTAATGCTTCAGCCAGCGCAAATCGGACTCGAAAAAGGTGCGCAGATCGGGAATGCCGTATTTCAGCATGGCCATGCGCTCCACCCCCATGCCGAAGGCGAAGCCCTGATACTCGTCGGGATCAAGGCCGCAGGCCTTCAGCACATTGGGATGCACCATGCCCGAGCCGCCGATTTCCAGCCAGCCCGAGCCCTTGCCGATCTTCAGTTCGCCGCCCTGGCGCGAGCAGCCGATATCCACCTCGGCCGAAGGTTCGGTGAAGGGGAAGAAGCTGGGGCGGAAGCGCACCGGCACCTCCTCCACCTCGAAGAAGGTGGTGACGAATTCCATCAGGCAGCCCTTGAGGTGGCCCATATGGGTGGCCTTGTCGATGACCAGCCCCTCGATCTGATGGAACATCGGCGTATGGGTCATGTCGGAGTCGCAGCGGTAGGTGCGGCCCGGCGCGATGATGCGGATGGGGGGCTTGCTGGCCAGCATGGTGCGGATCTGCACCGGGCTGGTATGGGTGCGCAGCAGATGGCGCGAGCCATCGTCGCGCGCGCCGAAATAGAAGGTGTCGTGCATCTGGCGGGCCGGATGCTCGAGCGGAATGTTGAGGGCGGTGAAATTGTGGAAATCGTCCTCGATATCCGGGCCTTCCGCCACCGAAAATCCCATCTGGGCGAAGATGGCGGTCATCTCGTCCATGACCTGGGCGATGGGGTGGATGCGCCCCTCGGCCTCGGGGCGGGCCGGCAGGGTCACATCGATACGCTCGCGGGCCAGGCGCTCTTCCAGGGCCGCCCGTTCCAGATCGGCCTTGCGGCCGTCGAGGGCGGCGGCCACCGCGTCCTTCACCAGATTAAGCTGCTGGCCGGCGGCCTTGCGCTCTTCCGGGCCCATGTCGCCCAGCGACTTCATCAACAGGCTGATGGAGCCCTTCTTGCCCAGCAGCGAAACGCGCAAGGCCTCCAGGGCCTCTAGGCTGGCGGCGGCGGCGATGCTGGTCTGCGCCTCGGCGCGAACCTGATCCAGATCGATCATCGGACCTTCCTGCAAAAGCGTGGGAAACGGGGACACACGGGAAAGAAAAGGGGGGCCGCCCACGGACGACCCCCCGATCTTTTTGCTCTTCGGCCCTGCCGGCGCCAAACGCCGGCCGGACGAAACGCCTTAAGCCTTGAGGGCCTGTTCAGCCTGGGCGACCAGCGTCTTGAAGGCGTCCGGCTGCGTGATCGCGATGTCGGACAGAACCTTGCGGTCCAGCTCGATGCCGGCCTTCTTCAGACCGTTCATGAAACGGCTGTAGGTCAGGCCGTGGATGCGGGCGCCGGCATTGATGCGCTGGATCCACAGGCTGCGGAAGTTGCGCTTCTTGGCACGGCGGTCGCGGTAGGCGTAGCGCAGGGCCTTTTCGACCTTCTGCACCGCGGTGCGGAAACAGGTGCTGGAACGGCCGCGATAGCCCTTGGCCAGCTTCAGAATCTTACGGTGACGGGCGTGGGTGGTCACGCCCCGCTTAACGCGCGCCATGGATCAAACTCCGTACGGCAGGTAGAACTTTTTGACGTTCGGAGCGTCGACTTCGGCCACGATGAACGTGCCGCGGGCCTGACGCTTCATCTTCGAGGTCTTGGCGCTCAGGCAGTGGCGCTTGAACGCCACGTTGGCCCGCACCTTGCCGGTGCCGGTGAGCTTGAACCGCTTCTTGGCGGAGCTCTTGGTCTTCATCTTGGGCATTTTCGCTTCCTTATGAAAAAGAGTTTAAGCGATTCATGAGCGACAAGGCATGCCCTTCCAAGCCTGGTCACCCGATGGAAGCGGAGGTTATAGACTCGGGGACCGAAGAATGCAAGATATCTGAAGGGCCGCTTCAGGGTGATCGGATGAACGCGCGGATGTTGTTTTACGCCATACCGTCTTCGCCGCGATGGCGCGTTGAGCGCCCGCGCGAGCGTTCGCGCGCAAGCCAAGCTGGCGGTACGCCAGCGCCCGGCGATTGCGGGACGCCCATCAAACAGGGCAATCGGCTTCACCCGATTGCCCTGAGGGCCGCTTGCACGCGGGCCGCCCCGAAGTTTTTCCCGTGCTGATGAAGGACTGCTGCCGTGATGCCGAAACTTCTTTCCGTTCTTGCCGTCGGCGTGGGGCTGGCCGTTGCCGCTCCCGCCCTGGCCCAAACCATGTCCGGCCCCAATGGCCCCAACGGTTCCATGCCCGGCATGTCCGGGCAGATGGGGCCGGGCATGGGCCGCATGCCCTTCCCCGAACGGCGCCAGAGGCTGCTGGAGCGTTTGGGCCGCGAGGTGGCGATCCTGCAGCAGGAACAGGCCTGCGTGCAGGGCGCGGCCAATCCGCCGGCGCTGCGCAACTGCCGCGAACAGGCTCGTGCGCAGATGATGGCCCTGCATCAGCAGTGGCGGCGCCCGTAATACCAACCGGCCAATGAATTGCCCGGTTGTATCGTCCCTCGCCGGGCGGCGGCATCCGCCGCCTTGGCCGCTCGCTCAAGGCTCGCTGGAGACCGGCCAACCTGTCACTTCAAGGGTTGGCCGGTATAAGTTGCCACCGACGGAGCGGACCCACCGGGTATGAAACTGGTGGTAAGCCGCCTGACCTGGTTTCTTTCTAGACGGCTTAAGGGAGGGACTGTGGCGCCATGGCCCCTTCGTCG
>JAJZGK010000020.1 GCA_021798485.1 Pseudomonadota bacterium
TATCGCCGGCTTCATGGCCCAGGGCGGCGATCCCACCGGCACCGGCCGCGGCGGCTCTGGCTTCAAGCTGAAGGCGGAATTCTCGTCGGCCCATCATCTGCGCGGCACGGTGTCCATGGCCCGCGCCCAGGATCCCGACAGCGCCGATTCCCAGTTCTTCATCTGCTTCGCCCCCCAGCCCGAGCTGGACGGCAAATACACCATCTGGGGTCAGGTGATCTCGGGCATGGAGTATGTGGATCAGATCAAGAAGGGCGAGGGGGCCAACGGCCTGGTGAACGATCCCGACACCATCGTCTGGATGAAGGTCGCCGCCGATATGAAGGATCTGAAAGAGTAACTGTTGACCTCGGCGCTCATCATCCCTATGGTGAGCGCCCCTATGAGATCCGGTAGCTCAGTTGGTAGAGCACGTGACTTTTAATCATGTGGCCGCGGGTTCGAGTCCCGCCCGGATCACCAAGTTTAAAGCCCTGAAAAGCAACGCTTTTCGGGGCTTTTTGCTGCTGGGGGTGTTGTCCCGATCGCTCCGCACCGCCTGATGGGATCGCCGAAATGGGATTTTCAAACATTTCATGAAAGCACCCCCGATTTGACAAAATATTTTCACAATGTTCCTGCACCGTATTGATCTGTGAAACCTGCTGGCCAAATGCATCCTATGGGGCTGCTTGCCTTGCACGCAAAAACCGTTTCCTTTCACCACAGGGGTATATAATGAAGCCGTTCTCCCAAACGCTGATACGCGCCGTTTCCGCCGCCGTCCTGCTGGCCCCGCTGGCGGTGGCCGCGCCGGCTCTGGCGGCCGAGCAGGCGCCGCAGGCCACCGCCGGCAAAGCGACCCATGCCATGAAAAAGCAAGAGAGCCGGGTTGAAACCCGCATCGCCACGCTGCACAAGGAGCTGCGGATCACCCCGGCGCAGGAAGCGCAATGGAACGCGGTGGCGCAGATCATGCGCGACGATGTGAAAACCCACGACGATCTGGTGGCCGCCAAGCATGCCAAAGCCGCGACCATGAGCGCCACCGACGATCTGAACGCCTATGCCGAGATCGCCCAGGCCCATGCCGACGGCGTCAAGAAGCTGGCCGCCGCCTTCCAAACCCTTTACGCCAGCATGTCGGACAGCCAGAAAAAGCTGACCGATGAGGTTTTCCGCGCCCACAAGCGGCGCATGCGCGCCGAAATGCACCAGCAGCAGCCGGCGGCAGGCGCCCAGTAAGAAGGATCACGCATCATGAACGCTCGCACTCGTCCTGGTCTGGGGCGGCGAAGTGCCGTTCTCTCGGCCATCCTTCTTGCCGTCGGCCTGCTGGGCGCCAGCCCGGCCTTTGCCGACGGCTGGCGTGACCATGGCTGGCATCATGACCGTGACTGGCACGATCATGATTGGCACGATCGCGGCTGGAGGTACCAGCACCGCTACTTCGACGGCGACGGCTATTACGCGCCGCGCTACATGCCGCCGCCCATGGTGGTGGCGCCGCCGCCGCCCGCCGTTTATATACCGCCGCCGGTGGTGATGGCTCCGCCCGCGGGAATCAACCTCATCCTGCCCCTCAATCTGCGGTAATAAAAAAGCGGCCCGGACTGTTCCGGGCCGCTTTTCGCATTTCATGTCAACCGGCCACTGAATGGACCGGTTGTACCGTCGCAGCCCTGGCCGCTCGCTCAAGGCTGGCTGGAAACCGCCAGGGCGGTTATTTCTTGTATTTCTCGGCCACCGTATGCATGGCGCGCACCACCTGCTGGCTGAATGTGTGGCGCAGCACCTTGATCTTGGCCATATGCATCTTTTCGTCGATCTTGTTTTCCTCCAGCCGCTGCTCGGCGCGCATCAGGGCGGCGGTGCAGCGGTCGTGGATGGCGCGCTGCCAATCCTCGGCGGTATAGCTGGAACGCTGGTTCAGGGGCACGTTCGACCAGATGGCATCGGCCAGCTTCACCAGGGCGTCCTGGTTGACGATATCGAAGCCCAGGGTTTCCTCGATATCGCGGCGCACATCGGCGGCGGCGCTCAGCTGCTGCTTGCGGCTGTCCTCGGACAGATTGCTGGCGATTTTACGGAGACGCGTACGATCGTCTGACATGACGGAAGGCCACCCTTTAACAGTCCATTGTTCCGGCCGGCGCCCCAGCCGTGAGCGGCAAGTCCACCGGACGGAAAAAGCTATCACCTTTTCGCCACTGTGATAAGATTCTTCCGTCCATGAAATATGGGGCGGGTTCCCTGCAAGGAGAGGAGGGAAGAATGGACAATCCCATGGAAGCCCTGTGGCGCGTGCAGCTGTCCATATGCGAAAGCTGGATCAAGATGTGGCGCAATACCTTCATCATGTACGACACCGTGATCGAACAGCAGGCCAAACTGCTGAATCATCCGGTGCATTTCCGCCTGCAAGACATCATCCCCGATGGCGCCGCCCTGACCGATAAATACGGCCACCGCTGCCACGATGTGGATGTGGACCGGGTTTAATTTTTAGAAAGAGGGGGGAGGCGGATCCCCCCCCTGCTGATCAGCCGCCGCACATATGCTCCATCAGACGGCGCAGAAAGGCCTCGCCCTGGGCCAACTGGTCCAGGCTGATGAATTCGTCGGGCTTGTGCGCCTGTTCGATATGGCCGGGGCCGCACACCACGCTAGGCATGCCGGCCTGGGTGAAAAGACCGGCCTCGGTACCGAAGCTGACCCGGCCCACCCGGTTGTCGCCGGTGAGCATGGTGGCGAAGCGCACCGCCGCGTGATCGTCGGGCAGATCGAAGCCGGCGGTATCGTTCACCACCTGAAACTCCACCCCGGTGGCGGCGTCCACCGCCCGCATTTCCGGTTCGATGCGCTGGCGGGCGAAGGCCACGATCTCGTCGTAAAGACCATCGCCGCCCTGGGCGGGCAGGGAGCGGATCTCGAAATCGAACCAGCAGTCGCGCGGCACGATGTTCAAGGCCCGTCCGCCCTGCACCACACCGGTATGCAGGGTGGTGAAGGGGGGATCGTAGGCCTCGTCGAAGGGACCGTCGCGGCGGATGCGCCGCTGCAGGCCGCGGATATGGGCGATGACCTCGGCGGCGGCCTCCACGGCGTTGACGCCCTGCGGCGCCAGGGCCGAGTGGCATTCCTTGCCGTGCACATGGCAACGCAGGCTTTTCTTGCCCTTGTGCCCGGCGATCACCTTCATGCCGGTGGGTTCGCCCACGATGCAAAGGCCGGGCTTGACCGGCACCGTTTCCAGATCCTCGATCAGGCGGCGCACCCCCATGCAGCCCACCTCCTCGTCGTAGGACAGGCTGAAGGCCAGGGGCAGGCGCAGGCCGCGCGCCGCGAACTCCGGCGCCAGGGCCAGGGCCAGCGCCACGAATCCCTTCATGTCGGCGGTGCCGCGCCCGAACAGCTTGCCGTCGCGCTCGGTCAGGGCGAAGGGCGGCAGGCTCCAGTCCTGGCCGTCCACCGGCACCACGTCGGTATGGCCCGACAGCATGATGCCGGGCCGGTCCTCGCCGCCCAGCACGGCATAAAGGTTGGCCTTGTGGCGATCGTCGCTGAAGGTCAGGCGGGTGGCCGCGCCCAATCCCTCCAGATGCGCCTTCATGAAGGCGATGGCATCCAGGTTGGAGCGGACGCTGGTGGTGTCGAAGGCGATCAGCCGTTCAAACATCTCCAGCACGGCGGCGGAGGGGCGGGTGGGTGTCATGATGGCGCAGTTTATCCCGAACGCAGGGTTTTCACCACCGCATCGCGCTGAAAGAGATAAAGCAGGGTGCGCAGGGCCTGGCCGCGCGGCTCCTTCAGCTCGGGATCGCGGGCCAGGATCAGGCGGGCATCGTCGCGCGCCGTGGCCAGAAGCTCGCCATGCAGGGCCAGATCGGCCAGACGGAACTCCGGCAGGCCCGACTGGCGGGTGCCCAGAAGCTCGCCGCCGCCGCGCAGCTTCAGATCCTCCTCGGCGATGAGGAAGCCGTCCTCGGTGTCGCGCATGATGTTCAGGCGGGCCTTGCCGCTTTCCGACAGCGGGCCGCCATAGAGCAGCAGGCAGGTGGATTTGGCCCGGCCGCGCCCGATGCGGCCGCGCAGCTGGTGCAGCTGCGCCAGCCCGAAGCGCTCGGCATGCTCGATCACCATCACCGAGGCGGCCGGCACATCCACCCCCACCTCGATCACCGTGGTGGCCACCAGAAGATCCAGGCCGTCGCCGGCGAACGCCGCCATCACCGCATCCTTTTCGGCCCCTTTCATGCGGCCATGCACCAGCCCGACGCGCGGCCCCATCAGGGCCGACAGATCGCGGTGGCGGTCCTCGGCGGCGGCCAGATCGGATTTTTCCGATTCCTCCACCAGCGGGCACACCCAATACACCTTGGCGCCGCCGCTCAAGGCGCGGCCCACCCCCCCGATCACCTCGTCCAGGCGGGCCAGGGGCAGTACCCGGGTATCCACCGGCGCCCGCCCCGGCGGCTTTTCGTCCAGGCGCGAGACGTCCATGTCGCCGTAGGCGGTCAGCATCAGGGTGCGGGGAATGGGGGTGGCGGTCATCACCAGCATGTCCACCGCCCGGCCCTTGGCCGCCAGATCCAGGCGCTGATGCACGCCGAAACGGTGCTGCTCGTCGATCACCGCCAGCCCCAGATCGTGATAGAGCACATCCTCCTGGAACAGGGCGTGGGTGCCCACCAGAATATCGATCTCGCCCGCCGCCAGCGCCGCCAGCACGGCCTGGCGGGCCTTGCCCTTGTCGCGCCCGGTCAACAGCCCCAGGCGCAGCCCGGCGGGGGCCGCCAGCGCCTCCAGGGTGGCCAGATGCTGGCGGGCCAGGATTTCGGTGGGGGCCATCAGGGCGGCCTGGGCGCCGGCCTCCACCGCCGCCGTCATCGCCAGCAGCGCCACCACGGTTTTTCCCGCCCCCACATCGCCCTGCAGCATGCGCAGCATGCGGGCCGGGGCGGCCAGATCGGCATCGATCTCGGCCAGCGCCCGCTGTTGCGCCCCGGTCAGGCTGTAGGGCAGGGCGGCGGTGATGCGCCCGCGCAGGCCGCCATCGCCGGCCAGAACGCGCCCGGCCTGCTGGCGCAGGCTGGCCCGCACCAGGGCCAGGGCCAACTGGTTGGCCAGAAGCTCGTCGTAGGCCAGCCGTTGCCGGGCCGGACCCAGGGGGGAAAGCCCGGCCTCGTCCTCCGGGCCGTGCAGCTCGGCCAGGGCCTGACGCCAGCCCGGCCAGCCCTGGCGGGTCCGATAGGCCTCGTCCTGCCATTCCGGCAGATCGGGGGCGCGGGCCACGGCGGCGCGCACCGCCTTGGTCATGGTCTTGCCGGTTACCCCCGCCGTCAGCGGATAGACCGGCTCCACCGTCATCACCTCGTCCAGCTGCGCCGGCGGCACCACATGGTCGGGGTGGCTGATCTGGGTCACGCCGTTGAAATGCTCCACCAGGCCGCTGACGATGCGCACCTCGCCCACCGGCAGCAGCTTGGCCAGCCAATCGGCCTTGGCGTGGAAAAACACCAGATGCAGCGGGCCGCTGTCGTCGGAACAGAGCACCCGGTAGGGGCGGCGGCCGGACTCCGGCGGCAGATGCTGATCAACCCGCACCTTGAAGGTGGCCACCCGGCCCTCGGGCGCCTGGGCGGCGGGCGGCATGAAGCGGCGGTCCACCACGGCATAGGGCTTGTGCCACAACAGATCCACCACCAGCGGCCCCGCCAGTTTTTCCACCAGGGGCGCCAGACGGGGCCCCAGGCCGGGCAGGCTGGCGACGGGGGCGAACAGAGGATAGAGCTTTTCGGGACGCATGGGGCAGGGATCGACGACGCCATGGCTGACAGACGGGCTTAAAGCCTTTATATCCTACCCCATTCCGATCGACCAGAGACGCCGAGCCTGCTGATGGATATTCAAAGAAAACGCCTGCTGTACCGCGCCCGCCACATGGGCACCAACGAGAACGATATTTTCTTCGGCGCCTTTGCCGAGGAAACATTGGAAAGCCTTTCCAAGGAACAGCTGGATCGTTTTGAGAAACTTCTTGAAATCAATGATCCCGATTTGTTCTTATGGGTGACCGGCGCCAAGCCGGTACCGCCCGAGCATGACTGCGACGTTTTGCAGATGCTGCGGTCCTACACCCTGGCCCAGGCGCGACGCTGATAGAAACCGCATGAGCATAAAAGACATCCTGGCCGCCGTGCCCGCCCGTCCGGGCCGCACCCTTATCGCCGGCGCGCCCGAGGGATACGACGCCCTGGTGCTGGCCCGCCTGGCCCGGAGCGGCGGCGAGGTGCTGCACATCGCCCGCGACGATGCCCGCATGGCCCGCCTGGCCGAGGCTTTGCAGTTCTTCGCCGCCGACTGCGAGGTGCTGAGCTTCCCGGCCTGGGATTGCGTGCCCTACGACCGGGTTTCGCCCAATGTGGAGATCGTGGCCCGGCGCATCGCCACCCTGTCGCGGCTGGGCGAGGGGCGCCCGGCCAAGGCGCCGCCCCGCATCGTTCTGGCCACCGTGGCCTCGGCGCTGCAACGGGTGCCCAGCCCGGCCATGTTCGCCGAGGTGTGCTTCAGCGTGGCGGCGGGCGGCAGCCTGGATGCCGAGAAACTGCAATCGTTCCTGCAGCGCAACGGCTATACCCGTGCCGAAACGGTGATGGAGCCGGGGGAATACGCCCTGCGCGGCGGCATCATCGATATCTTTCCGCCCGGCGTGCCCGAGCCGGTGCGCCTGGATCTGTTCGGCGACGAGGTGGAGCAGATCCGCAGCTTCGATCCCATGAGCCAGCGCTCCACCGGCACCTTGCGGCGCTTCGAGCTGACCCCGGCCAGCGAAGTGCTGCTGGACGAGGTGTCGATCCAGCGTTTCCGCGCCAATTACCGTGAACTGTTCGGCACCGCCGGCGGCGACGATCCCCTTTACGCGGCGGTCTCGGCGGGGGTGAAGTTCGCCGGCATGGAACATTGGCTGCCGCTGTTCCACGATGGGCTCGACACCCTGTTCGCCTATCTGCCCCAGGCCTATCTTACCCTCGATCCCCAGGCCGATGAGGCCCGCCGCGCGCGCCAGGCCCAGATCGAGGAATATTACCAGGCCCGCCGCGCCATTCAGGAACAGGGCATCGCCGAGGCCGGGCTGATCTACAACCCGGTGCCGCCGCGGCTTTTGCAGATCGAGGAGCGGGAATGGGCCGCGCTGACGGCCTTGCGCCCCCATGCCGCCCTATGGCCGTTTCCGCCCGCCGAGGGCGCCGCCGACAGCATCGATGCCGGCGGCCGCCCCGGCCGCGATTTCGCCGATCTGCGCGCCCAGCCGGGCGCCAATGTTTATGACGGCGCCGGAAAATATATTGAATCCGAAATAAAGTCCGGCCGCGCCGTGCTGGTGGCGGCCTGGAGCGAGGGCTCGCGCGAGCGGCTGGGCGCCATGCTGCGCGACCATGGCGCCGCCGGCGGCCTGCGCCCGGTGGACAGTTGGGCCGAGGCCCAGACCCTGACCAAGGGGCAAAGCGGCATCGCGGTGATGGGGCTTGAAAAAGGCTTCACCGCCGAGGGGCTGACGGTCATCTGCGAACAGGACATCCTGGGCGACCGCCTGGTGCGGCCGGCGCGCAAGCGCCGCCGCGCCGAGCAGTTCCTGGTCGAGGCCTCGAGTCTGGCCGAGGGCGATCTGGTGGTGCATGTGGAGCATGGCATCGGCCGTTACGACGGCCTGGCCACCCTGGAGGTTTCGGGCGCCCCGCACGATTGCCTGCGCGTGCTCTATGACGGCGGCGACAAGCTGTTCGTGCCGGTGGAAAATATCGAGGTTTTAAGCCGTTACGGCTCGGAACAGGCCGGGGTGCAGCTCGATCGGCTGGGCGGCGCCGCCTGGCAGTCGCGCAAGGCCAAACTGAAGAAGCGCATCCGCGACATGGCCGAGGCCCTGATCGCCGTGGCGGCGCAGCGCCGTCTGCGCCAGGCCGAGGAACTGCGCCCGGCCGAGGGCCTGTGGGACGAATTCTGCGCCCGCTTCCCCTATGCCGAAACCGAGGATCAGCTGAAGGCCATCAACGATATCCTCGACGACATGGCCTCGGGCCGCCCCATGGACCGGCTGATCTGCGGCGATGTGGGTTTCGGCAAAACCGAGGTGGCCCTGCGCGCCGCCTTCGTGGCCGCCCTCGACGGGCGCCAGGTGGCGGTGGTGGTGCCGACAACCCTGCTGGCCCGCCAGCATTTCCGCACCTTCCAGGAACGGTTCGAGGGGCTGCCGGTGCGCATCGGCCAGCTGTCGCGGCTGGTGGCCGGGAAAAAGGCCGCCGAGGTCAAGGCCGGCATGGCCGACGGCACGGTGGATATCGTGGTGGGCACCCACGCCCTGCTGGCCAAGGATATCCGCTTCAAGGATCTGGGCCTGCTGATCGTGGACGAGGAACAGCATTTCGGCGTCAGCCACAAGGAACGGCTGAAGCAGCTGAAAACCGACGTGCATGTGCTGACCCTGACCGCCACCCCCATTCCCCGCACCCTGCAGCTGGCCCTGACCGGGGTGCGCGAAATGAGCGTGATCGCCACCCCGCCGGTGGACCGGCTGGCGGTGCGCACCTTCGTGCTGCCCTTCGACGGCGTGGTGATCCGCGAGGCCATCCTGCGCGAGAAGTACCGCGGCGGGCAGATCTTCTATGTCTGCCCGCGCCTGGCCGATATCGACCGGGTGAAGGAGCGGCTGGAAAGCCTGGTGCCCGAGGTCAAGGCGGCGGTGGCGCATGGCCGCATGGGCCCCGCCGAGCTGGAGGCGGTGATGACCGCCTTCGCCGACGGCGCCTACGATGTGCTGCTGTCGACCAATATCGTCGAAAGCGGCCTCGACATGCCGCGCGTCAACACCATCGTGCTGCACCGCGCCGACATGTTCGGGCTGTCGCAGCTTTATCAGCTGCGCGGCCGTGTCGGGCGCGGCAAGGCGCGGGGCTATGCCTACCTCACCCTGCCGCCCAGCCAAACCCTGTCCAAAGCCTCGGAAAAGCGGCTGCAGGTGATGCAGACCCTGGACGGCCTGGGCGCCGGCTTCACCCTGGCCAGCCACGATCTGGACATTCGCGGCGCCGGCAATCTGCTGGGCGACGAACAATCCGGCCATATCAAGGAAGTGGGGATCGAACTTTATCAAACCCTGCTGGAAGAGGCGGTGGCCGCCGCCAAGGGCGGCCTGGCCGAGGAGGCCGCCGAGGAATGGTCGCCGCAGATCTCTCTCGGCACCCCGGTGCTCATCCCCGAGACCTATGTGGCCGATCTGTCGATCCGCCTCAGCCTCTACCGCCGCATCGGCACCCTGATCGACCGCGACGAGATCGACGCCCTGGCGGCCGAGCTGATAGACCGCTTCGGAAAACTGCCGCAAGAAGTTGAAAACCTTCTTGAAATCGTTGCCATCAAGGGGCTGTGCCGCCGGGCCGGGGTGGAAAAGGTGGATGCCGGCCCCAAGGGCGCGGTGATCACCTTCCGCAATAATCAATTCGCCAATCCCGCCGGACTGGTGCAGTTTATCGGCAAGCAGCTGGGCACGGTGAAGCTGCGCCCCGATCACAAGCTGGTGTTCGGGCGCGCCTGGGACGAGCCGCCGCAGCGGATCAAGGGCGTCCAGACCTTGATGGAGGGCTTGGCCAAACTGGCCGGGCAGCAGTCTTGATGACAAACGAACCCGATGGCATCGACCAACTGTTCCAACAGGCGGTCTTGCGCCATCAGGCGGGCGATCTTGAAGGAGCCGTGGGCACCTACCGCCTGGTGCTGACGCTGCGGCCGCAGGCGGCGGTGGCGGCTGTCAATCTGTCCATCGCCCTGCAGGGCCTGAACCGCGCCGCCGAGGCCGAACGGGCCTTGCGCGACGCCCTGGCGCAAAATCCCGCCCTGGCCGAGGCCGAAAACAGCCTGGGCTGCCTGCTGCTGGAGCAGAACCGCCTGGAGGAGGCCGAGGCCGCCTTCCGCCGTGCCGCCGCTCTGGCCCCCGGCCTGGCCGATCCGGCCAATAATCTTGGCAATGCCTTGCGCAAAGCCGGCCGTCTGGACGAAGCCGCCCAGGCCTTCCGTCAGGCCGCCGCCCTGGCCCCCGATCATCCGCAGCCCTTGAGCAATCTGGCCGCCTGCCTGCTGGAACTGGGCGATTGCGCCGGCAGCATCGCCGCCTGCCAAACCCTGCTGGAGCGCCACCCCGAGCATGACGCGGCGCGGAACTGCCTGGGCAACGCCCTTTTGCTGGAAGGGCGGCTGGACGAGGCCGAGGCCGCCTTCCGCCAGGCCGAGGATTCGGCCGAGGCCGGGGTCAATCTGGCCGGCCTGCTCTACGATCTGGAACGCTTCGACGAAGCCACCGAGACGGCGCGCGCCGTCATCGCCCGCCATCCCGCCTTCGCCCCGGCCTGCAACACCCTGGGCAACGCGCTTCTGGCCCTGGGCCGCCTGGAAGACGCCGAGGCGGCCTTTCGCCGGGGCCTGGATCTGGCGCCGAAAGATGCCCAGATGGCCTTGAATTTCGCCGCCGTGCTGCTGAAGCAGGGGCGTTTCCGCGAAGGCTGGGCCACCTACGAGGCCCGCCGCCTGCTGCCGCGCCTGCCGCCGCCCTGGCTGCCCGCCGATCTGCCGCCCTGGACCGGCGCGCCGCTGGATAAACCGCTGCTGGTGCATGCCGAACAGGGATTGGGCGATTGTCTGCAGTTTTGCCGCTACGCCCCCGCCCTGGCCGAGCGCGCCGGGCTGGAGGTGGTGCTGCAGGTGCCGCCCGAACTCACCCGGCTGCTGGGCGGCCTGTCCGGCGACCGGGTGCGGGTGGTGGGCCGCAACGCGCCGCTGCCGGCCTGCGCCGCCCATCTGCCGCTGATGAGCCTGCCCGGTCTGATGTCGGACAGCTTTCTGCCCGAACCCTATCTGACCGCCGATGCCGGCGCGGTGGCGGCCTGGCGGCGGCGCCTTGCCGCCACGCCGGGGCGCAAGGTGGGGCTGGTCTGGGCCGGCGATCCGCGCCCCTTCAGCAAGATCGCCCATCTGCTGGACCGCCGCCGCAGCATGCGCCGCGAACAGCTGGCCCCCCTGGCCGCCCTGCCGGGCCTTTGCCTGATCAGCCTGCAAAAGGGGGCGGCGGCGGCGCAGCGCGGCCTGGAGCTGCTGGATTGGACGGCCGAACTGCACGACATGGCCGATACCGCCGCCCTGGTGGCGGCCCTGGATCTGGTGATTTCCGTCGATACCGCCGTGGCCCATCTGGCCGGAGCCCTGGGCAAGCCGGTGTGGCTGCTGTCACGCTTCGACGGCTGCTGGCGCTGGCAGCAGGGGCGGGACGACAGCCCCTGGTATCCCTCGCTGCGGCTGTTCCGCCAATCCCGCCACGGCGATTGGGCCGGGGTGGTGCAAAGGGTGGCCGAGGCCCTGGCCGAAACGCCCTGAGCGGCGCTTTCGACCAAAGTCGCATCGACCAAAGTCGCATTCTTGCATGGAAAATTTTCCTGTAGGTTGTGTTTCGGCAAAAACGGGGACGGCGCAAGGCCGCCCATGAAAAATGCCCGCCAAGGGCCGCTTGCCGCATTTTCCATCAGGGAGACCGTTCATGACCCTCAGCACCTTCTACATCCCCAGCATGAATATCATGGGCGCCGATTGCCTGGGCGCCGCCATCGACGCCATGGCCGGGCACGGCTTCAAACACGCGCTGATTGTCACCGACAGCATGCTGGTGAAGATCGGCCTGGCCGGCAAGATCAGCGAAGCCCTGCGCGCCAAGGGCATCGCCGCCACCCTTTTCGACGGCGTGCAGCCCAATCCCACCGTCGGCAATGTGGAGGCCGGTCTGGCCCTGCTGCGGCAGAGCGGCTGCGATTGCGTGGTGTCGCTGGGCGGCGGTTCGCCGCACGATTGCGCCAAGGGCATCGCGCTGTGCGCCGCCAACGGCGGCAAGATCGCCGATTACGAGGGCGTGGACAAATCGGCCAAACCGCAATTGCCGCTGGTGGCCATCAACACCACGGCGGGCACCGCCAGCGAAATGACCCGCTTTTGCATCATCACCGACGAGCGCCGCCATATCAAAATGGCCATCGTCGACCGCCATGTGACGCCGCTGCTGTCGGTGAACGATCCTTCCATGATGGTCAACAAGCCGGCGGCCCTGACCGCCGCCACCGGCATGGATGCCTTGACCCACGCGGTGGAGGCCTATGTCTCCACCATCGCCACCCCCATCACCGATGCCTGCGCCCTGAAGGCGGTATCGCTGATCGCCCAGAACCTGCGCCAGGCGGTGAAGGACGGCCAGGATCTGCACGCCCGCGAACAGATGGCCTATGCCCAGTTCCTGGCCGGCATGGCCTTCAACAACGCCTCGCTGGGCTATGTGCATGCCATGGCCCATCAGCTGGGCGGCTTCTATGATCTGCCGCACGGCGTGTGCAATGCCGTGCTGCTGCCGCATGTGGAGGAGTTCAACGCCGGGGTTTCGGCGGCGCGGCTGCGCGATGTGGCCGCCGCCATGGGAGTGGAGGTCAAGGGCTTGAGCCCCGAGGCGGGCGCCGCCGCCTGCCTGAAGGCCATCCGCACCCTGGCCGCCGATATCGGCATTCCCGCCGGCCTGGCCGGGCTGGGCGTGAAGCCCGCCGATATCCCCACCCTGGCCGCCAACGCCCTCAACGACGCCTGCGGCCTGACCAACCCGCGCCCGGCCTCGCAGGCCGAGATCGAGGGCATCTACAAGGCCGCCCTGTAGGGCGATCCACCGGGAGATGGCGGCGCGCCGCCGTCTCCCGGTCTCTTTGTACCAACCGGCCAATGAATTGCCCGGTTGTACTGTCCCTCGCCGGGCGGCGGCATCCGCCGCCTTGGCCGCTCGCTCAATGCTCGCTGGAAACCGGCCAACGAGTCACGTCAACGGTTGGCCGGTTTTGTACCAACCGGCCAATGAATTGCCCGGTTGTACTGTCCCTCGCCGGGCGGCGGCATCCGCCGCCTTGGCCGCTCGCTCAATGCTCGCTGGAAACCGGCCAACCCGTCATTTCAACGGTTGGCCGGTCTTACTTCTGCACGTAAACCCAGGCGGTGCGGCCCGAGGCCAGCCCCACGGCGATGCGCTTATAGTCGGCCACCTCGTAGCGGTCGGCGGCGTCCAGTTCGCGGCGGCTGATCAGAAACACCTTGCCGGGAATTTCGTCGGCCGGATCGTCGGACGGCATGACGATGGGGTGAAAGCGCTTGCCGCTTTGCCGCAAAACCTCGGCATCGGTGATTTCCAGCAGCGCCTGCCGGTAGCCGGGCAGGGCATCGTCGTATCCTTCCAAAAGGCGGCCGAACGAGGTCAGCTGCACCGCGTCCTGCTGCAAGGTGCCATAGGAAAACAACAGGATATCGCGCCGTTCGTTCATGGTAAGGCCTCCATCATACCAACCGGCCAATGAATTGCCCGGTTGTATCGTCCCTCGCCGGGCGGCGGCATCCGCCGCCTTGGCCGCTCGCTCAATGCCCGCTGGAAACCGGCCAACCCGTCACCTCAATAGTTGGCCGGTATCACCCCTTCGCGTTGCCCGCCGTCATCCCGCCGATACGCCGCCGGGGTCGCTTTCGCGGGCGATATCGATCATGCGGGCCAGCATATCGGGTTCCTGCGCCCCGGAGACGGCATAGGTGCCGTTCAGGATGAAGCAGGGCACTCCGGACACGCCCAGACGGTGCAGACGGGAATTATCGGACTCCACCGCCGCAAAACCGGCGTCACTCTCCAGATAGGCCGCCGCCGCACGTCCGGAAAGGCCAGCCTCCTCGGCCAGCCGCCGCAGCACGGCGATATCGCCGATATCCTCGCCCTGCTGGAAAAAGGCCCGGTACAGGGCATCCACCAGGGCCGAGACGCAATCGTGGTCGGGCGGGCATTGCGCCGCCGCCCAGGCGATCAGCCGGTGCGATTGCATGCTGCTGGGCATGTGGGCGATGCGCTCGAAGGCGAAGTCGATGCCATCGGGCTCGCCGGCCAGCTGTGCCGCCGCCTGGATGCGCTGCACCCGGTAGCTGCTGCCGAATTTGCGTTCCAGGTAATAGGCCCGGTCCATGCCTTCCAGCGGCATATCGGGATTGAGCAGAAAGGGCCGCCAGCGCAGTTCGGCGCGGGTGCCGGGGCGCAGGGACAGGGCGCGCGCCAGACGGCGTTTGCCGATGAAGCACCAGGGACAGACCGTATCGAACACCACGTCGATCTTCACCGGTGCCGCCCTCCCGCCGGGATTACTGCATTTCCCGATGGGCCCGGCCCACCAGGGCGGCCACATCGTCGCCGGGATGATAGTCCGAAGCGCCGACCCGCACCCAGACCTTGACCGGCTGATAGACATCCTTGACGGCGAAATCGGTATAAGCCAGCACGCCGGCAATACGGTGCATAACGATGGCCGCCTCGTCCCTCGGGGTATCGGGCAGCACCACGCAGAACTCGTTCTCGTCGGTGCGGGCGGTCAGATCCTCGCCGCGCAGCAGGCTGATGATCCACTGCGACACCTGCAGGCGCAGATGCGCCGCCGCCTCGTCGCCGAAGCGCTGGCGCACGCCTTCGATATCGGGCACGCGGAAGAACATCAGGGCCAGATGGCGGCCGTGCCGCGCCGCGAAATCCAGGCGGTCGGCCAGATAACGGTCGAAAAAAGCGCGGGAATAGGCGGTGGTGCCCTGATCCAGCGCCGCCTCGGCCTGTGTTCCGGCGATGGCCTGGCGGATGGCCCAGCGCAGCCGCTGGCGACGCACCAGCGATTGGACCGTGACCCGCAGATCATCGCGGTCGAACCGTTCCGGGAAAAAGGCGCTGACGCCGTGGCGGTAGGCGGTGGCCTCGTCGAAAGCGGCGGCATCGCTGACCACCACCACCGGCAGATTGAACAGACGGGGATTGTTGCGCAGCTGGGCGCAGAGATCCAGATAGGGCTGCACCCGGCTGTCGTCGGTCTGGGCGGGCAGCGCCAGGATGGCGGCATCGAAGCTGTTGTCGTCCAGCAGGGCCTCGGCCACGAAAGGATCGGCGGCCCGCGCCACCGCGTCGCCGTCCAGGGCGGCCTGCAGGGCGGGAAGATCGGCCCCCACCAGCAGCAGGGAGCAGCGCTCGGGCAAAGCGAGCGGCGGCACGGCGGCGGCGGCGGCGATCCCCATGAAATGGGCGGCGCCGGCGCGCTGCTGCAGTTCCACATACATGGTGGCGATGCGCACCAGCGGCCGGAGATGGGCCAGCAGTTTGTCGTCCGACCAGGGCGCGGTCACCACATCGTCGATGCCGGCCTCCAGCGCCGCCCGCTTCTCGTCCGGAGTGCAGGCGGCGGCCAGAAGGCAAAGGGGGATATCCTGGCAGACGGGATCCAGGCGCAGGGCCCGGGCCAGATCAAGGGCGGTGCCGCCGGTCAGCGTCGGCCCCAGCAGCAGCAGATCGGGATGTTCGTTGCGGGTGGAATTCATCGCCTCGTTCAGCGACGACACCACATCCCCCACATAGCCGTACCCGCGCACCATCCGCAACAGAGTCTGGCAGAAAGCGGCATCGTCGGAGGCGATCAGAATATTGGCCAGATGAATCATGCGAGGGAAATCCTTCGGCGCGCGGCTTTAAAACACGGTACGCCGCAGCATAATACGATTTCCCCCGCTCCGGTAGAGGCCCCGAAAAGCATTGGGGCCTCCCGAAGGAGGCCCCTGTCTTGACCGCGCCGGAGAGTAGGGCTGGGGGGTTGGGAACTCCCCGGAGCGGACATGCCAATAACAAAGCATGAAGCGTGCCAACGTTCCGATGCGCGGAATTGCCCGCTTTTTTCCGGCCCGGCCCCGGAATGATCCGCCTTTTTTCGTGTTCTGCGCCGCAAATCGCAAAAAGAGGTCTTTGCGATTTGCGAATTCAGCTGCGGTGCACGGCAAAGCCGCCGTTGGCCTGCTCGGTGGGCATCACTTCCAGCGTGTTGATGTTCACATGCGGGGGCAGGGCGGCCACCCAGTGGATGCAGTTGGCGATATCCTCGGCCGAAAGCGGGGTCATCCCGGCATAAACGGTGTCGGCCTTGCCGCCGTCGCCCTTGAAGCGCACCAGGGAAAACTCGGTATCGCACATGCCGGGCTCGATCACCGTCACCCGCACGCCCTTGCCCAGAAGCTCGGCCCGCAGATTGAGCGAGAACTGTTCCACGAAGGCCTTGGTGCCGCCATAGACATTGCCGCCGGGATAGGGGTAGCGCCCGGCCACCGAGCCGATATTGATGATATGGCCGCGCTTGCGCGCCACCATGCCGGGCAGCACGGCGCGGGTGCAGTACATCAGCCCCTTGATATTGGTGTCGACCATGCGGTCCCAGTCGTCGAGATCGGCATTGTCGGCCGCTTCCAGCCCCAGCGCCAGACCGGCATTGTTCACCAGCACGTCCACCTTGGCAAAGGCCTCGGGCAGTGTGGCGAAGGCCTGGGCCACCGCCTGGCGGTCACGCTGGTCCAGGACCAGCACATGGCAGGGCACGTCCAGCTCCGCCTTCAAGGCCTCCAGCCGGTCGAGACGCCGGGCCGCCAGCACCAGCCGCACGCCGTCCCTGGCGAACAGGCGGGCGGCGGCGGCGCCGAAGCCGGAACTGGCGCCGGTGATGAAAACCGTGGTGTCCTGGGAAAGGCTCATCTTACATCCTTGATCTCAATGAGAGGTTTTGCCGCCTTGGGGAAACACCCCCTCGCGCTGCATGACGAAATGTGGGGCGGGGGAGAAGGCGTTTTCAATATCCCAGATATAGACGAGATAGCCGTCGTAATTGCGGATCGACGAGGCGTTCTGCTCCTTCACCAGGCCGTTGGTGATGATGCGGAACTGGCCCTGCACGTTCATACCGGCACTGGTCAGGCTCTGGGCGTCGCCGGGGCGCAGGGTATTGCCGTTGACGATGATACGGCCATCGGGCTTGGAGGTCAGCTCCAGGATGATGGCGTTGCGCCGCACGAAGGTGACCATGTCGTTGAGACCGAGATGGCCCTGGCGCTCGTAGGCCACCTTGAAGCGGCCCTGGCCCAGGGGCTCGATGGATTTAAAGGCGGGATCGCGGCGCAGATCGGCCTCGATGGCGGCATTTTCCTTGGCGGCGTCCTCGGGGCTGATCTTGCCCTGGGCAATGGCCCGATAGAGCGGCGCCCAGATCAGATCGCCATAGAAGCTGATGGCGTAATCGCCGTTGGCGCCCAGGCGGATTTCGGATTTGAAATGATTGGGCAGATAACAGGCGGCCAGCACCGTCAGCAGCAGCAGGCTGGCGAAGGGAACAAGGATCTTGCGCGCCGATGTCATGCTCCGGTCTCCTGTTTGGCCGCCACCCACAGCCGTTCCATCTCCTCCAGCCCGGCCTCGTCGGGGCTGCGTCCGGCCCTGGCCAGTTCCCGTTCGATATGGCGGAAGCGGGTTTCGAATTTGCGGTTGCAGCGCCGCAGGGCGCTTTCGGGGTCCACCTTCAGTTTGCGTGCCAGATTGATGCAGGCAAACAGAAGATCGCCCACCTCGTCCTCCAGCCGGTCGGGGCTGGCGGCGGGCAGTTCCTGGCGCACCTCGCCGATCTCCTCCTCGATCTTATCCAGCACATCCGCCGCCTGCGGCCAGTCGAAGCCGACGCGGGCGGCGCGGCCCTGCAATTTCAGGGCGCGGGTGATGGCGGGCAGGGCGGTGGAAACTCCGTCCAGCACGCCGCCGGCGGCCTTGGCGGCGCGTTCGGCGGCCTTGGTCTCCTCCCAGGCCGCAACCTGGGCATCGGCATTTTCCACCCTGGGGGCATCGGCGCCCCGGAAGATGTGCGGATGGCGGCGCTCCATCTTGTCACAGATGGCCGCGGCGATCGTCTCGAAGTCGAAACAGCCTTCCTCGCGCCCCATCTGGGCATAGAACACCACCTGGAACAGCAAATCACCCAGTTCGTCGCACAGGGCGGCGCGGTCGCCGCTTTCGATGGCCTCCACCACCTCGTAGGCCTCCTCGATGGTGTGGGGGGCGATGCTGGCGAACGTCTGTTCCAGATCCCACGGACAGCCGTTTTGGGGATCGCGCAGGCGGGACATGATGGCCAGCAGGCGGGACATGCCGGAACCGGAGTGGGACATAAAGGCTTAATCCTTGCGAAACGGCCCGTTTCCTTAGCGCCGGAACGGGAAGGGGCCACTCTAGCAAGGCCCCACCCTTCCAGCCAGCCCTATCGGGCGGACGGCACGGGCCGGTCATAAGGCCTGCGCCGTCCGCCCCACCTTGCCGTGCCTATATTTTGTTTTTCAGTTCCTTGTGGCCTATAGTCGGGATGTTTGCTCACACATTCTTGCTGGAGCCCCCCCCCCGGACAACCGGAGACAGCGGTTGATTTTTGAGAATCAGGGCGCCGAATGTTCCGGCGCATGCGCCAACACCGACGCGTTTTCAGTCCGCATGGCTTTCCAGCCGGTGGTCGATGTGGAAACCAGAAGCATCTACGCCTATGAGGCGCTGGTCCGCGGTCCCAACGGGGAGGGGGCCGGGCACGTTCTGGCCGCGGTGAACGAGACTAACCGTTACGCTTTCGATCAGGCCTGCCGCGTCAAGGCCATTTCCACGGCGGCCCGGCTCGGCATGCGGCAACGCCTCAACATCAACTTTCTGCCGAACGCCGTCTAGCGTCCCGTGGCCTGCCTCAAACTCACCCTGGCCGCCGCCGAGGAGCATGGCTTTCCCCGCCATCTCATTACGTTCGAATTCACGGAAGATGAACGCATCATCGATCGCGGCCATCTGAAGGCGATCATCGATACCTACCGTCGGCATAATTTTCTCACGGCGCTCGACGATTTCGGCGCCGGATATGCCGGGCTTGCGCTGCTGGCCGATTTCCAGCCCGATTACCTCAAAATCGACCGCTGCCTTGTCGACGGCATCGATCGGGACAAGGCCCGTCAGGCTATCGTGGCCGGCGTGATGCTGACTGCCTCGCAGCTCGGCATGTTTGCCGTGGCGGAAGGCGTGGAACGGCCCGAGGAAGTCGCCTTCCTGAGGGCACTGGGGATCCGGTTCTTTCAGGGGTTCCTGTTCGCGAAACCCGTCATCGGAAAGCTGGCCGGGGCCGAGGATATTCCCTGGCACGTTTTATCGGAGCAAGGCTGAAGCGGTTTGGCGACCGCTAAAACAGCTCCACTTCGCCTTCGTTCATGTCGCGGCGAAGATTGTAATGCACCTTCTCCCCGCCGTGATCGGCGACGGTAATTTCGACGTCGGGCATCGACAGCGCAAGAACGCGCCCGAAATCCATGAGAAAGGAACCGCCACGGCGCCGGCTCTCCGGATGCGGGGCCAGCGCCACCCTGAACAGGCCGTCGTTGAGGGTTCCGTTTTCCTCGGCTTGGCGTAGCAGACCGGTCTGAAACAGGGACAGCATCTGCGCCACCTCGCCGCTTCCTTCGGAAAAAGATTCCTGGTTCGCCGCGTAATCAAGATAGCCCTCGGGCACCGGATCATCCTCCTGTCGGACGAAAGCCATGGTCCAGTCGCCAAACTCGCGTTCGGCCACCGTTTTCCGCGACAATATCCGAAGCCGCTGGTGGCGCGGGTCGGCGGCAATGGTGGCATAAAGCGCCTCCACGGCGGCAGGCGGCCCCTCCAGAACCTGCAGGAAGGATCCCTGATCGTAGAGCAGGAAACCGGTAACGTTGATCCGCTGATTCTTGGCCCGGGCATGAATCAGCATGTCTGCAAGAACAGTCTGCGGCATGGGCACGGATGCCGCGCTGGCATAGACGATCTGGAGCATGGGCGCCTCTTTCACGGAAAATATCCGGCTTGGCGTTAATTATTTCGCCAAAATACGCAACCGCACAACGTCAAGCAAGCTGTCCGTTGCGGATGGTCGCGTCTAAAGAGAGGGGGCATCCTGCCTCCTTGTCCGGTGAAAATGAAGTATCGATTGTCTTGATGGCACTCGTGATCGGACATACTGTATCAGAAGAAAGACGTCTTAAGGGTTACGATGCCCCAATAATACCAACCGCCCAATGAATTGACCGGTTGTATCGTCCCTCGCCGGGCGGCGGCATCCGCCGCCTTGGCAGCTCGCTCAATGCTCGCTGGATACCGGCCAACGAGTCACTTCAATGGTTGGCCGGTATAAAACCGGGCCTCGCCCTCGTCGGTATCTTGCGATCCGGCGCTCTTACCGGGGCGATAGAAGAGGGGAACGCCATGGCTTTGCTGGAATGGTCTGAAGGCCTTAGCGTGGGGGTGGCCGAGTTCGACGATGATCACCGCGAGATCGTCACGCTTCTGAACACACTGTGGGAGGCCAACGAGCGCCGCGAGGATCCGCGCCGGCTGCGTCAGATTCTGAACCGCCTGCAAACCCATTGCGCCGATCATTTCGCCCGCGAGGAGGCGCTGTTCGCCAAGTGGCAGTATCCCGCCACCGCCGAGCATACGCAAAGCCATCAAAAGGCCCTGGCCCGCCTGGCGGAGCTGGAGAAAAATTTCGAGGAGGGCGGGGCCGACAGCATCGGCGACGATCTGTTCGATTTCGTGCGCGATTGGCTGCTGGGCCACACCATCAACGAGGACAGTCTCTACACCCCCTATTTTCAAAGCCTGGGTGTGGGCGCCATCGCGCATCCGGGGCACATGCCGCGCCGCGCCGCCCTGTCGGCAACCGGCTGGCTGGCTTTGG
>JAJZGK010000021.1 GCA_021798485.1 Pseudomonadota bacterium
GCACCACAGTCCCTCCCTTAAGCCGTCTAGAAAGAAACCAGGTCAGGCGGCTTACCAGCAGTTTCATACCCGGTGGGTCCGCTCCGTCGGTGGCAACTGATACCAACCGCCCAATGAATTGACCGGTTGTATCGTCCCTCGCCGGGCGGCGGCATCCGCCGCCTTGGCCGCTCGCTCAAGGCTCGCTGGAGACCGGCCAACGAGTCACTTCAAGGGTTGGCCGGTATGATCTTCCTCCGCTTTTTCTTGCCTCGGCCTGCCATCTCCCCTATTCTTAATTGCGAATGATTTGCATTCTCATATAGATCTCCTGAAATGCGAGGACAGCATGGGCAATCTCACCCCCGTCATCATCCCCTCCACCGGCAGCGGCCCCCAGCGCTGCGCCACCGGGCAGGATCTGCTGGCCATTGCCGCCCTGGGCACGGCGGCGCGCCAGCCGGTAACGCAGCAGGACATGCGCGACGCCATCGAGGAAATTGCCGGGCATCTTTGGGTTCCCGCCTTTGACAGCCTGCAAGCCGTTGTCGAACGTCTGCTGCGGCGCGGGCAACTCGTCGCCAGCGGCGGCCAGGCGGCCCATTATCTCACCACCTCAAGCGGCCTGGAGAGGCTCTGCCGCCTGCTGGCGCTGGACTATTCCCACCCCGGCTGCCTGATCTCGCAGGTGGGCATGCGTCTGGGCATGGCCTTTCTCGATCTGATCCCGGCGCCGCGCCGCCGTGGCTATCTGCAAAGCAGCCTCCACCACTGCGACCGCCAATTGCGGGAATGGCAGCGCCGCAGCGCCCTGTGCCGCGCCCAGGGCGCCCTGGGCCGCCGCTGGCTGGACCAGGACGGCCGGCGCCTCGGCCAGGAACGCCACATGCTGCAGGCGATGCTGGCCGATCTTGCCTGAAAAAGCGGGAATGGCGGCACGCCCTGGCGGCGCTCTAACGCCGCCCCTGCCGCAGTTTAAGGCGGATCACGGCATCGCAGGAGCTGAGCCAGGCGATCTGATCATAATGGTGCAGCACCGCCTTCCGATGCGACTGATCGGTGCCGCTGTCCTGGGCCAGTTGCTGGTCGTAAAGCCGGGACATGCGCTGCTCGATGGCATTGCGGTCCTCGTTGTCCAGGGCATGGCTGTCGCTGGCCTGGGCCCGTTGCAGCCATTCCAGGCTTTCATCGGTTTGCACCAGCTGCATTTCCCAGAAGGTGTCGCCGTAGATCCAGGCCGAGATTTTGGGCTGCAGCCCCACCAGACGGCAGGATGCGTCATAGGCGATCTGCGAGGCGGGCCGGGTTCCCCAATAGACCAGGAACAGCCCCATGGCGGCCAGAATCAGGTTGTAGCGCCGATGCCGCATCAGGTCACCCCATGGCGGCCGAACCACGTCAGCATGCGCGCCCAGCCATCCTGGGCGGCGGCGGCCTGATAACAGGGGCGGTAATCGGCGTGGAAGCCATGTTCGGCCCCCTCGTAAACCCGCACCTCCGACGGCGTACCGGCCAGGGCCGACGACAGGGCCGCCACATCGGACAGCGGGATATGCGCGTCGAGCCCGCCGAAAAGGGCCAGAACCGGCACGGAAACCGAGGATGCCAGCCCCAGAACGCTGGCCGCCTGCGGCGCCCAGCGCGGCGCCGCCAGCTGGCCGTACCAGGCCACGGCGCAGCGCACGCGGGGATCGTGGGCGGCATAAAGCCATGTGGCCCGCCCGCCCCAGCAGAATCCGGTCACCGCCAGCCGCGCCACGTCGCCCCGGCCCTCGCCGGCGATGAAGTCGGTCACGGCGCTCAGATCGTCCACCAGCTGACGGTCGGAAACCTTGGCCACCACATCGCTCATCAAGCGCCCGATATCCTGATAGGCCATGGGATCGCCCTGGCGTACGAACAGCGCCGGAGCGATGGCGTAATAGCCCTGATGGGCCAGACGGCGCACCACATCGCGGATATAATCGTGCAGGCCGAAAATTTCCTGGATCACCAGCACCACCGGCAGGGCGCGCCCGCCTTCGGGGCGGGCGCGGTAGGCGGGCATGGCGGCCCCGGCCACCGCGATCTCCACCATGCCGGCGCAAAGGCCGTCGGCAGCGGTGCGGATGGCCTGGTCCGGGCGGGGTTCGGCGGCCGGCGCGAATCCCACGGAGGAAGACGGCCTATCGGTGGATGTGGTCATGGCGCGCTCCAGAAATCAATCGATGGGATAGCGGTCCTCGAAGAGGGTGTAGGCATCGACGGAATCCAGCAAAAATCCATCGACGCCGAGATCGGCCAGGCCGTTGAAATAGGTGCCCAGCAATTTTTCCCACTCACCGGCCCAATAGGTGGTCAGCCAGGCCTTCGGATCCTCTTCCAGCGGCCCCAGCAGATAAGAGGGATTTCCGGCCCGCCAGTCGGGTTTCCAGTACCAGCGGTCCGCGTTGGCGATGCCCACCGGCAGCACGGCCAGCACCAGCCGGCGGGTGCCCATGACCTTGACCTTGAGAGCGTCGATATCGGCCTTGCTCAAAGCTTCGCCGTTGCGGAACGGATCGAGCACCAATACATCGTAGTTGGTGGCGGCCAGGCGATCGATCCAGGCCTGGCGGCTGTGGAAGGCCTCGCCGCCGAAACAGGGCAGCCAGTTCCGCGCCTCCGACACATGATCGATATGCTCCGAGCGCTCATCCCAGGCCCGCCCCGACGGCACCTGCTTCAGAGTTTCGTCGCCGCCAGTATCCAGATAGGGCACGAACCCGGCCTGCCGGGCGCGTTTGCGCACCAGGGCCGCCATGGCCTTGTCTTTGCTGTAATCCACGGTAAAAACGCTTTTCCCGGCTTTTTTCATTTGCCCGGCCAGTTCCCAGAAGCGGGCCGACTGATCGTTGGGCGTGGGCTGGCCAAACCCGCCATAGCCGCAGATCAGGCCGTCGATCATCACGCCGTCCACCGCCGCCAGATAGTCCTCGAACAGGCTGCCCTGCGGGGTATGCGGCTGGCCGGGCTCGCGCTTTTCCTCCCACAGGGCTTCCAGGCGGTCCTTCACCAGCATCTCGGGGGCGTTGCGCACCAGCACCTGCAGGCCGCGCTTGTGGGCCACATCGCCCAGTTCGCGCACCACGCCGCGCATCAGGCGGCGGAAATTGGGGATCTTCTCGATGGGGGTATCGGGCACATCGCGCAGGATCTGGCTGGGCGGATCGGGAATGACGCGGCCGCCCACCAGCTGTTCCGCCGCCGCCCGCCCCGGCCGGACCGCCGCCAGCAACGCGGCGCATCCCAGCATCATCTCCCGGCGCCTCATCATCCCGTCCGCCTCTCCCGCCTGACGCATTCAAGCAATATCAAAGAGCTGCAGCATAGCATTCCCTTCGGGGTGGCGAAAGCCGCGGCCTTGAGGGTAGAGTGCGGCAGGAACCAGCGCCCATGGGGGAGCGCTTCTGAAGGAACAGCACACGCATGGGGACGGAAGCCAGGATCATCGTTGTCGGCAATGAGAAGGGCGGCACCGGAAAATCGACGGTGGCCATGCATCTGATCGTCTCGCTGCTCGGCATGGGGGCGCGCGTGGCCAGCATCGATCTCGATGCCCGCCAGGCCACCTTGAGCCGTTATGTGGAAAACCGCGCCCGCCGCCAGGGCCGGGCCTTGCCCATGCCCGAGCACGTGGCCGTGCCCCCCACCGCCGATGTGGCGGCCGACGAGGCCCGCTTCCTCGAGTCCCTGCAAACGCTGTCGGCCCGCCACGATGTGGTGCTGATCGACACCCCCGGCAGCGACCAGCCGCTGTCGCGCCTGGGCCATTCCTACGCCGATCTGCTGATCACCCCCTTGAACGACAGCTTCATCGATCTCGACGTGCTGGCCAAGGTGGATCCCGACAGCATGAAGATCACCCGCCCCAGCCACTATGCGGAAATGGTCTGGGAAAGCAAAAAGATCAGGGCCTTGCGCGGGCAGCGCGGCGGCGCCGACTGGTTCGTTCTGCGCAACCGCCTGTCCACCCTGGATGCCCGCAACAAGCGCGAGATGGAACGCCTGCTGGGCGATCTGGCCCGCCGCATCGGCTTTCAATGCGTGGGCGGCCTGTGCGAGCGGGTGATCTACCGCGAACTGTTTCTGGAAGGCCTCACCCTTCTGGATCTGGGGCCGGGATCGGGGGTGGAAATGAGCATGTCGCATGTGGCGGCCCGCCAGGAGCTGCGCCGCCTGGTGGAGGCCCTGGGGCTGGCCTCGCTGCTGCCCCCAACCTAACCGTTTGAGCAAGGCCGCCATTGCTTAAAACCGCAAGCCATGGCACAAACGCCGTCAGGCATCTGGGGATTTGCCAAGGCCGTCTCCGGATCCGAAAGCTGATTTAGAAGGGTTTCTGCCGATGTCTCGTCGCGTGCGCAAGTGCGTCTTCCCCGTGGGTGGTCTGGGCACCCGTTTCCTGCCCGCCACCAAGGCCATGCCCAAGGAAATGCTGCCGGTTGTGGACAAGCCGCTGATCCAGTACGCGGTGGAGGAGGCCATCGAGGCCGGCATCGAGCATTTCATTTTCGTCACCGGCCGCGGCAAGGCGGCGCTGGAAGACCATTTCGACCACGCCCCCGATCTGGAGCGCACCTTACGCGAACGCGGCAAGACCATGGAACTGGCCGCCGTCACCTCGTGGATGCCCAAATCCGGCCAGGTGTCCTACACCCGCCAGCAGGAGCCGCTGGGCCTGGGCCATGCCGTGTGGTGCGCCCGCGATCTGGTGGATAACGAACCCTTCGCCGTCATTCTGCCCGACGATCTGATCCTGGCCCGCATCGCCTGCCTGAAGCAGCTGGTGGATGCCCATACCGAAGTGGGCGGCCATGTGGTGGCCGTGGCCGACGTGCCGCGTGAACATACCAAGCGCTACGGCATCCTCGACGTCTCGCACGATGACGGCCGCCTGGCCCGCGCCAAGGGGCTGGTGGAAAAGCCCGACCCCGAGAACGCGCCCTCCACCCTGTCGATCATCGGCCGCTATATTCTGCATCCGCGGGTGTTCGAATTCCTCGACAAGCAGATGCGCGGCGCCGGCAACGAGATCCAACTGACCGACGCCATCGCCAAAACCATCGAAAGCGTGCCCTTCCACGGCCTGCGCTTCGAGGGCCGCCGCTTCGATTGCGGCGACAAGGTGGGCTGGCTGCACGCCAACCTTTCCTTCGCCATGGCCCGCCCCGACATGCGGACCCAGGTGGAAGACCTGCTGAAGGACTTCAAGTAACACCTTCTTTTCAGAGTTTAAGCAAGGACGGCAATCATGCGCATCGCAATGATCGGAACCGGCTATGTGGGCCTGGTGTCCGGTGCATGCTTTTCCGAATTCGGCATCGAGGTTATCTGTGTCGATAAGGACGAGAGCAAGATCGAGGGCCTGAAGCAGAACAGGATGCCCATCTACGAACCGGGGCTCGACACCCTGGTGGCGGATAACGTCAAGGCCGGGCGCCTGTCCTTCACCACCGACCTCAAGGCCGCCGTGGCGCAGTCCGACGCGGTGTTCATCGCCGTGGGCACGCCGTCGCGCCGGGGCGACGGCCATGCCGACCTCTCCTATGTTTACGCCGCCGCCAAGGAAATCGCCGAATCCCTGAACGGCTATACCGTGGTGGTCACCAAATCCACCGTGCCGGTGGGCACCGGCCGCGAGGTGGAAACCATCATCCGCAACACCCGCCCGGATGCCGATTTCGACGTGGTGTCGAACCCGGAATTCCTGCGCGAAGGCTCGGCCATCAACGATTTCATGCGGCCCGACCGCGTGGTGATCGGCACCGAGGCCGAACGGGCGCGGGCGGTGATGAAGCAGCTTTACCGCGTGCTCTACCTGATCGAAACCCCCATCGTGTTCACCTCGCTGGAAACCTCGGAACTGATCAAGTACGCCGCCAACACCTTCCTGGCCGCCAAGATCACCTTCATCAACGAAATCGCCGATCTGTGCGAGGCCGTGGGCGCCAATGTGCACGATGTGGCCAGGGGCATCGGCCTCGACGGGCGCATCGGCAAGAAGTTCCTGCATCCCGGCCCCGGCTACGGCGGCTCGTGCTTCCCCAAGGACACCCTGGCCCTGGTGCGCACCGCCCGCGACAAGGGCTCGCCCCTGCGCATCATCGAAACGGTGGTGGCCATCAACGACGAGCGCAAGAAGAAGATGGCCGACAAGATCATCGCCGCCTGCAATGGCTCGGTGGCCGGCAAGACCATCGCCGTGCTGGGCCTGACCTTCAAGCCCAACACCGACGATATGCGCGACAGCCCCAGCCTGGAAATCATCCCCGCCCTGCAAAAGGCCGGCGCCACCGTGCGCGCCTTCGACCCCGAAGGCATGGACGAGGCCAAAAAGCAGCTGTCCGGCGTGGTCTATTGCCAGGATGCCTACAGCACCATGGACGGCGCCGACGCCCTGGCGGTGCTGACCGAGTGGAACGAGTTCCGCGCCCTGAACTTCGACCGCGTGAAAAAGGCCCTGAAGGCCCCCATCCTGGTGGATCTGCGCAACATCTACGAACCGGCCGAAATGGTTGAGGCCGGATTCCAGTACAGCAGCATCGGCCGCCCGAGCCGCTGAATCTGAACGCCGTTCAGAAAACACAAGGGGCGGAGCCGCAAAGCTCCGCCCCTTTCTTTTTCCCCGGGCCGCAACGCTGTGCGCCGCACCGGCCCCAAACGGGATTACTTCACCGCCCGGTCCGGGAAGCACAGCTCGTGCCGGGCCCGCCATTCCGGGCCGACATAATTCAGCATCAGGCTGCGGCGGATACCGGTGATGGGCCGCTTGTGAAAGCCGTGCCAGGTGTTTTCACCGGGCACGAACACCAGGCCGCAATTGAAGTCGCCGGGCGCACTTTGGGGTTCGGCCTCGGGTCCGGCGTAAACATCGGTGCCCCAGCCCTCGGCGCCGGGGCCGGTGGAGAGATAAATCAGGATGGTGACGCGCTTGGCGCCGATATCGGTATGGGGTTCCAGCCAGAAGCCGTCGCCATCGCGGCAATATTCGATGCGGGCGAAGGTGCCGGAAAGATCAAGGCCGCACATCCGTTCCCAGGCCGCCACCACGGCGGGCGACTGAAAGGCCTCGGCCAGGGCTTTCATGGCCGGATCGTTGGCCTGGCCCTCGGCGTTGAAGAACAGCCGGCAATCGTTGTTGGCGGCACGGGTGCCGCTGCTGAGATCGGCCTCGGGCAGGCTGACCGGCAGCTGCGCCAGATGCAGCGCCACCGAGCCGTCCAGCATGGCGCGGGGCGTCCAGTGGCGGTAAGGCTGATCAAGGCGGGGCGCCGCCGCCAGCGAGCGGCACAAGGTGGCGGCGGTAAGAGCGGAATCCATAACCTGAAACCTGCCGGAAAATCGGGAAAACGCGGTTCTAGCGGAAAAACCGTTCCCATTCTACTTGCATTAAATTTATGGGATTAGCGAAGGCGGCGGGAAGCCCCCACCTTCCCTGCCCGGCCAAATTGGAGTAAACCATTCACATACAAAGACTTCAGGGGGCACGCATGTCCGTCAGCATCCGCCAGACCACGCCTTACGAAGGGCAGAAGCCCGGCACCTCGGGGCTGCGCAAGAAGGTCAGCGTTTTCCAGCAGCCCAATTATCTGGAAAATTTCGTCCAGTCGATCTTCGACAGCCTGGAGGGTTTCCAGGGTCAAACCCTGGTGCTGGGCGGCGATGGCCGCTACTTCAACCGCGAGGCCATCCAGGTGATCCTGAAGATGGCGGCGGCCAACGGCTTCGGCCGGGTGCTGGTGGGCCAGGGCGGCATTCTGTCCACCCCCGCCGTTTCCTGCATCATCCGCAAATACCGGGCCTTCGGCGGTATCGTGCTGTCGGCCAGCCACAATCCCGGCGGCCCCAGCGAGGATTTCGGCATCAAGTACAATATTTCCGCCGGCGGCCCGGCACCCGAGGCGGTCACCGAGGCCATCCATGCCCGCAGCCAGGTGATCAGCCAGTACAAGATCCTGGAGGCCGCCGATCTCGATCTCGATCAGATCGGCGCCACCCGCCTGGGCGCCATGGCGGTTGAGGTGATCGATCCGGTGGCCGACTATGCCGAGCTGATGGGACGCCTGTTCGATTTCGAGAAAATCCGCGCCCTGTTCGCCGGCGGCTTCCGCATGCGCTTCGACGCCATGCACGCCGTCACCGGCCCTTATGCCACCCGCATTCTGGAAGATCTGCTGGGGGCGCCCAAGGGCACCGTGATCCACGGCACGCCGCTGCCCGATTTCGGCGGCGGCCATCCCGATCCCAATCTGGTGCACGCCCATGATCTGGTGGCCGAGATGTTCGGCGCCAACGCCCCCGATTTCGGCGCCGCCTCCGATGGCGACGGCGACCGCAACATGATCCTGGGGCGGGGGTTCTATGTCACCCCGTCCGACAGTCTGGCGGTGCTGGCGGCCAACGCCACCCTGGCGCCGGGCTATGCCGCGGGCCTCAAGGGCATCGCCCGCTCCATGCCCACCAGCCAGGCCCCCGACCGCGTGGCCAGGGCCCTGGGCCTGCCCTGCTTCGAAACCCCCACCGGCTGGAAATTCTTCGGCAATCTTCTGGATGCCGGCATGGCCACCTTCTGCGGCGAGGAAAGCTTCGGCACCGGTTCGGACCATGTGCGCGAAAAGGACGGCCTGTGGGCCGTGCTGATGTGGCTGAACCTGCTGGCCGAACTGAAGCGCCCGGTGGACGGGATCGTGCGCGCCCATTGGGCCCGCTATGGCCGCAACTATTATTCGCGCCACGATTACGAAGGGGTGGACAGCCGGGCCGCCGAAGGGCTGATGGCGCATCTGCGTGCCCATCTCGCCGTCTGGAGCGGACAAAGCCTGAACGGCTTCACCGTGGCCCAGGCCGATGATTTCGCCTACACTGATCCGGTGGACGGCTCCATCAGCCGCAAGCAGGGCATCCGGGTGATCTTCACCGACGGCTCGCGCATCGTCTACCGGCTGTCGGGCACCGGCACCGAGGGCGCCACCTTGCGGGTTTATATCGAACGCTTCGAGGCCGATCCCGCCCGCCACGATCAGGATCCGCAAACCGCCCTGGCCGGACTGATCACCCTGGCCGGGCAACTGGCCGAAATTGAACACCGTACGGGCCGGTCCGCCCCTACCGTGATCACCTGACCTGAAAAGGGTTATTTAAAAGTGCCATTCGGCGGAGCCCGTCCTGTCCATTTGGATAAGAAGACGCCGCGCCGCCGCCTGGAATGCAAAAAATGGGTGGATCCTCACAATTTTCGCCTTCCCCCTGGCACGGGGTGCGTGTAGGTTTCCTCTCGCATCATATAGTTGGGTGGCGGACCGCTGCCCCTGGATAGAAACAAGCTCTAGGAGAGTTCAATGAAGCGTTCCTGGTCTCTGGCCGCCATGGCCGCCGCCGCCATCACCCTCGCCGCCGCCACCCCCGCCATGGCTGCGGGCGACGCCGCCGCCGGCGCCAAGGCGATTGCTCCCTGCAAGGCTTGCCACTCCACCGTCGCCAACAAGAACATGATCGGCCCGAGCCTGGCCGGCGTTTATGGCCGCAAGGCCGGCAGCCTGGCCAGCTTCGGCAGCCGCTATTCCAAGCAGCTGGTCGCCTCGGGCCTGACCTGGGACGACGCCACCCTCGACAAGTGGCTGGAAGGCCCCAGCGCTCTGGTGAAGGGCACCAAGATGACCTTCCCCGGCCTGAAGGACGCCACCGCCCGCGCCAACGTGATCGCCTACCTGAAGACCCTGAAGTAGTCTTCAACAGGCTTTCGCCGATTAACCCGCCGTCCGCAAGGACGGCGGGTTTTTTCATACCCAGTCCTTGAGAGCGGCAGCCAGGCGCTGACGCGCCGCCTGATCGGGCGGCAGCCCCACCCGCAGCCAGCGCGGCGAGGCGGCGAAGGGGCGCACCAGAATGCCGTTCTGGCCCAGATGCTCGTACAAGGCCCAGGCGCGCGGGGCGTTGACCAGCCGGAACAGATGGGTGCCCCCCACCACCGACAGCCCGGCCTGCACCAGAAGAGCATCGAGCAGGCGGGTTTCCTGCGCCAGGCGGCGGCGGTTTTCCGCGATCCAGACCTCATCGCGCAGGGCCTGGCGCCCCACCTCCAGCGCCGGACCGCCCACCGACCACGGCCCCAGCACCTGGCGCAGCAGCCGCGCCAGCGACGGCTCGGCCAGGGCGAAGCCCAGGCGCAGCCCGGCCAGACCGAAAAACTTGCCGAAACTGCGCAGCACCAACAGGCCCGGCCCCACCGCCCCGGCCAGCGACAGGTCGGGCTCGTCGTCGCAAAAGGCCTCGTCGACGATGAGCAGCCCGCCCTTCTTGGCCAGCACGGCGGCCATATCCAGCAAGCGGCCGCGATCGAAACGGCGGCCATCCGGATTATTGGGATTGACCACGATCACCACCTGGGGATCGCCGACCCGCTCCAGGGTTTCACAGGGCAGCACCTGATGGCCGGCGGCGCTCCAGCAGGCGGTATGCTCGCCATAGGTGGGCCCCACCACCGACACATTGGAGAAGGGCCGCAGCCGGGGCAGCAGCTGAATGAGGATCTGGGTACCGGGTGCCTCGGCCACATGATCGGGGCTGGGGGCGCCGTATCTTTCGGCGGCGGCGGCGCGCAAATCCTCCACCAGGGCGGCATCGGGCAGGCGCTGCCAGCGGTCGGGCTCCAGCGCCGGCAGCGGATAGGCGAACGGATTGATGCCGGTGGAAAGATCCAGCCAGCCCTGGGCCGGACGGCCGAAGCGGGCCTCGGCGCTTAAAAGATCGCCCCCGTGGCGGGGCAAGGCGAAACTGTCGAGCCCTTGCATGGTGTCAGCGCCCGCCTTTCGCGGCATCCTGCGCCACGGTTTCGGCGATATAGGCCGCCAGGGCGCGGAATTCCTCGGCGCGGGGCGAGGTTTTGCGCCAGGCCAAACCCACGGTGCGGGGCGGCGCATCGCTTTCCAGCGGCTTGATCAGCAGTCCGGTGCCCGCCACCGCTCCGGCCTCCACCGCCATACGCGGCAGCAGCGTCACCCCCAGGCCGGAAGCCGCCATCTGGATCACCGTTTGCAGGCTGGTGCCGCGCACGGTTTCGCCGGTGCGGGTCAGCGGCAGATGGCAGGCGGCCAGGGCATGTTCGCGCAGGCAGTGCCCCTCTTCCAGCAGCAGCAGGGTATCGGGCTGCAGGTCGGAGGAATCGAGGCGGGGTTTGGCCGCCAGGGGGTGATCGGGCGGACAAACCAGCAGAAAGGGATCATCGAGGATATGGGCGGTGGCGATGCCGTCGGCGGCATAGGGAAAGGCCAGCAGGGCGGCATCGATGCGCCCCTCCGCCAGATCCTGCAGCAGGCGGGCGGTCATATCCTCGTGCAGATAGAGCCTGAGGGCGGGAAACCGCCGCCGCAGCGGCAGCAGCAGCCGCGGCAGCAGATAGGGCGCGATGGTGGGGATCACCCCTAAGCGCAGCGGCCCGCTCAGCGGTTCCAGGGTGGCCTGCACCATATCGACGATATCCTTGGCGTCACGCAGCAGGGCGGCGCCGCGCCGCGCCACCTCGGCGCCCAGGGGCGTCAGCATCACCCAGCGCTTGGTCCGCTCCACCAGGGTCACCCCCAGGGTCTGCTCCAGTTCCTGCAAGCCCGCCGACAGGGTGGACTGGGTCACGAAGCAGGCCTCGGCGGCGCGGCCGAAATGGCGATGCTCGGCCAAAGCCTCCAGATAGCGCAATTGGCGCAGGGTCGGCAGCGGGGTCACGTGCGGTCAGTCCTTGCTGTCTGTCTTGTCTTGCGCGAAACGGGACACGGTATCGGAAATCTGGCGGGCCACGGCGGCGGCATCCTGATCGGCGCCGAAGGCCCGGCGCACCGCCATGGACAGTTTATTCAGCAGTTCCTGGTCCACATCGCCCGGTTTGAAATCCGGCTGGCAGAAACGCTGCGCCAGCCCGCCCAGGCTGGACGCCAGTTCGGCCACGTGGGCGTAATCGGTGCCGCGCAGCCGCAGCGACAGATCCTTGGTCACCTCCACCAGGCGGCGGCAGTCGTCGTTATAGATATCGCCCATTTCCACCTGGCCGACATTGGCCAGAATGCGCCGGACCAGAAAACCGATCTGCACGGCATGGCGCTGCATCTTATGCTGGTTGAGCCCCACCGCCGATTTCAGAACCATCTTCTGTAGTTCCTCGCCGCTTTTGCCCTCCACCACCTTGCCGCGCAGGGTGTTGGGAACCTCGATCAGATCGGTGGGATGGCCTTCGCCGGGCCGGGGCGCCTTGCGGCGGTCGGGGCCGATATAATCGTGGGTGACGACGAAAGGTTTGCGGGCGCGCACGAAACCGCGGATGCGCTCCATCACCGCCTCGATGGACACCGGCTTCAGCAGCAGATCGTCCACCCCGCAATCGATCACCCGCCGCACCAGGGCCGGATCGGGCGAGCCCAGGGTGCCGATCACCAGAACGAAGGGATTGCCGCCCAGCTTGTGATGGCGCATGCGGTGGATGGCGTCGCAGAAATCGCCGCCCTTCAGCTCCACATCGCACACCAGCACATCAAGGGTTCCGGCGGTCAGCGCCTCCTCCACCTTTTCCATGCTGTGGCAATCGATCACGCCGCCCAGGCCCCGGGCATTGAAAGCCTGCCGCAGTCCTTGCCTCAGATAGGGATTGGGCTCGCCCAAAGCGAGATTGACCGAATCCAACCGCAAGTCCGCCATATCACTCCTGCCGTTCCGCCGGAGGGAACGCATACGCTCTTGAAAATCCGCGCGACCATAGCATTGCCGCCCCCTTCGCCGCTACAGCACAATGGTGGCCCGCGCGGTGGCCCGGCGCACCCAGTCGCGCACCGTCTGCACCATTTCCGAACGCGGCACCGTTTCATCGCGCGCCATGGCCTGGGTAGCCCCCGACAGCCAGGCCCGCTCCTCGTCGCTGAGGTCCTTGGCGGTGATCACCACCACCGGCAGCGGCGGGCCGGGCGGTTCGGTCAGGCGCAGCAGGCGGATGAAGGAAAAGCCGTCCATGCCCGGCATCATCAGATCCAGCAGCACCACATGCGGGCGGCGGCGCTCGATCCGGTGCAGCCCCTCGTAGCCGCTGGCGGCGGTTTCCACCAGCCAGCCGTCGCGCTCCAGCAGGCGGGCCAGGATGCTGCGGGTGGTGGCCTCGTCCTCCACCACCAGGGCACGGCCCGGCCCTTCCGCCGGATGATGGGCGGCCACGGTTTCCAGCAGGGCCTCGAACCGGAACGGCTTGGTCAGATAATCCGATGCCCGCAGCACGAAGCCGGTTTCCGCCTCGTCGGCCATGGTCAGCATCATCACCGGCAGATGCTGGGTGCGGGGATCGGATTTCAGCCGCGCCAGCAGGCCCCAGCCATCCAGATCGGGGCTGAGCACGTTCAAAACCAGCACGCTGGGCTGCAGATCGGCGGCCAGGGCAAAGCCCTGCTCGGCATCGAAGGCATGGATCAGCCGCTCGCGCTCGTGGTCCAGCGCCTCGCCCAAAAGATCGTGCACCACGCTGTCGCCATCCACCAGCAGCACGGTATGGGGATGATCGGCGGGCGTTGCCGGACGGCAGGGCGCGCACAGGGTGGCCGGCGGCGACAGGCCGGGGTGGTCCTGATGGCGCAAGGAATCGCCCTGGAACGCCATGCCGGTAAATCCGGCCAGCGTGCGGGCGAACATCTGATCCTCGCCGCTCCAGCGGCGGCCGGGGCGGCGGTCGGCGAAGGCCAGCACGGCCATAAGGCGCCCCTCCACCACCACGGGAAACTGCATCAGGGCGCTGAAGCGGTGCCCGGCCATGAAGGCGGCCACATCGGGGTGAAGCCCCGTCTCGCCGGCCAGGAAGATCTGCGGCCGCGGCTGGTCCAGAAGCTGGAAGAAGGAGGGATTTTCCTCCCGCCGCAGCACCGGCCCCGGACAATGGCCGCCGCTTTCCTCGTCATAAAGGGCAAGACAGGCCAGAGCGGCGGGCACCAGACGGCGCACCCACACGCTGCAACGGGCGCAATCCAGGCCCTCGGCCCCGGTTTCGGCCACGGCCCGCAGGCACCCGTCCAGATCGAAGCTCTGAAACGGCGCCGATCCGGCCAGATCGGCCAGGGAGGCCTGCTGGCGGAGCAAGGTGGCGAGATCGGACATGGGGCGTCCCCTCCGGAGCCGGATGACAGTGCAAGCAGCCTATTCCGACATTCATGATCCATCAATAAAAAGAAAGGGTTGGACCAACTCTATGGTCCAACCCCTCGGATGGGAAAGAAGGGGGAAGATGCGGACCCCTTCTTTCGCCGTGGTAAGCTGCCCTCTTATACCAACCGGCCAATGAATTGACCGGTTGTATCGTCCCTCGCCGGGCGGCGGCATCCGCCGCCTTGGCCGCTCGCTCAATGCTCGCTGGAGACCGGCCAACGAGTCACTTCAAGGGTTGGCCGGTATTATACCAACCGGCCAATGAATTGCCCGGTTGTACAGCCCCTCGCCGGGCGGCGGCATCCGCCGCCTTGGCCGGCCTTACTCCGCCGCCTTGGCCTGGCTGAGCAGCATGGAGCCGGTGTTGCGCAGCGCCTCGTGCCACGAGAAGGCCTTTTCCAGCACATGCGGGGTATGGCCGCCGCGGCCCAGGGCTTCCTTGTAGTAATCGCGCATCATATCGCGATAGAGCGGATGCACGCAGTGCTCGATGATCAGCGGCGCGCGTTCGCGCGGGGCCAGACCGCGCAGATCGGCCAGGCCCTGTTCGGTCACCACCACGTCCACATCGTGTTCGCAATGGTCCACATGCGACACCATGGGCACCACCGACGAGATCTTGCCGCCCTTGGCGATGGACTTGGTGACGAAGATCGACATGTAGGAATTGCGGGCGAAATCGCCCGAGCCGCCGATGCCGTTCATCATGTGGGTGCCGCCCACATGGGTGGAGTTGATATTGCCGAAGATATCGAATTCCAGGGCGGTGTTGATGGCCATGATGCCCAGGCGGCGCACCACTTCCGGATGGTTGCTGATTTCCTGCGGACGCAGGATCAGGCGATCCTTGTACTTCAGGATGTTGGGGAACACCCGCTCGGCGCAGGACTGCGACAGGGTGATGGACGAGCCCGAGGCGAAGACCAGCTTGCCGGAATCGAACAACTCGAAGGTGCTGTCCTGCAGCACTTCGGAATACATGGTCAGATCATGGAACGGGCTGTCGATGAAGCCATGCAGCACGGCGTTGGCGATGGAGCCGATACCGGCCTGCAGCGGTGCCAGATTGTTGCCCAGACGGCCCTGCTTGACCTCGTTCTTCAGGAACTCCACCAGATGGCCGGCGATCTGCCCGGTTTCGGCATCGGGCGGCACCACGTTGGCCCAGCTGTCCTTCTTCTGCGAGATGACGATGGCGGCGATCTTGGCCGGATCCACCGGAATGAACGGCAGGCCGCAGCGGCTCGACGGCGTCACCACCGGGATCGGCTCGCGGTACGGGCGGCGGGTGGGAATGTAAACGTCGTGCATGCCCACCAGATCCGGGGTCTGGGTCAGGTTGATCTCGACGATGATCTTCTCGGCCAGAATGGCGAAGCTGGCGGAATTGCCGATGGAGGTGGTGGGGATGATGCCGCCGTCCTCGGTGATGCCCACGGCTTCCACCACGGCCACATCGATGGGAGCCAGCTGGCGCGTACGCAGCATTTCCACCGTTTCCGACAGATGCTGGTCGACGAACATCACTTCGCCCTTGTTGATGGCGGTGCGCAGCACCGGATCGGCCTGGAAGGGAATGCGGCGCGACAACACCTTGGCCTCGGTCAGGGTCTTGTCGATGTCGCTGCCCAGGCTGGCCCCGGTCATCAGGGTGATCTTGAGATTTTCGGTGGCGGCGCGCTCGGCCAAAGCCATCGGAACGATCTTGGCGTCACCGGCACGGGTGAACCCGCTCATGCCAATGGTCATGCCGTCCTTGATCAGCGAGGCGGCTTCCTCGGGGCTCACAACCTTGCCCCATAACGTATTCAAGCGGATTCGATCACGGTACATTGGCGGATGGACCTTTCCCATATTTATAAGACACGCGGCCAACTCTGCGGTTAGGCTCGGAGCCTACCTAACATAGGCCAATCGGGAAGAGGCGCGCAGTTCCGGCATGGCACAAGGCGGAATGGGCGCTTGTACAGACAACCGCGACAAACTATGATCGAATGTTATCCAGAAAGCCGGGCGTTTTTAACATCCCGCAAAAACAGACAGGCTTTGGCGTAATTTTCCGCCATGCCATCGCGCCCGCCGCCGGCTTCGTCCATCCGCTGGTTGCGGCAGGCGGCCTCGATGACGGCGCACAGGCGGGCCAGAAACACCAGCCCCAGACTGCTGGCCGAGCTTTTCAGGCTGTGCGCCTCGCGCTGGGCCGCCTTGGCGTCGCCCTCGGACAGGGCCCGGTCGAAGCGGGCCAGGATATCAGCGCCCGAGCGCACGAACTCGTCCACCAGATCCGCCACCATCTCCTTGCCCAGCAGGCTTTGCATCTGATCCAGCGGTCCGGGGTCGAAAAACGGCACCTCCATACTGTTGCAACCATTGCTGCTGCCGGACATCGTCTCCCCTCCCACGGCCACGATCAGGATAGGCGATCCTAGCACAACTCCCCAAAAACGCGAAGCCAAGCCTCGGCCCCCGCCTCTCTTTCGATATCATGGGAGAGAAAAAGCATCAGCCCCACGGCACCGAAGAGTCATTTTAAGCTTCAAATCCCCCCCCGGAACGGTCTACCTTTGGCGTCGTTCGCTCCGTCCGCGTCGCCACGCGAGCGGGTTCAAATACCAGCTTGGGGAGAGGCTTGGCCTTGCGGCGGATGATATCATCCCGTTTCGTTCGTTTTTGGGACTGGCTGCGCCATGTGTTCCCGGAACGGCAGATTCTGATCCGCGATCATGGCCGCGTGCGCTGCTTCACCCTGGGCACCCTGCAGCAGCTGACCTTGAGCGGCGCCGTGGCCGGGTGCGTGCTGTGGGCGCTGCTGGCCACCGCCGCCTATGTGGATAAATCCATGGTGCTGGCGGCGCGCGAGAACGAGATCAGCCGCCAGGTCAGCGAACTGAACGGCATGAAGGGCGATTATCAGGCCGCCGTCAGTCATCTCGACGAATTCAAAGGCACCTTCGCCCGCATCACCTGCGAGGTGAGCGACATCCAGGACAGCCTGCTGCGCATCGCCGCCAGCAACGCCCCGCACGGACACCACCCCGCGGCGCCTCTGCCCAAGCTCGACCCCGCCGCCGGCAGCGGTTGCCGCGCCGGCGCGGCAACCGCCACCACCGGGGGCGCCGGGGGCACCGACACCGCCCACGCCGACACCACGCATATCGTGGGCACCCTGCCCGCCGGCCCCGAACAAACCGAACTGAAAAAGAAGGTGCACGAGCTGGAACAGGGCCTGCAGCAGCTGAAAGCCAGCCACAGCGCCTTTCTGGAGCATTCGGCCAGCCTGACCGAAGACCGTTACGGCGCCCTGGCCCACCAACTCTCGTCGGTGGGCCTCGATGCCGATAGCCTGGTGCAGGCGGAAATGCGGCATTTGCGCCAAAGCGCCGCCACCCGCAGGATTTATGGAGAGGGCGGCCCCTTCATCGCCGCCTATCCCCCGGCGCCCCGCGGCATGATGACCGAGGTGGCCCTTTACAATCATCAGGTTACGCGATTGGATGATCTGACCCTGGCTTTGAAGGCGGTGCCCCTGGCCCAGCCTCTGCAGGATTACGAGATCACCAGTCCGTTCGGCGTGCGCGTCGATCCGATCAATGAGAAGAGCGCCATCCATGAGGGAGTGGACTTGGGCGCCCCCGCAGGAACTCCGGTCGTTGCCACCGGCGATGGCCGGGTGGCCACAGCCGGCTGGGAAGATGGTTACGGCAATATGGTGGATCTGGATCACGGCATGGGGCTTCACACCCGCTATGCCCATCTGGCCCGCATCCTGGTGAAACCGGGGGAACGGGTTACGCGCGGCACCCCCCTGGGGCTGCTGGGCGCCACCGGACGCACCACCGGACCGCACCTGCATTATGAAGTGCGCATCAATGATGTCCCAACCAATCCCATGAAGTTCATTCTGGCAGGGCGCGATGTTCTTAAAAGCCAATAAAGCCAATCACCCCCGTGATCTGCGCAATTCCCCCTCGATCATCGGGGCCGATTGCGCCATCACCGGCGATATTTTAAGCCAAGGCGAAGTCCACGTGGACGGCCGCGTCAACGGCGATGTGCGCTGCGAAATCCTGGTGGTGGGCACCAGCGGCAACATCACCGGCGAAATCAGCGCCGATCTGGTGCGGGTGCTGGGCAATGTCACCGGGCAGATCAAGTCCCGCGCCGTCGAGCTGGCCCAATCGGCCCGCGTGGTCGGCGATATCCAGCACGGCACCTTGTCGGTGGAGGCGGGCGCCTTTGTGGAAGGCCGCTTCAACCACATGGACACCAGCGCCCTGAAAGCGTTGCCGACGCCGGAGGCCGTCGAAAAGGCCGATAAGGCCGACAGCGGCGCCAAGGCCGAAGCGGAAGCGGGCGGGGTGCTGGCGCTGGAGGCCAAGGCGGTCGCCGTCGGCGGCTAACCCCACCCCATGGACTCCGCTCCCGACGACAGCCGCCTGCCGCTGGAGCGGGCCCTGGCCCTTTGCCGCGCTGGAAAACCGGCGGAATCGCTGCTGTTTTTCGAAGCCGTGCTGGCTCTGGCCCCGGATAACGCCGAGGCCCTGAGCCACCGCGGCGCGGCCTTGCGCGCCCTGGGCCGGACCGAGGAGGCCCTGGCCGATTACTGGCGCGCCCTGGTCCAGCCCGCCGCCGGCCACCCGCCGCCGCCGCAAGACATCGCCCGCGCCCTGCTGGCCGGAAAACGCCATGCCGAGGCGCGCGCCCTGCTGTCGGACTGCGTGGGGCGGGACTGGCGCCATCAGCGCTGGGCCCTGCTGGCCACGCTGCTGCTGCAAAACCGCCAGGGCGCGGCGGGCGAGGCCGCCTTGCGCCGCGCCCTGGCCCTGGCTCCCGGCGCCACCGATCTCGAAGTGCGCCTGGGCGCCCATCTGGCCCACGAGGGCCGCTACGCCGAGGCTGCGGCGCTGCTGCGGCAAACGGCGGCGCGGGCGCCGCTGTCGGCCGATGCCCAGGCCGCCCTGGGCCAAGCCCATATCAATCTGGGCGAACTGGAGCGGGCCGAGCCTTTTTTGCGCCGCGCCATGGAACTTGATGCCGAACATCTCGATGCCCGGCTGGGCCTGGCCCGCAAGCTTTTGCTGGAAGGGGCGCTGCAGCCGGGCTGGGTGGAATACGAATGGCGGCGGCGCAAGGCCGATTTCCGCATGGCCAAACTCAAGGGGCCGGAATGGAACGGCCAGCCCCTGGCCGGCAAAACCCTGCTGGTGCACAGCGAACAGGGCTTCGGCGATCTGCTGCAGTTCGTGCGCTATCTGCCGCCGCTGGCCCGCCAGGGCGCCCGCCTGCTGCTGGCGGTGCCGGCGCCGCTGACGCGGCTGATGAAAAGCCTGGAGGGCGTGGCCGAGGTGATGGCCGCCATCCCCCGCGATCTTACCTACGACTATCATGTGCCGCTTTTGACCATTCCCCGCCTGACCGGCCTGGGCGAGGATCTGCTGGCCCCCTCCATCCCCTATCTGAGGCCGACCGCCGACGGCCCGCGCCTGCCGCGGGTTTCGGGCGAACGGCTGCGCGTCGGCCTGGTGTGGGCGGGCAGCCCCAAACATGCCAACGACCACAAGCGCTCGGTGCCGCTGGAAACCCTGCTGCCGCTGGCCGGGCTCGACGGTGTGGGCCTTTATTCGCTGCAGGTGGGGCCGCATGCCGCCGATATCGCCCGCGCGGCGCACGGCCTGCTGGTGCACGATCTGGCCCCGGTCCTGAAGGATTTCGCCGATACCGCCGCCGTGGTGGCCCAGCTCGATCTGGTGATCACCGTCGATAGCGCCGTGGCCCATCTGGCCGGCGCCCTGAACCGGCCGGTCTGGGTGCTTACCCCCTTCGCCCCCGACTGGCGCTGGATACTGGGCCGCGACGACAGCCCGTGGTATCCGTCGCTGCGGCTTTACCGCCAAAGCGCGCCCCGGGAGTGGGGCGACGTGGCCGCCCGCATCGCCGGCGATCTGGCGGCCCTGGCGCGCGCCGCCCCCGATGCCGAGACCGCAACCATGCTGACGGTGCCGGGCCGCTTTGCCGGCGCCGACGGCAAACCCCGCTACAGCCTGACGGTGCCGCGCCGCGCCATGATCGATCCCGGCCTTGGGCATCTGGTGGCCCGGGAGCGCGGCGGCGGCGGCTATGAAACCGCCACCCGCAGCTTTATCGACGCCCATCTCGGCCCTGGCGACCTCTTCATCGATGTGGGCGCCCATTGGGGGCTGATGTCGCTGCATGCCGCCAGCCGCTGGCCGGGCCGGGTGCGGGTGCTGGCCTGCGAGCCGCTGGCCGCCAATCTGCCGCCGCTCAAACGCTGGCTTGCCGAAAACGGCTGCGCCGCCCAGGTGGAGGTTTGCCCAGATCGG
>JAJZGK010000022.1 GCA_021798485.1 Pseudomonadota bacterium
CCCTGCCCGCCGCCTGGGAAGAGGCCCGCGCCGCCCTCGCCCAATGGCTGTGATTGGCTTTTACATTCGTCGGGGAAAAGCGGAATAATGGCCGGGGCGGGAGAGCCGGACTCCGGGAGTGGCGGCATGGTGCAGTTCGCGGACGTAACCTTTTTCGAAACGCCGGATGCCGTGACGCCCGGGGCGTTCCGGCTGGAGGGCGCGCAGGCTTCGCTGGCCATCGCCTATCTCTCCCCTTATGCGCCCTTTGCCGAAACCATCCGCCGCCTGACGGCGCTGGCCGGCGCCACGCCGCTGCTGGCGGTGAGCACGGCGGGGGAATTGTGCGAAAGCGCCTCGGCCCGGGGCAGCCTCTACCGCCCGGCCGGCGAGGGGCGGCACAGCCTGGTGCTGCAAACCTTCAGTCCGGCGCTGATCGGCGCCGTCAGCCTGCATGCGGTGCCGCTGCACAACGAGGATATCCGTGGCGCCGCCCCGCCCATCGGCCGCAGCGAGCGGGTGGAGCGCATCCGCCGGTCGCTGGAGACGGTGACGCCGCCTTTCGCCCTGAACAGCGAGGAGACGGTGGCCCTGACCTTCATCGACGGGGTTTCGGCCTCGGAAAGCTATTTCATGGAGGCGGTCTATCAGTCGGGCCGCTTTCCCTGCCTGTTTATCGGCGGTTCGGCGGGCGGGCTGTTCGATTTCCGCGCCACCCATGTCCATGATGGCGCCACGGTGCGGCAGAACCATGCGGTGGTGGCCTTCCTGAAACTGGCGCCGGGGCGGCGCTATGCCGTGCTGAAAAGCCATAATTTTCATCGCACCGAACGCTCCTTCGTGGTGCTGAAGGCCGATCCCGACCACCGCACCGTTTCCACGGTGGCCGATCCCGACACCCTGGAGGTCTGGCCGGCGCCCGAGGCCATGGCCCGCCTGCTGGACTGCGCGCCCGAGGCGCTGGAGCAAAGCCTCAACAGCCACACCTTCGGCATCGATCTCGATGGCGAAACCTATGTGCGCTCGGTGGCGGGCATCGATCATGGCGCCGGGCAGGTGTCGTTCTATTGCGACGTCAATGCCGGCGACCGCCTGTACCTGCTGGAGAAAAACGATTTCACCACGCAGACCCGGCAGGATTACCAGGCCTTTCTGCGGGGTAAGCCGCCTCCGGTGGCGGGCATTCTCAACGACTGCATCCTGCGCCGCCTGAACAACCCCGATCAGCTCGGCGGCCTCGACGGCCTGTGGGGATGCCCGGTGGCCGGGTTTTCCACCTTCGGCGAGCTGTTCGGCATCAATATCAATCAAACCCTGTCGGGGCTGTTTTTTTTCGATGTGCCCGAGGGCGTGGGCTTTTCCGATCCGTTCCTGGAGCGGTTTCCCGTGCATTACGGGCGCTTCGTCAATTACTTCACCTCCTGCCGCCTGAACCGGGTGGATCTGTTGAACCGGCTGCGCACCCGCACCTCGCAGTCGCTGGTGGATCAGCTGGCCGAGATGGACGGCGGGGCCGAGGAGGTGGGCACCCTGGCCCTGCAGGCCCGCATGGAACAGGCCCTGCGCGCCAGCCAGCGCCGCCTGGAGGCCATCACCGACAGCCTGTTCGACGGCGTGCTGCTGGTGGACGGCCAGGGGCGGGTGATGTTCGCCAACCCCGCCGCCCGCCGCCTGCTGGGCGAGGGCGCGGCGGGCGAGGGCGATCTGGACCGGCTGGTGCGGCTGGAGCGCGGCGGCCAGGGGCTGTCCCTGTGCCGGGAGGTGGCGGAACCGGCCTTGCGGCGGCACCAGTCGATGTCCGAGGAGGACGCCCTGTTCGTGACCGCCGACGGGCGGCGGCTGCCGGTGAGCTATGCCGTGGCCCCCTTGCGCGAGGAGCGCGGCATGGAGGGGGTGGTGCTGTCCTTCCGCAGCATCGAGGACTTGAAGACCGCCCAGCGCGAGGCGGAACAGGCCTCGCGGCTGGCCAGCGTGGGGCAGCTGGCGGCGGGCATCGCCCACGAGATCAACACCCCCATCCAGTATGTGGGCGATAATCTGCGCTTCATCCGCCAGTCGCTGGAACAGGTGTCGGGGCTTTTCGGCCAGATCCGCGATCTGCTGGACGGGGAGGGACTGCCGGGCCTCGACGGTCCGGGCATGCGCGATGTTCTCGCCGGCTATGATCTCGACTATCTGCTGGAGGAGTTGCCGGTGGCCGCCGCGCAGTCGCTGGAGGGGGCCGAACGCATCGCCGGCATCGTGCGCTCGATGAAGGAGTTCTCCCATCCCGGCACCACCAACAAAACGGTGACCGATCTCAATCACGCCCTGGAAACCACGGTGACCATCTCGCGCAATGAATGGAAGCATGTGGCCCGCCTGGAAATGGATCTGGCGCCCGGTTTGCCGCCGGTGGAATGCTTTGCCGCCGACATCAATCAGGTGTTCCTCAATCTGATCGTCAATGCCGCCCAGGCCCTGGGCGAGGCCCACGCCCAGGACCACCGGCTGGGCACCATCCGCATTGCCTCGCGGGCTTGCGGCGATCATGTGGAAATCCGCATCGCCGACGATGGCCCCGGCGTGCCGCCCGAACTGCGGCAGCGCATCTTCGATCCCTTCTTCACCACCAAGGGCGTGGGCAAGGGCACCGGGCAGGGCCTGGCTCTGTGCCTGAACACGGTGGCGCACAAGCACGGCGGCACGCTGTGTCTCGACGCCGGGGCCGGGCCGGGCGCCACCTTCGTGGTGCGGCTGCCCATTCATGCGGTGCGGCAGGAGGGGGCGGAGCAGGCGGCCTCAGGATAGGCCGGCCTCTTCCCGCAGCCACTGGCGGAAGATGCGCAAGGCCGGGGCTTCGAGGGCGGCATCGATGCTGCGGAAGGCCGGTTCCAGCCGCTCCACCAGCCGCAGGCCGGCGGCACGGGCCACTTCCACCAGAACCTTGACGCGGACCGAGGGCGGACCGGACATGAGCGATCCTCACATCATGAAACCGAAATTCAGTATGATACCAACCGGCCAATAAATTGACCGGTTGTATCGCCCCTCGCCGGGCGGCGGCATCCGCCGCCTTGGCCGCTCGCTCAATGCTCGCTGGATACCGGCCAACGAGTCACTTCAATGGTTGGCCGGTATGAGGTAACGCGCCGCCGCTCTAAATTTCAAGCAACGCGATCCCTTGCAGCGAAGGAGGCCGGCATGTCCGACAGCAAACCCGCAGCCTGGGCTCCCAGCCTGCGTGCCGGTTCCGAGGACCGGCTGGCGGCGGCGGCCATCACCGGCATGCGGCCGCCTTCGGCCATGCAGGTGATCTGTATCGATGTTACCAACCGCTGCGATCTGCGTTGTTCCAACTGCACGCGGCTGCTGGCGCAGCAGCCAGAGCGCTGGGACATGCCGCCGGCGCATTTCCGCGCCGCGCTGCGCAGCCTTGCCGGCTATGCCGGGGTGATCGCCATGATCGGCGGCAATCCCTGCCTGCATCCCGATTTCGCCGCCCTGTGCCGCATTGTCGTCGAAGAGGTGCCGCTGGCCCGCCAGCGCGGCCTGTGGTCCAACAATATTTTCGATCATCAGGCCCTGGTGCGCGACAGTTTCGGCTTTTTCAACCTCAATCCGCACGATGATGCGCGGGGGCTGGCCTCGCTGGCCGGGCTGAGGGCGCAGCTGCCGGAGGCGCGGTCTTACCAGGGGCCGTCGCGGCATGGGCCGGTGCTGGCGGCGGCGCGCGATCTGCAGCCCGATGCCGCCGCCCTGTGGGCGGATATCGGCCGCTGCGACGTCAATCAGCAGTGGTCGGCCTCCATCGTCGAAAACCGGGGCCGGTTGCGGGCCTATTTCTGCGAGGTGGCGGCGGCCTTCGATCTGGCGCGCGGCACCGATCACGGCCTGGCGGTGGAGGCGGGCTGGTGGCGCCGCCCCATCGATGATTTTGCCGCGCAAATCCGCCATTTCTGCCCCGGCTGCGGTCTGTCGATGCGGCTTCCGCCCCGGCTGGACCGCGACGAAACCGATGATTACACCCCCAGCAACGCCGATCTGCTGGAGCGCGGGCGCCGCCGCGCCGCCGTGAGGGTGGCGCCGGGAACGGCGCAGGAAAGCCGCCCTGTTACCGCCTATGCCGATGGCGGCGGGGTGGAGAGGCTGGTGTCGGTGGTCATCCCCTGCTTCAACCAGGCCGCCACCCTGGCCGAGGCGGTGGCCTCGGCCCGCGCCCAGGCGCTGGCCGGGCATATCGCCGTGGAGGTGATCGTGGTGGACGATGCCTCGGACGACGCAACGGCGGCGGTGGCCGAGGCTTTGTGCGCCCGCCATCCGCATCAGCTGCGTCTGCTGCGCCGTGCCGTCAACGGCGGGGCGGCGGCGGCGCGCAACAGCGGCTGGCGACAGGCGGCGGGGGACTGGATCTGCTTTCTCGATGCCGATGATGCCTATGCCCCCGGCTTCTTCGAAGCGGCGCTGCGCGTTTTCGCCGAACAGCCCGGATGCGCCATGGTGCTGTGCGGCGTGGAACTGCTGGAGTGCCCGACCCCGGTGCATCCGGCGCAGTTGGAGGAAACGGTGTTTTCCCTGCCCTCCAACATGCTGCTGCGCCGCGATGCGGTGGCGCTGCTGGGCGGTTTTCCCGAGGATGCGGCTTTTCGCGGCCCGTCGGCGGGCGAGGATGTGGCCTTCAAGCGCGCCTTTTTGCGGCATTTTCAGGCCATGCGGCTGCAAGAAGCGTTTCTGCGCTACCGGGTGCGGCCCGGCGGCTGTTTCGAGCGGTTTCTCGCCTCCACCCGGGTCGAGGCCGGGCGGCTGGTCTTCACCCGCACCGCCGAGGCCCCGGAGGCGCTGGCGGCGGCCCAGGCCGCCTATACGCAGGCGGTGGATGCGCGGGTGCAAGGCCTGCAGCGGGCCTTGCGCCCCCGCCCCTTCGATGTTTGGGGCGGGCTGAGCGAAAGTGCCGACTATGACAGCCTGCGCACGCGGCTGGCGGCGCTGGGCGGGGTTGCGCCCCTGGAAGGCTATGCCGCCTATCGCTGCGCCGCCTTCGGCCCCGGCCCCGGCCAGCTGCTGGTGGCGGCCTCGGCGCCGCTGGGGCTTAAGGTCTGGCTGGAAGAGGGCTCGCGCGCCTCGGGACGGGGCACGGCGGGGCCGGGCGAGTTGCGCCTGCTGGCCCTGGAGGCGCTGTCTCCCGGCGGCGGCTGGCGGCGCGATCTGACCGCCGCCCTGCCCCGGCTGGGGGCGGGGGCGCTGCTGCTGGCCCTGGGCCTGACGGCGGCGGAGGAGGCCGAGCTGCTGTCCCTGCTGCCGGGCCACAGCCCGCACTGGCCGCTGTGCGGGCGGCAGGGGCGCATCGCCGTCTGGCAATGGAGCGGCGCATAGCCCCCGAGGGGGGATTCCGGGCGGATTTCTCCACCGCATCTATATCGTCCGTCGAGGCGGTCCGGCCGCATTTTTGACTCACTATATTATTTTATTCTAATATAGAATGAGTCTGCGAAACTTCGTGAAACCGCCCAAAAGCAGGCGGACGACGGCAAAAAATCAGATTTGGAGGAATCACGATGGCAAAGGTTGTCATTCTGGGGGCGGGCATCTCTGGCCATACGGCCGCGCGCTATCTGGAAAAATGGCTGGGCAAAAGCCACGAAATCACCGTGGTGTCGCCCAATGCGTTCTGGAACTGGATTCCCTCCAATGTCTGGGTGGGGGTGGGGCAGATGCAGGAGGAGGACGTCTGCTTCGATCTGGGCGAGATCTACCGCAAAACGCGGGTGGAGTTCCGCCAGGCCAAGGCGCTGTCGATTCATCCGGAAGGGGCCGAGGGGCAGCCCTCGCCCTTCGTGCGGGTGGAAACCACCAAACCCGGCCAGGAGGGGGCGGTCGAGGATATCGCCTACGATTATCTGATCAACGCCACCGGCCCGAAGCTGAATTTCGGCGCCACGCCGGGCCTGGGGCCGGAGCACGGTCATACCGTTTCGGTCTGTACCGCCCAGCATGCGGTGGAGGCCAATCACAAGCTGCAGGCGGTGATCGAGGCCCTGCGCCAGGGCGAGGAACGCACCATCGTGGTGGGCACCGGGCACGGCACCTGCACCTGCCAGGGCGCGGCCTTCGAATATATCTACAACGTCGATCACATCCTGCGCGAAAGCGGCGTGCGCAACCGCGCCCGCATGGTGTGGATCAGCAACGAATACGAACTGGGCGATTTCGGCATGGGCGGCATCTCCATCCGCCGGGGCGGCTATACCACCAGCGGCAAGGTGTTCAGCGAATCGCTGATGGTGGAACGCGGCATCGAATGGATCGTGCGCGCCGCCGTCAACAAGGTGGAGCCGGGGCTTCTGCACTACGAAAGCCTGGACGGCAGCCAGCACGAGCTGGCCTTCGATTTCGCCATGCTGATTCCGCCCTTTTCCGGCGTCGGCCTCAAGGCCTTCGACCGCGCCGGCGAGGATATCACCGCCAAGGTGTTCGCCCCCAACGGCTTCATGAAGGTGGATGCCGATTACGGCGCCAAGCCCTTCGAGCAGTGGAGCGCCCGCGACTGGCCGAAAACCTATCAGTCGCCGGTTTATCCGCGGATGTTCGCCATCGGCATCGCCTTCGCGCCGCCGCATCTCATCAGCAAACCCATGCAAAGCCCCAACGGCACCGCCATCAATCCGGCGCCGCCGCGCACCGGCATGCCGTCGGCCACCATGGCCAAGGCGGTGGCGAAAAGCATCCGCGACATGATCGAAGGGGCGCCGGCCCCCACGCACGAGGCCTCGATGGCCGCCATGGGCGCCGCCTGTGTCGCCTCCACCGGCAATCACTGGTTCCGCGGCTCGGCGGTGACCATGACCGTTTACCCGGTGGTGCCCGATTACGATCGCTTTCCCGACTATGGCCGCGATCCCGATCTCACCTTCGGTGAAATCGGCCTGGCCGGACATTGGATGAAGGCGCTGCTGCACCATACCTTCATCTATCAGTCGAAGATGCTGCCGGGCTGGTCGCTGCTGCCGGATTAAGCATCGTCGCCAAAAATACCGCGCAGCCGCAACGGCCGGCGCTGACGCGGGACCGACAAAATGCCGGCCATACCATCACGGGAGGTTTCACCATGAACAAGAGCCCCTATCAGCAGGCGTATTACGCCCCCAATCCCACGGCCTTCACCCTTTACATGCGCCGCTCGCTGCCCTGGCAGGGCCTGCGCTTCCTGGCCATCAATCTGAAAATGCTCAAACTGATCGCCCGTTCCCACTGAGGCAGCCTAAGGACGCCCGCCGCACTGGCGGCGGGCGATCCTGTCCGATCTGTGCGGTGTTGGCCATGTCAGGGTGACCGCCCGGGGAAAAGGCGATGGCGGATTGTGGCTGGAAAACGCCTGGAAAATTATTGCCGCCCTGGGTTGGACCACTAGGAACCGTGATTCCGAAGTCAACCATCTGAAAATAAAGTGAAAAATCCATCTCTGATTGGATTGTGCTACAGGCTGGGGCGGCTGTCCGGTGTTCCGAGGCCGATTGCGGTGAAGGGCTATTGATGTAGATGGACCCATCATTGACATGCGCATTTTTAATGCGCATATTTTGATGAACTGAATTTGGAGGTTGCCGTGCCTCGTTCGTCCGTTCTCCGCTCTCAACAGGATGCTTCCTTGCGTCAACGCACCAACGTGACGCTGCCTGAAAGCCTGTTGCAAGAAGCCCGACAGTTGAAAATCAACCTGTCCCAAGCCTGTGAACGTGGCTTAGCCGCCGAGGTATCCGAGGCAAAAGCGCAACGGTGGCAGCAAGAGAATCAAGCCGCCATCGACGATTGGAACGCCTATGTCGAGGAACACGGCGTTCCTCTGGCTGAATACAGACAGTTCTGATGCCCCGTTTCGACATCTACCCCCTGCCACAGAATGGCCGCGGCTACCTGCTTGACGTGCAGGCGGACCTCCTGAATCGTCTGGACACCCGTGTCGTCGTGCCGCTGTTTCCGGAGTCGAGCGCACCGTCCCCGATGGCAAACTTGAACCCTGTCTTTGAGATCCAGGGCGTCCGGCACGTCATGATGACCCAATCCATCGCCACGATGCGGAGAAAGGATCTGGGAGAGGGTGTCCTGTCTTTGAATGAGCATCATTACGCCATCACGAACGCATTGGACGTTCTGCTCTCAGGCTACTGAACCATCCGCCGCTTGAATTACGGTGACAGAATTAGAATTAAATTACGGTGACAAAATTACGGTGACAGTGCATTTAATTGCTGGAATTACGGTGACAGTGCATTTAATTGCTGGGCATTGCAGGAGTAATACCGGCCAACCCTTGAAGTGACTCGTTGGCCGGTATCCAGCGAGCATTGAGCGAGCGGCCAAGGCGGCGGATGCCGCCGCCCGGCGAGGGACGATACAACCGGTCAATTCATTGGGCGGTTGGTATAACGTGCACTGTCGCCGTAATTCCACACCAGCCCGGACGGCCATCCGGCGCAAAGTGCGCAGCGAACGATAGATCATTGATTTGAAACGAAAAAACCGGCCGCCGTGGCGACCGGTTTTTTTATTGGCTGGGGGACTAGGATTCGAACCTAGGCTGGCGGAGTCAGAGTCCGCTGTCCTACCGCTAGACGATCCCCCATCAGCGGCGCTGTCGTGGTTCGTGGCCGGGGCCGGAAGGCCCGTGGCGCCGTACCGCGGCGGCGAGGCGCAGTTACTAACAAATTCCGCAGGGCGGCGCCAGCCCTTTTTTTGGAAAAAACGCGGCGCCGGGTGAAAAGCGTTCAAGAGGGCTATCGGGCGCGGGGCAAACTCCGCTACCATGAGGATGTGCTTAATTTAGGCGTGCGCTTGGGGGCGCGGGCGGGTTTTTGGCGATGGGGTGCGAAGTGGTTCATGTCAGGGCTCACACGGCGGGGGCCGCCGAACGGCGGGACCAGGGCGGCGTGGGTCTGTCGCCGCGCCCGGTCTATGCCGCTCTCGATCTCGGCACCAACAACTGCCGCCTGCTGATGGCCGTGCCCGCCGGGCAGGGCTTCCGGGTGATCGATGCCTTTTCCCGCACCACCCGTCTGGGCGAGGGGCTGGCCGGTTCGGGCCGCCTGTCCGACGAGGCCATGCAGCGCACCCTGACGGTGCTGAAGATGTGCGCCGGCCGCATGGCGCGGCGCGGCGTGGCGCGCTGGCGCGCCGTGGCCACCGAGGCCTGCCGCCGCGCCGACAACTGCACCGCCTTCATTGCCCGCATCGAGGCCGAGTCCGGCATTCGCTTCGATATCATTTCCGCCGAGGAGGAGGCCCGTCTGGCTCTGGCCGGCTGCGCGCCGCTGCTCGACCGCCGCCTGCCCGACGCCCTGGTGTTCGATATCGGCGGCGGCAGCACCGAACTGATGCATGTGCAGGTTTCGCCCCGCTGCGGGCGCGAACGGGTGCTGTCCATGGCCTCGCTGCCCCTGGGCGTGGTGACCCTGGCCGAGGAGCGCGGCGCCGAGCTTTTGTGCCCCCAGGGCTATGCCGCCACCGTCGATGCGGTGTGCCGCCGCCTGGCCGCCTTCGACGGCGATGGCCGTCTGGCCCGGCTGGTGGAACGGGGCCGGGTGCAGATGCTGGGCACCTCGGGCACCGTCACCACCCTGGCCGGCGTGCATCTGCGCCTGCCCCGCTACGACCGCACGGCGGTGGACGGCCTGGTGATGGAGTTCGAGGATGTGATGCGGGTCAGCCGCTTCCTGGTGGAGGCCGATACCGCCCAGCGCATCGCCCATCCCTGCATCGGCGCCGACCGCGCCGATCTGGTGGTGGCCGGCTGCGCCATTCTCGACGGCATCTGCCGTTTGTGGCCGGCGCGGCGTTTGCGCGTAGCCGATCGTGGCGTTCGCGAAGGCTTGCTGCTATCTCTGATGCGGGCCGACCGGAATTAGGCGAACAATATGACCGAACGGAAAAAAGGCGGCGGCAAGTCCGGCGCCCATATGCTGCATGAACGGGTGCGCACGGCGCGCAAGCGCTCGGTGTCCTCCACCCGCTGGCTGCAGCGGCAGCTGAACGATCCTTATGTGATCGAATCCCGCCGTCTGGGCTACCGGTCGCGCGCCGCCTTCAAGCTGGTGCAGCTGGACGACCGCTTCCATTTCCTCAGGCCCGGCACGCGGGTGGTCGATCTCGGCGCCGCGCCCGGCGGCTGGACCCAGGTGGCCGTGGAGCGGGTGAAGTCGCTGGAGCCGCGCGGCGGCAAGGTGGTGGGCATCGATATTCTGGAATGGGCGCCGGTGGCCGGCGCCACTGTGATGACCCACGATTTCCTCGATGATGCCGCCCCGGCCCTGCTGAAGCAGGCGCTGGACGGCCCGGCCGACGTGGTGCTGTCGGATATGGCCGCTCCCACCACCGGCCATCCCGCCACCGATCATCTGCGCATCATCCATATGTGCGAGGTGGCGCTGGAGTTCGCCCTGGAAGTGCTGGCCCCCGGCGGCACCTTCGTCGCCAAGGTGTTCAAGGGCGGCACCGAGCGGGATCTGCTGGAACTGCTCAAGCGCAGCTTTGAAAGCGTGCGCCACGCCAAGCCGCCGGCCAGCCGGGCGGAATCCGCCGAAACCTATGTGGTGGCCATGGGATTTCGCGGTTCCGGAGCCTCTGCGGCAAGACAAGACTGAAAAATATCCGGGCCGGGTATTCGGGTATTCTTCGGCTGCTTGGCGCCGGCATGACATGCTCTTTTCTTTTGGCGGATTTCTCGGCAAAGTTGTTTCTTTTACAAGGCATAAATTTGCCGTTAATTCCCGGCGTATTTCTCTTTTGTCGTTGCCCGGCTCATTTTTCGGGTGCTAGAGTGCCGCGCTTAAGCCCCATGCTGGCTCTGGGGCCGGGGATTGGAGATGGCTTTGGCAGGCGCTGCGGGGGCCGAGGGGCGGAATCTGGTTGCAATTGTTGATGGCAACGCCACCTACCGTGGGCAGGTGGCGCAGGCATTGCTGTCTTTTTACCGCATGGTGGAGTATCCGGATTCCATCCGGGCCATGGCGGCGCTGGGGGTGTGCCGCCCCGAGCTGATGCTGATCAGCGAGGAGACGCCCGTTGGCGGCGGCTTCGCCCTGGTGCGCAAGATCCGCATGCGGCCCGATCTGGAAGGGCTGCCCATCATTCTGGTGCTGTCGCGCGATGATGCCGCCGCGCGGCGGGAGGCGCGCGACTGCGGCGCCGATGCCGTGCTGATCAAGCCCTACCGCCGCTCGGCGCTGATCCAGCAGATTTCCGCCCTGGTCAACAGCCAGATCGAGCAATCGTGGGAGCATTTGCCGCCGGTGCAGCGGCAGGCCCTGAAGGGCACGGTGGAGATCTACAACAGCATTTCCGATGTGATCGAGCGGGGCGAGCCCATCGGCTACGCCAATGTCACCGAGGCCTGCGCGCCGCTGGTGCAGGCGGTCAATACCAACGATTTCAAGGCGATCCTGAACGGCGTGCGCGATCACGACAATTATTCCTACGCCCACAGCCTGAAGGTGGCCACCCTGTTGTCGCTGTTCGGCAACACCATCGGCCTGCCGCAGTCGGAACAGCTGCTGCTGGCCAGCGGCGGCCTGCTGCACGATGTGGGCAAGATGTCGATCCCGCACGAGGTGCTGAACAAGCCGGGCCGCCTTACCGACGATGAGTTCGTGGTGATGCGCAGCCATGTGGATGCCTCGGTGGCCTATCTGTCGCTCAATCCCGATATCCCCAAGGGAGTGATCACCATCGCCGCCCAGCATCACGAAAAGCTGGACGGCACCGGCTATCCCCACCGCCTGCCCGGCAGCAAGCTGAACGATCTCGCCCGCATGGCCGCCATCGTCGATGTTTACGGCGCCCTGACCGACCGCCGGGTCTACAAGCCCTCGATGCCGGCGGAAAAGGCGCTGGGCATCATGTGCAACGACATGCAGAACCATCTCGACGGCAAGCTTCTGGCCCTGTTCCGCGAAATGCTGCTGGACGCGGCGGTGGATGCGCCGGTCTGATCACACCAACCGGCCAACCCGTCACGTCAACGGTTGGCCGGTCTCATACCCGGTCCAGGTAGCGCCGCCGCAGATGCGCCTTGAACAGGGCGGGATTCAGCGGCTGGCCGGTGGCCTGGAGGAGCAGAGCGTCGGTGGACAGGCTGGAGGCCTTGGCGTGCACATGCGTGCGCAGCCAGCCCAGCAGCGGCGCGAACTGGCCCTGGGCGATCTGCCGGTCCAGGTCCGGCAGGGCGGCGCCGGCGGCGGCGAACAGCTGGGCGGCGGTCATGGCCCCCAAAGTGTAGGTGGGGAAATAGCCGAAGGCGCCGTCGTACCAGTGGATGTCCTGAAGGCAGCCCAGGCGGTCGTCGGGCGGGGTCAGGCCCAGGAGGCTGTGAAAGCCCTCGTTCCAGGCGGCGGGCAGATCGGCCACCGTCAGGCTGCCGTCGATCAGGGCCCGCTCCAGGCGGGTGCGTAAAATCACATGGGCGGGATAGGTCACCTCGTCGGCATCGACGCGGATGAAGCCGGGCGCCACCCGCACATTGGCGCCGTAAAGGCTGTCGGCATCCCAGCCGGGCTGGCCGGCGGCGCCGAAGGCCTCGGCCATCAGCGGCGCCGCGAAGGCCATGAACCCGCGCGAGCGGCAGGCCTGCATTTCCATCAGCAGGCTCTGGCTTTCGTGCAGGCTCATGCCGCGGGCCCGGCCCACCGGCTGGCCGCGCCAGGCGGCGGGCAGGCCGCGCTCGTAAAGGGCGTGGCCGGTTTCGTGGATCACCCCCAGCAGGCTGCGCATGAAATCGGCCTCGTCGTAGCGGGTGGTGATGCGCACATCGTCGGGGGTGCCGCCGCAAAAGGGGTGCTGGCTGATATCCAGGCGGCCATGCTCGAACTCGAAGCCCAGCACCTCCATCAGGCGCAGGCCCAGGGCGCGCTGGCTTTGCACGGGGAAGGGGCCGCGGGCCACGGCGGGGGCCGGCGGCTGGCGGCTTAAAACCGCCTCGAGGAACGGCGGCAGAAAGTCGGCCAGATCGGCGAACACCGTCTCGATCTGCGCGATGCGGCCGCCGGGTTCGTACTGGTCCAGCAAGGCGTCGTAGGGGGAAAGGCCCAGGGCCTGGCCCTTGACCTGGGCGGCCTCGCGGGTCAGGCGCAGCAGCTCGGCCAGAAAGGGGGCGACATCTCCGAAATCGGCGGCGGCGCGGGCCTGGCGCCAGCGCATCTCGCAGGCCGAGCCGGCACGGGACAGCGCCGTCACCAGATCGCCGGGCAGGGCGGCGGCATGCAGCCAGTCGCGCCGCATTTCGTGCAGATTGGCGGCCTGCCAGTCCGACAGGGGTTCGCCGCCGGCCTCGTCCAGCAGATCGGCGGTGGCGGCGGCGGTGAGCAGATCGTGATGCAGGCCCTTCAGGGTGGCCAGCTGGCGGGCCCGGCTTTCCGCCCCGCCCGCCGGCATCAGCGCCGCCATGTCCCAGTGCAGCAGGGCCAGGGATTCCTCGATATGGGAGAGGCGGGCGAACAGGGTTTCCAGTTGGGCGTAGGCCTGGGCCATGGAGGAGACTTTCCGATGGAAGGAGGGATGGCGGGGCCTTTACTATAGAGCGGTTCCTTCCCCACTGAAAGCGAGCGGACGATGAGCAACAAACCCAAGATCGCGGTGGTCCTGTCGGGCTGCGGCGTGCAGGACGGCGCCGAAATCCACGAAGCGGTGATGACCCTGCTGGCCCTGGACCGCCTGGGCGCCGAGGCGGTGTGTTTCGCCCCCGATGTGCCGCAGCGCGACGTCATCAACCATCTCACCGGCGAAAGCATGGCCGAAAGCCGCAACGTGCTGGTGGAGGCGGCGCGCATCGCCCGTGGCGCCATCACCTCGCTGGCCGATTTCAAGGCGGCGGCGGTCGACGCCATGATCTTTCCCGGCGGCTTCGGCGCGGCGAAAAATCTCTGCGCCTTCGCCGTCGAGGGGCCGGGCTGCGCGGTGGAACCCACGGTGGAAGCGGCCATCCGCTCCATGCATGCGGCCGGCAAGCCCATCGGCGCCCTGTGCATCGCCCCGGCCCTGCTGGCCCGGGTGCTGGGGCGCGGCAGCGTGACCATCGGCCAGGATGCCGAAACCGCGCGGGCGGTGGAGGCCATGGGGGCGCGCCACTGCCCCACCCACCACGGCGAGGTGGTGGTGGACCACGAACTGCGCATCGCCACCGCGCCCTGCTATATGCTGGAATCCACCCTGTCGGAGATCGCCGCCGACGCCGAGGCGGTGGTCCGGGCGCTGTTGTCGCTGCGGGCCTGAGCGGCTCGGCCCCGGAGCATCGGCATAAGGCGGGCGCACGAAATCGCCGAGGGCGGCAAAAACCGCCCTCGGCAAAATTTTCCCAAGGAAGCCCCCCCTCCTCGCCGTGGCGGCGGAGAGGGGGGGGTAAAGTCAGAACGGCGCCAGGATATTGAGCAGCTGTTCGCCGTATCTCGGCTGCTGGATATCCGACAGGGTGCCGCGCCCGCCATAGATGATTCTGGCCTCGGCGATGTTGGACGAGGAAATGACGTTGGACGAGGAAATGTCCTGCGGCCGGATGATGCCCTCGATGGAGACTTCCCGCAGTTCGGAATTGACCCTGAGCTCCTGTTTGCCGGAGATCACCAGATTGCCGTTGGGCAGCTTCTGCACGATGGTGGCGGCGAGGTTCACCGTCACCGCCTCGGAGCGGATGCTGGTGGCGTTGCCGGTCAGGCCGCCGGTATCGCCCACGTTCCACAGGCCGGCGGTGGCGGCGCCGGCGAACACCTTGCCGACGCTGTTTTCCAGCCCCAGCAGCGAGAAGCTGGGATTGGCCACGTCGGAGGCCGCGGTGGTCAGCTGGGTCTGGTTGATCATGTTGCTGCTGTCGTTGATGCTGATCGATACCGTCAGGATATCGCCCACCTCGGTGGCGCGGGCATCCTTGAAGAAGCCGCGGGCGCCGGGCCGCCACAGCGAATTGGCGCCCGCCGTTGGCACCACCGGCGCCGGCATGGGCATGCTGATGGGCTTGTAGCCGGGGGCCTGGGTGGGGTCGCTGATCCCCGACACCTTGGGAGGCTCGCCCACTTCCGACAGACGTTCCAATGTGTTGCAGGCGGTCAGGGTCAGGGCCGCCGAGGCCAGCAGCGCCGAGCGCATGGCCAGGGTGGGCAGGGAGCGGGAGCGGATCGGGAACATGGGAGTTCTCCCTTATGGTCTTCAGTCGTTCTTGGCCAGGAGGTTGCCGCCGGTGGGGGCCACGCTCACCAGATCGGGGCCGTCCACCTTGGCTTCCACCACCTGATTGGTGTTGGAGTTGGCCACGCGGATCAGGTCGCCGACGGCGCCGGGCTCGGCGGCGCGGCCCTGGGCGGTCAGGGTCATGGGGCCGAATTTCAGCACCATGGTCACCAGGGCGCCACGGGCCACGGCAATGGGTTTTTGCAGGTCGTTGCTGCCCACCATCTGGCCGGCGCGCAAGGGTTCCTTCGGGGTCATGCCCACCATGCCGGCGGGATCGGTCATCACGTCGCGGCGCACCTGGTCGGCCCGCACCTTGAGGGTGGTGATGTCGGCGGCCGAGATCACCTCGCCCCGGTTCACCGGACGGGTCAGCACCGGCACCTTCAGCATCTGATAGATGCGCCCGGCCACCTGGGTGCGCACGGCGGTGGGGCTGCCCTCCGGCACCTCCAGGGTGGCGGTGAAGCGGTTGATGCGGCGGTCGTAGTTCATGTCGCGCACGCCGATTTTTGTGCCGCTGTCCACCGGCACCACGATTTCGGTGCCGCGGTTGGACAGCTCGATCTCGGCATTGGGGCCCAGATCCTCGTCGGCCAGGGCGGCGCGCAGGGCCTGTTCGATCTTGTCGTGGTCGATGGTGATGCCGTTGCGCTCCACCACGATCTGGTCGAAGTTGGAGGCGGGACGCCAATCAACGCCGTAGGCGCGGGCGGTCTGGGCCAGCCATTCGGCGTTCACCGTCACCCGGCGGCCGGGGGCGGGGGAGCGGGCGATGGGGGTTTTGGCCTTGGCGCCCACATTGTCCCAAAGATCGCCCAGGGTCACCACCGGGCCATCGATCATGGCGCTGGGGCGCAGCAGGGCCTCGGCCCAGGCGGCAACGGGGCTCATCGCCACCAGGATCAAAGCCAGGGCGGGAGCGAGACGGGCGGGGGAGAGCAGGCGTTTCATGGCAGTCATCCTCATGCGAGGCGGTTACTTGACCTGGTTCAGGGTCTGCAGCATCTCATCGGCCGACTGGATGACCTTGGAGTTCATCTCGTAGGCGCGCTGGGCGCTGATCATGTCGGTGATTTCGGTCACCACGTTGACGTTCGAGCTTTCGAGATAGCCCTGCAGCACCGTGCCGTAGCCGGGCTGGCCGGGGGTGGAGACCACGGCGTTGCCCGAGGCCGAGGTTTCCAGGAACAGGTTGTTGCCCTGGGCCTCGAGGCCGGCCTCGTTGGGGAAGGCCGCCAGCTGCAGCTGGCCCACCACCGAACTGGCGGTCTGGCCGCTCAGGGTGATGGATACCTGGCCCGAGCTGTTGATGGTCACGCTCAAGGCATTGGTGGGCACGGTGATGGCCGGCAGCACCGTATAGCCTTCCGAGGTGACGATCTGGCCGGTGGAGGAGAGCTGAAACTCGCCGTCGCGGGTGTAGGCGGTCTGGCCCGTGGGCAGCTGCACCTGGAAATAGCCCTTGCCCTGGACCGCCACGTCCAGGCTGTTGCTGGTGCTGGTCAGCGAGCCCTGCTCGGTGATGCGGTAGACCGAGGCGGTCTGCACGCCGAGGCCCAGCTGGATGCCGGTGGGCACGATGGTGTTGCTGTCGGACGAGTTGGAGCCGACCCGCTTCATATCCTGGTACAAAAGATCGGTGAACTCGGCGCGCCGGCGGTTGTAGCCGGTGGTGTTCATGTTGGCGATGTTGTTCGAGATCACTTCCACATTGGTCTGCTGGGCCTGCATCCCGGTAGCGGCGATGTCCAAAGCTCTCATGGTGCGTTCTCCTTAAGCCGACTGCTGCTGGGCCTGGGACAGGACCGACATGGCCTTCTGCTGACGGGTGTCTTCTCCGTCGATCATCTTTTGCACGCCTTCGTAATTGCGCAGGATGGTCATCATCTTGGTCACCTCGACCACCGGCTGGACGTTGGATTCCTCCAGCATGCCCTGCACCACCGAGGGGCGGTCGACATTGAGGGCGGTGTCGGTGGTCTGATACATGCCCGATCCGGCATTGCGCAGGGTCTGCTCGTTGTCGAAGCGGACCACGTGCAGCTGGCCGATGACGCCGTTCTCGGTGGAGACGGTGCCGTCGCCGGCCACGGTGATCTGGGTTTCGTTGGGGGCGAACACCACCGGCTGGCCGTTGGTCAGGGTCACCGGATAGCCGGCGGAATTGACCATCATGCCGTTCTGATCCAGGCGGAAATGCCCCTGGCGGGTGTAGCGCGGCCCGGCGGGGGTATCGAGCACGAAATAGCCTTCGCCGTGCAGGGCCACATCCAGGGGAGCGTGGGTCTGGGTCATGGGGCCTTCGCGGGTGTCGCGCAGCATGCCCACGTCCTGGACGAAATCCACCTTGCGGCCGAACGGGCTGATGGGGCTCTTGGCCTTCACCACGTAGTCGCGGAACATCATCTGCTCGGCCTTGTAGCCGGGCGTGTTGGCGTTGGCCATGTTGTTGGCCACCACTTCCATCTCGCGCCATAAGGCCGACTGGCGGGACAGGGCGATGTAGGATGTGTCTTCCATGGCGAAATCCTCGAAAACCGCGAGGCGACATCCCGAACGGTGATGCGCAGCCCTCCTTATGCGAGATGCGTGCCACATGCGGCGGATCGGAAGGAAATGGCGTATTTCAGCCGTTTTTGCAGAAAAGCGCCGTGGCGGGTCCGGGTTTTGGGCAAGGGGTGCCGGGCAGTTATTGCCGGGTGGGGCGGGGACTTGTTATGGTGCCAAGCCCCAGCCGCCGCCCGGCGCGCGGCGAAGGGCTGGTAAATCTTCTGTTAACCGGCGGCTGTTACAGTTGAAGGTGAACGAGTCCGGAGCGTGGTCCTTGCGCCGCCGCCGGGCCGCGCGGAGGGTGGATCACTCTGGAATTCTGACCTGGCGGGCGGAGCATCATGGCCGAAGACCTGGAAGAAGATTTTGAAGACGGCGAAGGCGCCGACGACGGCGTTGAAAGCACGGGCGGTTCCGGCGGCGGCGGTGGCGGCGGCAAGAAGAAGCTGATCCTGTTCATCGTGTTGCCGCTGCTTCTGGTGGTGGGCGCCGGGGCCGGGGCCTATTTCTCGGGTCTGCTGGATGGGCTGCTGCATCGGTCTTCGGGCGCCTCGGCGGCCAAGAGCGAGGAAAAGGCGGCGCCGGCGGCGTCGCCCCAGGCGCCGGCCGAGGTGCAGGCGGCGGTGTTCTACGATCTGCCGGAAATCCTGGTCAATCTGAACTCGCCCGGCCGGCGGCAGAACTTTCTGAAGATCCGGGTCAGCCTGGAACTGCAGAGCGCTCTTGATGTCGGCAAGATCGAGGCGGTGATGCCGCGCATCATCGATACCTTCCAGGTCTATCTGCGCGAGCTCCGGGTGGAGGATCTGCGCGGCTCGGCCGGTATGCTGCGCCTGCGCGAGGAGCTTTTGACCCGCGTCAACAACGAGGTCAAGCCCGCCAAGGTCAACGACGTGTTGTTCAAGGAGATGCTGGTCCAGTAAGCGGGCCGGATCGGAACGGGTTTAAGAATGGGTGGACGCCCTCATGGCTGAAGACATCGAAGACGGCGGTGAAGGCAGAACGGCCGAGGACGAGGAAGCCCTCATGGCCGAATGGGCCGCCATGGCCGGAGACGACGATGACGCCGCCGCCGGCGGCGGCGATGCCGGCGGCGCCGGGGCATCGGGCGGTGCCGGGGGCTCGGGCGGCGAGGGCGAGGGCGAAGGCGAAGGCGAAGGCGGCGACGCGGTGGCCGCCGAATGGGAGGCCATGCTCAATTCCGACGGCGGCGACGGCGACGACGGCGGCGGCGGGGTTTCCACCCGGGTTCTGAACCAGGACGAAATCGACAGCCTGCTGGGCTTCGACGACGCCGGCGGCGGCGATGGCGACCGTTCGGGCATTCAGGCCATCCTCAATTCGGCCCTGGTGTCCTACGAACGCCTTCCCATGCTGGAAGTGGTGTTCGACCGCCTGGTGCGCATGATGTCCACCAGCATGCGCAATTTCACCTCCGACAATGTGGAGGTCTCGCTCGACAACATCCTGTCGCTGCGCTTCGGCGACTATCTGAACTCCATTCCGCTGCCGGCCATGCTGGCGGTGTTCAAGGCCGAGGAATGGGATAATTACGGCCTGCTGACCGTCGATTCCTCGCTGATCTACTCCATCGTCGACGTGCTGCTGGGCGGACGGCGCGGCACCGCGGCCATGCGCATCGAGGGCCGCCCCTACACCACCATCGAGCGCAATCTGGTGGAGCGCATGGTGCATGTGGTGCTGGCCGATCTGTCGGCGGCCTTCGATCCCCTGTCGCCGGTCACCTTCCGCTTCGACCGTCTGGAAACCAATCCGCGCTTCGCCACCATCTCGCGCCCCAGCAACGCCGCCATCGTGGCCAAGCTGCGCATCGACATGGAAGACCGCGGCGGCCGGCTTGAGCTGCTGCTGCCCTATGCCACCCTGGAACCTGTGCGCGAACTGCTGCTGCAGATGTTCATGGGTGAAAAGTTCGGCCGCGACTCCATCTGGGAGACCCACCTGGCGGAAGAGCTGTGGATGACGGAAGTGGAAATGGAGGCGGTGCTGGACGAACAGGTGATGTCGTTGCGCGATATCCTGAATCTGCGCGTGGGATCGAAAATCATGCTAAACTCGATGCCGGACTCGGTGGTGGAACTCCGTTGCGGCGATGTGCCGATGTTCGGAGGCAGGATGGGCCGTAAAGGCAACCATATCGCCATCCGCATCGAGGAAAAGGTCAAGAAGGAGAAGGTCTGATGGTGGACTCCAAGCTCATTCTTGACATCATCGTGGCCATCCTGCTGGTGGCCACCATCGCCTATGCCATCATGCTGAACCGGCGCCTGTCGGAACTGCGCCGCAACCGCGACGATCTGGCCCGCCTGGTCAATGCCTTCAACGACGCCACCCAGCGCGCCGAGGCCGGCATTCCCAAACTGCGCCGCGCCGCCGAGGAGGCCGGCTCGGCCCTGCAGGAGCGGGTGGAAAAGGCCCAGTCGCTGCGCGATGATCTGGCCTTCATGATCGAGCGGGCCGATGCCATGGCCAACCGCCTGGAAGGCAGCGTGCGTCAGGCCCGCGATGTCAAGATCCCGGCGGCGCCGGCCCCGGCGGCCGTGCACGGGGCGGCGGCGGCCATGCCGGCCGGTCCCGC
>JAJZGK010000023.1 GCA_021798485.1 Pseudomonadota bacterium
CGCCGGGTGCTGACCCTGCTGAGCGGCGCCCCGGCCCAGCCCGCCCTGCCGCCCGGCCCGCCGGCCATTCTGGTGGCCGAGGATCTGCCGCCCTCGCTGGCCCAAACCCTGGACCCCGCCCGCGTGCTGGGAGTGATCGACCGCCGCGGCGGCGCCACCTCGCATGCCGCCATCCTGCTGCGCGGCTTAAAGATTCCCGCCCTGGCCGGCGCCGCGGCCCTGCTGCCCGCCGAACTGCCGGCCAGCGCCGCCTTCGACGGCGGCAGCGGCGAGCTGATTTTTGATCCGGATGCGCAACAGATTGCCGCCTTCGCCGCCCGCCGCCCCGCCGCCCGCGCCGTGGCGCCGCTTTCCGGCGGCTGTGTGGCCCTGCCCGGCGGCGGCAAGGTGGAGCTGTGGGCCAATGTCACCGGCCCGCGCGATGCCGCCCTGGCCCGCGCCGCCGGCGCCTTCGGCATCGGGCTGCTGCGCACCGAGATGCTGTTCCTCGACCGCGCCGACGCCCCGGACGAGGCCGAACAGACGGCCCGCCTGGCCGAGATTTTCGCCCTGTTCTCCGGCCGCCCCATCACCGTGCGCACCCTGGATGCCGGCGGCGACAAGCCCATGCCCTATCTGGCCATGCCGCCCGAGGCCAATCCCTTCCTGGGCGTGCGCGGGCTGCGGCTGTCGCTGGCCCGGCCGGCGCTGTTTCGCACCCAGCTGCGCGCCATTCTGACCGCCGGGGCCGGGCACGATCTGCGCATCATGCTGCCCATGGTGACCGAGGCCGCCGAGGTGACCGAGGCCCGCACCCATCTGGACGCGGCGCACCAAAGCCTGAGCGAACAGGGCATTCCCCATGCCTGGCCGGTGCCGCTGGGGGTGATGGTGGAGGTGCCCGCCGCCGCCCTGACCGCCGATGCCCTGGCCGAGGTGGCCGATTTCTTTTCCATCGGCACCAACGATCTTACCCAATATACCCTGGCGGCCGAGCGCGGCCATCCCGCCCTGGCCCGTTTTGCCGAGGCCAGCCACCCGGCGGTGCTGGCCCTGATCCGCCAGGTGGCCGAAGCCGGCCGGCGGCATGGCCGCCATGTGGCCGTCTGCGGCGAGGCGGCGGGGCAGCCGGCGACGGCGCGGCTGCTGGTGGCGGCGGGCGTGCCCGCCCTCAGCCTGTCGGCGGCGCTGTTCCCCGAGGTGATCGCCGCCCTCGGCGGCGAGGCCGCAAAGCCCTTGTGACTCGAAGCGCCGCCATGGATGATGGCGCATCGGGGACCGGCAGCGGGGACAACGGCCATGAACGGCACGGCGGCAGAAGATATGGTGCGGCAGGGGACGGTGGGGATCGTCATCGTTTCCCATTCGCCCGATATCGCCCGCGGCACCGCCGCCATGGTGCGGCAGATGGTGCAGGATCAGGTGCCGCTGGCCTGGGCCGGCGGTGACTGCGCCGGCGGCCTGGGCACCGATGTGACGCGCATCGTCGCCGCCATCGGCGAGGCCTGGTCCGAGCGCGGCGTGGCCCTGCTGGTGGATCTGGGCGGCGCCGAAACCAGCAGCGAAATGGCCATCGAGCTGCTGCCGGAAGAGCGCCGCACCCGCGTGGTGATCTGCGACGCCCCCATCGTGGAAGGGGCCATCATGGCCGCCGCCGAGGCTTCGGGCGGGGCCGATCTGGCCCTGGTGCAACAGGCGGCCGAGGAGGCCTGCATCCCATGAGCCTGCCGCAGCCCCCCGCCCCCCCTCTGCCGCCCGCGCCCCAGGATGCGGTGGCCGCCTATAAAAGCATTCTGAAGGCGGTGCTCGACCTGCGCCCCTCGGGCATGCGCCGCCGGCTGGCGGAAGGATTGGGCAGCAATCCCAGCTTCGTCTCGCAGATCGCCAATCCGGCCTATCCCACCCCCATTCCCGCCGGGCATGTGGAAGCCATTCTGGACATCTGTCATTTCTCGCCCGACGAGCGGCGGCGCTTTCTGGCCGCCTACGAGGCCGCCCACCCGCACCGCATCCATCTGGTGCGCTCGCTGGCGGCGGGCCGCACCCTGACCTTGAGCGTGCCCGACCTGGGCGACGCCGAGCGCAACGCCGAGTTCGACCGCGCCGTCGCCGCCTTCGTGCAGAAGATCAGCCGGCTTTTGCGGGAATGAAGCCGCCGCTTTCCGCTTATGACCCGGCAGCGCCCCGGCACGAATTTTTTTCGTCTCCCAGGCTGTTGTTTCGCTTGCATCTTTCTCGCAAAGCCCTTATGGTCCGCCTCCACCGCGCCACTGGCGCGGCCCAGAATTCGGGGCCATAGCTCAGCTGGGAGAGCGCTACAATGGCATTGTAGAGGTCAGGAGTTCGATCCTCCTTGGCTCCACCAAATCAAGTCAAAGGCCCGGCGGCACCCCGCCGGGCCTTATGATTTTCTCGCCGCTGGACGGAGGGGTGGGAACAGGTCACTCTGGAGCCATGTCCCGCACCGCTCCGCCGTCTCCCGCGCCCGCCAGTTTTGAATACCGCCTGGAACATACGCCGGTGGGGGTGGTGGTGCTTGATCCCGGGCGGCGCATCCGCGCCATCAACCACACGGCGCGGCGGCTGCTGCGCGCCGAAGCGGCCACCCCCGGCACCGCCCTGCTGGACCTGCATCCCCCCGCCGCCCGCGTCAAGGTGCGCTGGCTGCTTGATGCGGCGGAAAATGCCGTGGACGGCAGCGCCGCCATGGTCATCACCACTTTGTTCGGCAGCCTGGTGGCCAAGGTGAGTCTGCTGGACGACGACGGCTATTGCCTGATGCTGCATGCCCTGGGCGAAACCGCCATGACCGCCGCCCCGGTCGATGAGGCCGGGCGGGAGCGGCTGTTGAAATTGCCACTGCTGCGCAACGGCGCCACCGAGCTGATCGATATCGATCAGGTGGCCTGCCTCAGCGCCCAGGGCCATTATGCCGAGGCCCTGACCGCCCAGGGCCGTTTCCTGTGTCCGCTGTCGCTGGCCGCCCTGGGACAGCGGGTGGACGGCACGGTGTTCGTCCGCGTGCATCGCCGCCATCTGGTCAACCTGCGCCGGGTTCGCCAGGCGCAGCGCCAGGACGGCCGCTGGCGGCTGATGCTGGACGACGGCCAGACCCTGATCCCGGTGGGCCGCGACAAGGTGGATCTGCTGCGGCGCCTGCTGGCGCTGTGATCCCCGCCCGCAGTTCATGCGGCCTCCATGCCGTTGGTGCGGCGCCAAGGCCGCTGAGGCCTGGCCGGTTGAGGGCGGCGGTCCGCCATGCCACACCAGATGCCGCCCCGCACACCCCCCGCATGAGGCCCGGCATGTCCGAACCAACCCGTTACCGCAGTTTCGCCACCATCGATTTCGACGGCAATATCGAGGCCGTGCTGGCGCATCTACAGCCTTATTTCGCCTTGGAAAACCCCTTTCTGGAGCGGTTCCGGCAACGATTGCACCAGGCCGAAAACACCGAGCGCCCGCAAGCCGATACCCTGCTGCTGCTGCATGCCCATGCCACCTATCTGTCGGACCTGTTCGAGGAGCATGACGATCACCCCGCCCTGGCCGCCCTGGCCAAACTGGAAGAGGAATGTTTTTAAGCCTTCTTCCCGCCGCCGCATTTTCCCGGATGGACTATAAGCGAAAAGGGATATAATTCCCCCTGGGCGTGAAGGGGAAAAGGATCAGGCGCAGATGGGTAACGCGCTGGACAACGAGCCGCGGCTGACGCCGTCCGGGGGGGAAGCCATCGAGGGCAGCGCGCTCTCGCGCGAGGAGCAGGCACAGATCCTGGTCTTGCAGCAGCGGATCCTGGAGGCCGTGGCCAAGGGCGGCAATGCCCTGGATATCGCCCGGCAGGTTTGCAGCCTGGAAGAAAAGCTGGTGCCCAATTCCGTGGGCACGGTGATGCTGCTGGACGAGGAGCGGGAGCGGCTGAACGTTTTCGCCGCCCCCAGCGTGCCGGCGGAAGGGATCTTGCGCCTGAACGGCCTGCGCCCCGGCCCCGGCAACGGCTCTTGCGGCAATGCCGTATTCAGCTGCAAGCCGCAGTTCGTGCAGAACACGCACGAAGACCCCCGCTGGCGCAATCTCCGCCAGCTGGCCACCGATTTCGGCCTGTGCGCCTGCTGGTCGATGCCGATTTTTTCCGCCTCGGGCCAGGTGATCGGCTCGTTCGCCCTGTCCAGCTTCGAACATCGCCTGCCCAGCGGTTTTCACCGCGCCCTGCTGGAGATCGGCGCCTCCATCGTCGGCATCGTGCTCGATCGCGCCAAGGCGCGGGAAAATCTGCGTCTTTATGAGAAATTCTACGCCAGCAGCGCCGAAGGCATGATGATCACCGACGCCGCGCAGCAGATCGTTTCGGTCAACGCCTCGTTCCTGCGGGTGTTCGGCTACAGCGCCGCGGAGGTGATCGGCCAGACACCGCGCCTGCTGTCGTCGGGGCGGCATGATGCCGCCTATTATCAGGACATGTGGCAGAGCCTGGCCCACACCGGCCAGTGGCGCGGCGAGATCTGGAACCGCCGCCGCAACGGCGAGATTTTTCCCGAGCTTTTGTCCATCGCCACCCTGACGGACGGCGAAGGCCGCGTGACCCATTACATCGGACTGTTTTCCGATTTGAGCGAACGCATCCGCGCCGAAGCGGATCTGCGCGAGAAAAACCGCCAGCTGCTGCGCTCCAACGAGGATCTGGAAAAGTTCGCCTATGCCGCCTCGCACGATCTGCAGACCCCGCTGCGCAACATGGTGCATTTCGCCCAGCTGCTGCAACACCGCTATCGGGGCCGGCTGGACGATGATGCCGAAGCCTTCATCGACATCATCGTCGAGGGCGGCAAGCGCATGACCAATCTGGTGCGCGATCTGTTGGACTATTCCCGCATCAGCGCCACCGACGAGGCCCTGGCGGCGGTGGATACCGATCAGGCCCTGGGCCTGGCCCTGCAAAACCTGGCTCTGCCCCTGCGGGAGAGCGGTGCCCGCCTGAGCCTTGCCCCCCTGCCCCCGGTGCTGGGCGAGCCCACCCTGATCGCCGAGCTGTTCCAGAACCTGATCCAGAACGCCATCGATTACCGCGCCCCCGACCGGGTGCCGCAGATCACCATTTCGGCGCAAAACCAGCCCGGCGGTCTGTGCCGCATCACCGTGGCCGATAACGGCATCGGCATCGAGCCCCAGTATTTCGACAAGATTTTCGAGCTGTTCCAGCGGCTGTCGCCGGCCTCGGCGGCCAGCGGCACCGGCATCGGCCTGTCCTTATGCCGCCGTCTGGTGCACCGCTTCGGCGGCGATATCGCCCTGGACTCCGATCCCGGACAAGGCTCGGCCTTTCACGTTACCCTGCGGCGGGCGCCGGAGGCGTGACCAGCGCCCAGGCCTGGTGAAACAAGGCCGGGCCGCGCTCGGCCCAGCCGGCGGCAAGGTGGCGCAGCGCCGCCGCCAGATTGGCCTGATCCAGCACCAAACGGTCCAGCGGCAGGCCGCCGCCGGCCAGGGCCGGCTCGGCCAGGGCCTCGTAGCACGGGGCGGCGGCGGGAGCATCGGTGATCCAGGCCATGTCCAAAAGCTCGGCGCGGGCGGCGATGGCGCCCTGCAGGCGCTGGGTCAGGCGGGCCAGCAGCGGCAGCAGGGCGGCTTGGTCCGGCCCCTGTTCCAGCGCATCCTTCACCAGGCCGCTCCAGGTTTTACACAACACCGCCGTATCCTGTTCCTCCATCATGGAGTGGGCGAAGGCGGGCTCGAAGCCCTGGTCCACGAACAGGGCGGTGCAGCCGTCATGCAAGGCGCCGTGCAGCAGGCGGCCATAGGCCACCACCTGCCCTAAGCGGGAAAACAGCCGGCAAACGGCGGGATCGGCATCCAGCATGACAGACGTCCCTTGCAAATCCGGGGGAAGCGCTACTCCCCCTTGGCGGCGCGGATGAAGGCGGCGATCTTCTCGGCATCCTTCACGCCCGGCGCCTGCTCCACCCCCGACGACACATCCACGGCCCTGGCCCCCGACAGGCGCACCGCCTCGGCCACATTGCCGGCGTCGAGCCCGCCGGCCAGCATCCACGGACAGGGCCATTTGCGCCCGGACAGCAGCGACCAGTCGAAGGAGAGGGCATTGCCGCCGGGGCGCCCGGCCTCGGCCGGCGCCTTGGCGTCGAACAGCAGCCAGTCGGCCACCTCGGCATAGGCCTGGGCGGCATCGAGATCGGCGGCGGAAGCGATGCCCAGCGCCTTCATCACCGGCATGCCGTATTCCTGACGCACCGCCTCGATGCGCTCGGGGGTTTCCCGGCCATGAAACTGGAACAGATCCAGGCGCAGATGGTTCATCACCCGATCGAGGAAGGCATTGTCGGCATCGACGAACAGGCCGACCCGCATCACCTCCTCGGGTACGAATTCCAGCAGTTCGTTGGCCCGCTCGATGGAAACGTGGCGCGGGCTGTTCTCGAAGAACACCACGCCGACGAAATCGGCCCCGGCATCGATGGCGGCATCCACCATCTCCTCCTCGGTCAGACCGCAGATCTTGACCTTCACCGGTTTCGCGCTCATGGCGCCGCCCGCAGTTCGTCCTGAATGCGCCGCGCCGCCAGGGCCGGATCGGCGGCGGCGGTGATGGGGCGGCCGATCACCAGATGGCTGGCCCCCTTGGCCATGGCCTCGGCCGGGGTCAGGATACGCTTCTGATCGTTGGAGGCGGCCCAGGCCGGGCGGATGCCCGGCACCATCAGCGCCGGTTCCGGCCCCAAAAGGGCGCGCAGCGCCTCCACCTCGTGCGGCGAACAGACCAGGCCGTCCACCCCGGCCTCGTGCGCCAGCGCCGCCAGCCGCCGGACCTGATCCACCAGGCCGCCCGCCACGCCCACACCGGCCAGATCGGCCGGGCTCATGCTGGTCAGCACCGTTACCGCCAGGATGCGCGGCCGCGCCACCCCGGCCTTGGCGGCGGCCTCGGCGGCGGCCTCGACGGCGGCGCGCATCATATCGGCGCCGCCGCAGGCATGGATGGTGGTGAAGGTGGGGGCCAGGGCCACGGCGGCGCGCATGGCTCCGGCCACGGTGTTGGGGATATCGTGGAACTTCAGATCCAGAAACAGCGGCATGCCCAGGGCGGCGATGGCGCGCACCCCCTCGGGCCCGTTGGCGCTGAAGAATTCCAGCCCCACCTTGACGCCGCCCACCAGGCCGGCCAGCTGCCGGGCCAGACGCACCGCCTCGGCGGTATCGGTGGTATCAAGAGCACAAAAAACAGGATTGGTCATAATGGCAACAAAGTCTTTCCGGCCGGATCCTCGGCCACAGTCGTTGACGGCGCGGGCGCGGCGCGGGCGGCCTCGAGATCGCGTTCCAGAACGGACACGCGACGCGCCAGGGCCGAGGCGCGGGCCCGGGCGGCCATGCGCCGGGCCGATCCCGCCAAAAGGCCGATCACAAGCCCGATCAGCAGAGGCAGCAGAACGGCGGCATAGGCCGGCACCACGAAACCATCGGGCAGCGGCCAAAAGGCCAGGGTAAGGCTTTGGCGGTTCGACAGGGCGAACACCACCAGCAGCACGGCCAGGGGCAGGCCGATCAGCCAGAACAGAGCACGGGTGAGACGGCGCATGCCGGTTACCGCGCCGTGTTCAGCCGCTCGCGCAACTGCTTGCCGGTTTTAAAGAAGGGCACCGCCTTTTCCGACACATCCACCGACTCGCCGGTACGGGGATTGCGGCCCTGGCGGGCATCGCGGGTTTTGACCGAGAACGCGCCGAAGCCACGCAGCTCGACCCGGTCCCCCCGTGCCAGGGCGGCGGCGATCTCATCGAAAATGGTGGTGACGATGCGCTCCACATCCCGTTGATAGAGATGCGGGTTCAGCTCTGCCAGACGAGCGATCAGCTCCGACTTGGTCATCTCCCCGCTCCTGCCTTCCGTCTTAACACTCTCATTCACAGTGAAGGGTGCCAAAGCCGGGGGCCAGCGTCAAGATAAGCCTTTCTGAAGTCAGGCTTTTCCAGCCTGGGGCACGGGAGCGGCCACAGCGGATCAGTGCACGCTGACCGGGAACAGCGATTGCTGACGGACGGCGGCGAAGGCGCGGTCGCGGTCCAGCGACAGGCCGATATGGGCGCCGTCGGCGCCATGGATCGACCAGCCCACCTCGTGATTGATCAGCACCCGCTTGATATAGGCCACGTTTTCCAGGCCCCAAGCCGCCAGATCCTGCTGACTCATGGCGCGAACGGAGGCATCGCTCCTGGGGGCAATCCGGATGGTCATCGCTGCGGCCTCCCTGTTCGTGGACCCTGTTGCGCGAAGGTCCATTAAAACCGCGCGCAACAGGGAAAAGAAAGACGACTTTAGTCTTAAAGACTCAGGGCTTGCTCTCCTCCAGCACCCCGGCCGAGACCGGCGGCGGTTCCATCGTCTTGCCTTCTATCTTAATGGTGCGCACCCGCGCTTCCGGCAAGGGGCGCTCCAGATCGATGTGCAGAAGGCCGTTGTCCATGGTGGCGCCGATCACCTCGATCCCTTCGGCCAGCACGAAGCTGCGCTGGAACTGGCGGGCGGCGATGCCGCGATGGATGAAGATGCGTTCGGGATCATCCTCGCCCTGACGGCCGCGGATGATCAGCTGGTTGTTTTCCAGCTCCACCGTCAGATTGTCCATGGAGAATCCGGCCACCGCCAGGGTGATGCGCAGGCCGTTCTCGCCGATCTGCTCGATATTGTAGGGGGGATAGCCTTCGGCCGAGGTTTTGGAAATACGGTCGAGCACACGCTCGAAATGATCGAAGCCCAGCAGCAGCGGGCTGTTGAAAACGGGAACACGCGTCATGGTTTTGACCTCTCCTCGAAAAGCGAGCGAGAAGCCAGCGGTTGCGGCGCCCCAGGGATAATCGGCGGCGCCCGGCCCGCCCCGGCCCGCCGCTTCGCTCCCAGGAGCCGAAGACGGCATCGGCGGCGGTCGCCCGCTGGCGATCGGCACATATGCCCGGCGGGACCAGCCCCGCCGTCACGCATCAGTATTTCGGCCGCGTTCCGCCGCCGTCAAGCCCCCGCCATCAGGCCTGTTTACCCTCCTATGATACGAGCGTATGATGCGCCGCTATTATCCTCTTTTCGATTGGGGCATTACCATGACAGCGGCGGTCGCCGGTTCCCGGACTTTTCAGATTCAGGAAAGTTTCCTGCGCGCCTTGGACAAAAGCCAACGCGTGACGGAGCCTTATCGTCATTGGCTGATGGCGGACATGCTGCCGCCGGATCAGGCGGAAGAGCTGCACGCCCTGCCGGTGCCCGCCCCCAGCGGCCTGGAATTCAGCGGCCGGCGCGAAACCAACAACAACACCCGCTTTTATTTCAACGCCGAGGCCCAGGCCCGCTTTCCGGTGGCCAAGGCTCTGGCTGAAGCCTTTCAGGATCCCCGCACCATCGCCGCCCTGGAGCGCGAATGCAAGATCGACCTGACCGGCACCAATCTGCGCCTGGAATATTGCCAGGACACCGACGGTTTCTGGCTGGAGCCCCATACCGATATCGGCGTCAAGCAGTACACCATGCTGATCTACCTCTCGAAGGGACCGGGCAGCGATGACTGGGGCACCGACGTTTACAACAACGACATGCAGTGGGTGCACCGCGCCCCCAGCCCCTTCAACAGCGGCCTGATCTTCATCCCCGGCACCGATACCTGGCACGCCGTGGACCGCCGCAAGATCGAAGGTGTGCGCAAGTCCATCATCATCAACTATGTCGCCCCCGAGTGGCGGGCCCGTCACGAACTGGCCTATCCGGAAGCGCCGGTGAAGTAATCCCGGCCGCTCCGGCGCGCGGCCCCGTGGGGGGAGGACGGGGCCGCTGGATTTTCGCATCAAAATCCACGATGCTGACGGATGGAACCACGCTTGAAGGGTGACCTCCGCCATGACGCTGCCGCCTGCAAGTGTTTCCGGTTTTCTGGCGGGCGGATCGCTGGGCGTTGTGCTGCTGCTGCTGATCCGGGCCTGGCGCGGCGGGCGCGAAAACCGGGCGCGCATCGCCCGGCTGGAAAATGAAAAGGCCGCCCTGCAAGACGAGGTGGACCGGCTGAACGATTTCCGCGTTCTGTTCGACAACACCCGCGAGGCGCTGTTCCTGTTCGAAGCCGACGGCCATCGTTTGCAGCAGATCAGCCAGGGCGGCCTGGAACTGCTGCGGCAAGACCGCGAGGCCCTGCTGGGCCGCGCCTTGCTGGAAACCGGCGCCCTGGGCGAAGAGGCCGACTTCCTGCGCAACAAGCATCTGCTTGTGGCCGGTCCGGCGCACAGCGTCACCTACGAAAGCCGGCTGCGCCGGCAAGACGGCACCCTGCTGCCGCTCGATATTTTTCTGCAGCATATTCCGGCGCGGCACGGCCTGCCCGCCCGTTTCATCGCCGCCAGCCGCGATATCAGTGGCCGCAAGGCCGACGACGAGGCCCGGCGCCGTCTTTCGGCCGAGCTGGAGGCCATTCTGGCCAACATTCCCGTCGGCATCTCGCTGATTTCGCCCGACCGCCGCATCCTTAAGGTCAACGCCGCCTTCTGCGCGATTTACGGCGGAGACGAAGGGGAGTTCCTGCAAAAGGCCACCGGCGATTTTTACGCCCGCCCCCAGGATTACCAGGCCATTGCCGCCGAAGCCCTGCCCGCCATGCTGCGCGGCGAAACCTATGTGGTGGAATGCCCCATGCTGCGCCGCCACGACCGGCGCGAACTGTGGTGTCGCCTGTCGGGCCGCCTGATCGATCCGGCCAATCCCGGCCTGGGCTACGTTTGGGCGCATGACGATATCACCGAGCGGCGGCGCACCGAGAAAAGCCTGCGCGACCGCCAGGAACTGTTCGAGCAGATGTTCATGGCCAACGGCGCCATGAAAATGCTGCTGGACCCCGCCGACGGCCGCATCGTCGATGCCAATCCCGCCGCCGCCCGTTTCTATGGCTATGATCTGGAGCGCCTGCGCAGCCTGAGCATCGGCGATATCAACGTGCTGCCGCCCGATCTCTTAAGCGAGGCGCTGAGCCAGGCCAGCCACGGCCCGCAGTACTACATGTTCCGCCACCGCCTGGCCAACGGCGAGGTGCGCGATGTGGAGATCTATGCCGGGCCGGTGGTGGTGCAGGGCCGCCCGCTGCTGTTTTCCATCATCCACGACGTCAGCGAACGACTGAAGATGCAGGCCGATCTGATCCGCCGCACCGAGGAGCTGCAACGTTCCAACGAGGATCTGGAATCCTTCGCCTATGTGGCCTCTCACGATCTGCGCCAGCCCCTGCGCATGATTTCCAGCTACCTGTCGCTGCTGGAACGCCTGCTGGGCGACCGGCTGGAGCAGGACGGACGGGACTATCTGGGCTTTGCCCGCGATGGCGCCAAGCGCATGGATCATCTGATCCAGGATCTGCTGGACTATGCCCGCGTGGGCCGGCGCGACCGCCCGCCGGCCGAGGTGCCGCTGCAAAACGTTCTGGAGGAAACGCTGCTGCATCTCGACGCCGCCCTGAAAGACTGCGGCGCCCGCCTGCAGCGGCCGGACAGCCTGCCCACCGTGCGCGGCGATGCCGGTGAACTGCAGCGCCTGTTCCTGAACCTTCTGAGCAACGCCCTCAAATACCGCAGCCCGCACCGCCCGCCCGAGATCACCCTGTCGGTGGAGCGCCAGGGATCAGACTGGCGTTTCTGCCTGGCCGACAACGGCATCGGCATCGACCCTGAATTCCACGACCGCATCTTCGGCCTGTTCCAGCGCCTGCATCTGCAAAGCCAGTACGACGGCACCGGCATCGGCCTGGCGGTGTGCAAGCGCATCGTCGATCATCATGGCGGCCGCATCTGGGTGGAGTCCGCCCCCGATCAGGGCGCCCGCTTCTTCTTCACCCTGCCCCGCCTGCCCTAAAAAAGGTTCATCGCGGATGAGCGGGGATAAGGCGTTGGGGTTTTATTCGCAACGCAGATGAACAAGGGACAACCGCAGACAGACACAGACGCGCCCTTATCGGAGGATGGGAGCACAGCGTGCCGAAGGCGAGCAAAAGCTCGACAGACGTCTTTGAGGGTGGACACTGGCGTCGATCTTAGCTTCAGGCCCATCCGTGGTTGTCTGCGTTCATCCCTTGTTGCTTTAAGGCCCGGCGGCCCCGAAATGTTCGATAGACAAGGGGACGATGTTTTTCCGGATTTTCCCGGTGTCCGCGCGCTCACCCCGGACTTCCGCGATGAACCAAAAAAAACCTCCCCGGCGGGCGTACCGCCGGGGAGGCGTATCGGACAGACATCCGCTCGGGATCGTGCTTTGGCTTATACCGGCCAACCATTAAAGTGACGGGTTGGCCGGTATCCAGCGAGCCTTGAGCGAGCGGCCAAGGCGGCGGATGCCGCCGCCCGGCGAGGGACGATACAACCGGTCAATTCATTGGCCGGTTGGTATTACGCGCCCGGCCCGGCGAAGATGTTGTTGTGGCTCACCACCTTGCCGGTGTCCTCGTCGGTCACCTTCATGGTCACCGGCATGGAGGGGCCGGTCAGCTGGTTGCCGGGCACGGTGATGAACATATGGAAGGTTCCCACCGAATCCGGCGGCACCGGCAGGGTCACGCTGGTGGCGGCGGCGGTATCCTGGCCGATCACCGACATGGTGGCCTGGGGCAGGCCTTCCAGCACCAGTTTGAAGTGGCCGTCCTTGTGCATCATGTTCAGCACTTTGACCACGTAACCGTTGCGCAGCTTGCCGCCCGACAGCATGACATAGACCGGGCTGCGTTCGTGCAGGGCCGAAACATCGAAGGTTTTGCGGGTGGCGAACACGTAGATCATGGCGCTGCACACCAGGGTGATCACGGTGAGGTAGCCATAGACGCGCGGCCGCAGCACCTTGGTGCGGCTGGTGGTATCGCCCACCGAACGGGCCTGCTGGTTATAGACCGAATCGTAGGAAATCAGCCCGCGCGGCAGGCCGAAACGGTCCATCACGCTGTTGCAGGCATCGATGCAGAGCGCGCAGCCGATACAGGCCAGCTGGCTGCCGTCGCGGATATCGATGCCGGTGGGACAGGCCTGGATGCACATTTTGCAATCGACGCAATGACCGCGGTCCTTGAACACCTCCTGGGGATCGCGCCCCTGGATGCCGCCCCGCACCACGCCGCGCGGCTCGCCGCGCCAGGCCTCGTAGGAGACGATCATCGAATGCTCGTCGAACATGGCCGCCTGGAAACGCGCATAGGGGCACATGTAAATGCAGACGTTTTCGCGGGCAAAGCCGGCCAGCAGGAAGCAGAAGAAGCTGAGCACCCCCATGGTGACGTACTGCATCAGCCCGGCCTGGCCGGTGAAGAAGTTGTGCACCAGGGTGGGGGCATTATCGAAATAAAGGGTGAAGCCGAAGCCGAAGGCCATGGCGATCACCACCCAGCTGACGATGGTGGCCCCCTTGCGCAGAAACTTGTTGGCCGACATCGGCGCGTGGTCGAGCTGCATGCGGGCGTTGCGTTCGCCCTGGAACAAACGCTCGATCCACACGAACAGATCGGTGAACACCGTTTGCCAGCAGGCGAAGCCGCACCAGACACGGCCCAGCATGGCCGACATGAAGAACAGGAACAGCGCGGCGATGATCAGAAGCCCGGTCAGGTAATAGACTTCCTGCGGCCAGATCTCGATGAAGAAGAAATAGGCGCGGCGGCCGGGCAGATCGACCAGAATGGCCTGATGCGGCGCGCCCAGGCCACGGTCCCAGCGCAGCCAGGGGCCGATCCAGAACACCGCCAGGGTCAGAATCGTGGCCAGCCATTTCAGTCGGCGGAAAAGCCCGCTGTTCAAAAAGCGCGGATAAGCCTTGGCGCGGCTGGCATAAAGCGATTCCCTGTGTTTTTTGTGCGGCTGCTGGTCCGCGGCAGGGGATGTTTGCGACATCGTGGCAATCCTTGTGCTGAAAGCCGAAGAACGGGAGGACTGAAGACCGAATGACTGGAACGCCGCCTGAAGAAGGCGGATGGACCCGGAGCGGCGCAACAAGCTAGCGAGGGCGCCGAGGACTCGGCATTGAGATTTCTCAATAGACCCATAATAAGAGTTATTGCAAATAAGAAGAGTGTGAAATTCACATGCCGTCCTGCCAGCGGCTATTGGCCAGACGCAGCCGTTCGGCCAATTCGCCGCCGATATTGCGCAGGATCTGCGCCGCCGCCGCCGGATAAAGCCCGGAAAAGGCGGCAAAGGCGGCGGGCGAAAGCACATGGCAAACGCAAGGCTGAACCGCCACCGCATCGGCGGAACGATCGGATCCATCCAGCAGCGCCATTTCACCGAACAGGGTGCCCGGCGCCAGGCGGGCCAGGCGCAGCGGCGGATGAGAGCCCTGCGCCGGCAGGCGGATCTCGACATCGCCCCGGCTCAGCAGATAAAGGCCGTCGCCCGCCTCGCCCTGGCGGAACAGCACGGCGCCGGCATCGTGGCCGCGGCGCTCCAGGCCGGCGGTCAGCGCCCGGCGCGCGGCATCCGGCAGACCGGCCAGCAGGGCGAAGGCATCCGGCGCCACCTCCGGTGTCTCGGCATGCGGGCCGCCGGCCAGCAGCAGATCCTCGGCCGCTTCCAGGGCCTGATCCAGCCCGGCGAAAAGCCGGCCAGCGGCCAGCGGCGCCTCGAGCCCGGCCGGGCGCAGCCACGACCAGCGGGCGGCCTCCAGATCCACCCCGGCCAGCAGCAGATGGTGGCCGCGCCGCTCCTGGTCGCGCCGCAGCTGATCCAGCATGCGCAGGCCGGCCAGATCCACATGCCCGACCCGGCCGAGATCCAGGATCAGGCAGCCGGGCGGCGCCGTTTCGGGCCAGAGAGCGGCCAGATCCTGGCAGGCCCGGTCCGCCGTGCCGAAAAACAGCGGTCCGTCGAGGCTGGCCAGCCGCAGCCGCTGCCGCTGCCCGGCCAGATAGCGTTCCGCCGCCAGCGGCCGCTGGCGGCGCGAGCGCGCCCCGGCGCCATCCCGTACCGTTCGCACCACCGGCCGGCTCATGCGCAGCATGAACAGCAGCAGGGTCAGCGCCACCCCGGCCAGCACCGCCATGGCCAGATTGACCGTGACCGACACCACCGCCACCAGCGCCGCCACCAGGGCATCGGCGCCGAAACGGCGCGGATCGCGGCGCAGCAGGCGGAACAGCCAGAGATCACCCATGGACAGCGCCACCATGACCATGATGCCGGCCATCACCGCGTAGGACAGATGCATCAGCAGAGGCCGCCCCCAGCACAGCAAGGCCAGCAGCAGCAGGCATTGGATCACGGCGGCCCGGCGGCTGCGGCCGCCCAGCCGGTAGCTGGCCAGGCCACGGATGGGGGCGCCCGCCCCGGCGATGCCGCCGCAGCAGGCGGCGGCCAGATTGCCCAACCCCTGCCCCAGCAGTTCACGGCGGGGATCGTGGCGGCTGCCGCTGGCGGCATCGAGGGACAGGGCGCTCAGCAGGCTTTCCAGGCTGCCCACCAGCGCCAGCACCACGATCACCGGCATTTCCGCCGCCAGCCAGCCCGGCAGGGCGGCATTGCCGGCCAGCCCGGCCAGCAGAGCCGGCCCCCGCAGCCAGAACGACAGCCCCTCCGGCGCCACCAGCCTGGGCCCCAGATCCGGCGCGGCGCCAACAGAGCGCAGCAGCAGATCCACCAGGCTGCCGCCGGCGAAAGCCAGCACCAGGGGCGGCAGCCGCCTGGTCAGGCGCGGCGCCCAGGCCATCAGGGCCATGGTGGCCAGCGCCTCCAGCGGCGCCAGCGGCGCCACCTGCCGCCAGTGTCCGGGCAGTGCCCGCCAGGACAGCGAGGGCGGCAGCCCCAGCACCGCCGCCAGCTGCCCCAGCAGGATCAGCAGGGCGACACCGTTGACGAACCCCGCCAGCACCGGATAGGGCAGATAGCGCACCACCCGCCCCATGCCGGCCCGCCCGATCAGCACCTGCAGCCCGCCGGCCAGGGCCAGCGACAGCCCGGCCACCGCCACCGCCTGATCCGGCCGGGCCCCCTGATCCAGGGCGGTGGCGATGGCGCCGGCGCTCATCAGCGCCATCGAGGCGCGCGGCCCGCTGATCTGCAGCGGGCTGCCCCCGGCCAGGGCGGCCACCAGGCCGCCGACGATGGCGGTGCAAAAAGCCGCCGCCACCCCGGCGGGGAGAAAACCCGCGCCCAGCGGCGCGAAGGCCAGAGCCCCCAGGGGCACGGTCATCGGCAGCGACAGCAGCGCCACCACCGCCCCGCCCAGGGCATCACCCAGCCATTGCCGTCCGCTCCAGCGCATCGCGCCATCCTCCTTGCCTCCGTTGCTCTGAAAGATGTTTTAGGCCGGCCGCCGCAGCGGCGGATCAGGCGGGCCCTCCCACGGCGGCCCCGGAGCGAAGGGGGGTTAAGTCGGAGTCCGTCTTCGTCCGCCAGGGACCGCTCATGTCCTCCGATCCCCCCTTCCCCATTGCCGCCGCCTGGCCCGACCCGCGCCTGCGCGCCATCCAGGTGCGCGGCGCCCCCAATATCCAGCCCATGGTGGAACGGGCCGCCGAGGATTTCATGGCCGAGGCGCCCGGCCGGGCGGTGGCGGTTTCGGCCGGCAATTCCCGGCGCGGCTATAAAGGCGTGATCGACGGCAGCTGCGATATCGGCATGATCGCCACCAGCCTGACCGCCGATCTGGCCCGGCTGGCCCACCGGTTGCGCCTGGACCTGGACTACACCCTGATCGGCATCGACGGCGTGGTGCCCATCGTGCACCCCTCCAATCCGGTGGCCGATCTGACCCTGGACCAGCTGCGCCGCATCTTTGCCGGCCATATCACCACCTGGCGCGCCGTGGGCGGGCCCGCCCTGCCCATCCTGCCGCTGTCGCAGCCGCCCAGCCTGGGCTCCTACGAGATTTTCGCCGGACGGGTGATGGCCGACCGGGTGTTCACCCCCCGCGCCCAGGTGCTGGAAGGACTGGCGGTGGTGGAGAAAGTGGCCGTCACCCCCGGGGCCATCGGCTATATCGCCTCGGGCTATCTTGATGCCCGCGTCAAGGCGCTGCGCATCAACGGCATCGCCGCCACCGCCGAGGCCTTCCGCAGCGGCAGTTATCCCCTGCACCGCCGCCTGACCCTGCTGATGCGCCGCCACGGCCCGCCCCTGGCCCGCGCCTTCATCGCCTATGTCGCCGATGCCGGCAAAGGGCAGCGCCATGTGGCCGAGGCGGGCGCCGTGGCGGTCACTTCGGGAGCGGGGGCGCCATGAACCGCCGCCGCCTGCTGGGCCTGTCGGCCCTGGCCCTGGCCGCCGCCAGCCGTCCGGCGGCGGCGCTGTCGCTGTTTCGCTGGCAGGAGGATTACCCGCTGCTGATCGGCGGCGCCTCGTCCATGCTGCCCCTGACCCGCGCCCTGGTGGCGGGATTTCTGGCCCGGCGCGACGATGTGGACGTGGTGGCCACCGGCGGCGGCGGCGATGCCGGACTGATGGCCCTGAAACGCGGCGCCATCGATCTGGCCGCCATGGCCGGGGATCTGAGCGGCACCCAGGACGAGGCCTGCGTGCACAATTATCTGCTGGCCCGCGATGCCGCCGTGGCGGTGGTGCATCCCGACAATCCGCTGACCGCCCTGCCCACGGCGGCCATGGCCGCCCTGTTCACCGGCCGCCTCACCGACTGGCGCGATCTGGGGGCGCCGGCCGCGCCGGTGGAGGTGGTGGTGCGCCGCAACGATCCCCTGCTGGACCTTCTGCTGCAGGGCGCCGATCCCACCGATGACGCCCTCAGCCTGCCGGAAACCCGCGATGTCGCCGCTCTGGTGCTGTCCAACCGCCATGCCATCGGCTGCCTGCCCCTGAAGGCGGCAACCCCTCCCTTGCGGGCCCTGGCGGCGGACGGCGTGACCGCCCGCCGCGAAACCGTGTTCAGCGGCCGCTATCCACTGCTTCGCTCCTATTATTACGTGCTGTGCGACAACGGCGCCCAGGCGGCCATCGATTTCGTGGCTTTCGCCATCGGCCCGGAGGGACGCCGCATCGTGGACGCCACCGGCCTGTGGCCGATGTTCTGACCCCGCGCAAGGATCCCGCCATGGCCGAGGAAGCCGAAAAACTGCTGCATCAGATTCTGGAGCGGGTGCACCGCCAAACCCGTCTGCGCCGGGGCCTGGCCCTGCTGGTGATGACGGTGCTGGTGGGCGTGGCCGGCAATTTTCTCTATCAGCTGGCACCGCGCCACATCACCCTGACCATCAGCGGCGGCGATATTCTGGGCAACCGCCACCTGCTGACCCGCATCCTGCAGGACGAACTGCGCCCCAAGGGCATCGATCTGAAGATCGATCCCATCGTCAACAGCGCCGACGTGCTGGAAAAGCTCGACTCCGGCGCCCTCGACCTGGCCTTCGTGCCGGCGGGCATCGGCGGCGATTATGCCAATATCCGTCATGTCGCCACCATCGCCCCGGAACTGCTGCATTTCCTGGTGCGCCCGGCCATCCGCTCCATCGGCGATATCCGCGGCCGCACCGTCAATCTGGGCCGCCGCCAGGGCTCGACCCGGACCATCGCCCGGGCGGTGTTCAATTTTTCCGGCCTGCACGACGGCATCGATTATATCGAGACCAATTTCAGCAACGAACAGCTGCTGTCGATGCCCGGCCCCCGCCTGCCCGATGTCATCGTCATCGCCTCGTTCGTGCCCTCCTTCGTGGTGGACGATCTGGTGCGCCGCCATCAGTACCGCCTGCTGGAAATTCCCTTTCCCGAAAGCCTGGCGGTGCGGGTGGGCTGGGTGGCCGACGCCAGGATCCTGGCCTACATGTATTCGGTGGTGCCGCCGGTGCCCAGCCGCGACATCACCACCATCGGCGTCAATATCCACCTTCTGGCCAACAAGGATGTGGATGCCCACGCCATTTACGAAATCCTGGAAACCCTCTACAGCCCGGCGGTGGAAAGCCGCAGCCGCCTGAAGAACGACGAATCGCGCCTGACCATTCCCTCGGGCTTCCGGCTGTCGGCGGGCACGCGGGAATTTCTGGCCCGCCGCGATCCGCTGGTTTCGGTGAAAACCTACGAGAAACTGAAAAACGCCCTGGGCCTGGTGATGTCGGTGCTGTCCAGCCTGCTGCTGTCGGTGAAATGGTTCCGCGGCCAGCAGACCGACAGCCACGCCGACGACGACGCCCGCCTGGCCGACTATCTGCGCCGCCTGTGCGACATCGATCAGGACGCCGCCCGCCAGGATGCCGAACCCGGCGCCCTGCTGGCCCGGCTCGACGCCCTGAAGGCCGACCTCATCACCGTCCTGCCCCGCCTGCATCCCAGCCGGGCCGAGCTGCCCGGCCAGCTCCTGCATCTGCTGACCGACAGCCGCCTGAAACTTCTGGGCATGGTGGAGTGACGATTTTCAAGTCTTGCCGCCGCCGACCGCGACAACGCGAGAGGGAGAAATTTTCCGGCACAGCGGGTATGATGCGGCATTCACCAATTTTACGGGGTGCGCCATGGAGATGGATACCGACCGCATCGACGATGCCGTTCTGGCCCTGCTGTTGCTGGGCCTCCATGATGGCCGCCGGGTGTGGAAAGGCTTCGATTGGCAGGCCATGAACCGCCTGCACGAAAAAGGCCTGATCTCGGACCCGCGCGGCAAGGCGAAATCCGTCGTTCTCAGCGAGGACGGCCTGCGCCACGCCCAGGCAATGTTCACCAGCCTGTTCAGCCACGGCTGAGGCCACGGCTGAGGCCACGGCTGCGAAGCCTCTTTTCTACGAGAGAGTGGCGCACCCGACAGGATTCGAACCTGTGACCTCTGCCTTCGGAGGGCAGCGCTCTATCCAGCTGAGCTACGGGTGCAGCGCATGTCGATATGGTTCATATCGATGGAGAGCCACCGTATAGCGCAATCCGTTCGGGAAGGCAAAGGGTTAAGGCGCCGGCGTGCCGGTGGCCCCGCCCTCCCAGCAGCGCAGCAGGTCGGCCAGGGCCTGGCGGCCGATGGGTTTGGCGATGTAATCATCCATGCCGGCGGCCAGGCAGTCGGCGCGGTCGCCCGGCAGGGCGTTGGCGGTCATGGCGATGATGGGCAGGCGGCCCTTGGGCGGCGGCAGGGCGCGGATCTGGCGGGTGGCCTCCAGGCCGTCCACCTCGGGCATCTGCATGTCCATCAGCACCAGATCGTAATGGCCGGCCTGGACCATGCGCACCGCCTCGCGGCCGTCGCCCGCCACATCGGCCCGGTGGCCCAGCCGTTCCAGCAGGCCCACCGCCACCTCCTGATTGATGGCGTTGTC
>JAJZGK010000242.1 GCA_021798485.1 Pseudomonadota bacterium
GGGGGCCGCCTTGGCGGGTTCGGTCGGCGCGGCGGGGGCCTGAACCGGGGCGGGCGCTGGAACGGGCTTGGCGGCGGGAGCCGGAGCAGGTGTGGCGGCGGGAGCCGGAGCAGGTGTGGCGGCGGGAGCCGGAGCAGGTGTGGCGGCGGGAGCCGCTTGGGCCACGGTTGCTGCCGCGGCCTTGTGGCGGCGGGCGGCCTTGTGCTCGCCGGGCACAGTGGCGGTTACGGTGCCGTGATGGGTGGCGCGGTGATGCGGATGATGCAGACGCAGGCGGCTCTCATGCGGGCGATGCAGGTGGATCACCGCATCGGCCGAAGCGGCGCCGGGCGCCGCCAGCGGCGGGGCGGCGGCAAGACGGTTCAGATAAAGATCGCCCAGCGAGGGCGGGGCGCCCAGGCTGTTCAGCACCGCGCGGTTCACCACAACGGCGGGGCCGCTGGGGGCGCCGACAACGACCTGTGCGGAAACGGAGGCGGGAGCGGCCAGAACAAGGGCCAGGGCCAGTAGAGTTCCTGTGGCGTGCAAATGCCTCATGCTCACCGTTCATCCCCCAAGGCGGATTTTTTCAATAAAAGTCCCCACACACTAACCGAAGGGAGGAGTCTGGACAACTCGTTTACTCCCTAAACCAGAAAGTGCGCGGGGATATTTTATTCCAGTTCAGTCGGCCGTGCGCAGCAGCGTTCCCAGCGGCACGTGCAACTGGTCGTTCGAAGCCATCAGATTGCCCGAGGACAGCATATTGCCGCTGCCGTCGAGATCGCTGACATAACCGCCCGCCTCGCGCACCAGAATGATGCCGGCGGCGATATCCCACGGCTTCAGGCCGATTTCCCAGAAGCCGTCGCAGCGGCCGGCGGCCACCCAGGCCAGATCCAGCGAGGCGGCGCCGAAGCGGCGGATGCCGGCGGTCTGTTCCATGGCCCGGGTCAACTGGCGCAGGAAGCGGCCGTGCTCGGGGCGGCCCTGATGGGGAATGCCGGTGGCCAGCACCGACTCATCCAGCTTGCGCCGGGCGGAAACGCGCAGGCGGCGGCTGTTGGCGAAGCTGCCCTTGCCCTTTTCGGCCCAGTACATTTCGTCGGTCAGCGGCTGGTAGATGACGCCGGCCCAGGGCTCGCCGTCCTTCACCAGGCCGATGGAGATGGCGAAGTGGGGGATGCCGTGCAGGAAGTTGGTGGTGCCGTCCAGAGGATCGATGATCCAGTTCACGGTTTCGTCGGCGCCGGGCAGGATGCCGCCCTCTTCCAGGATGAAGCCGTAATCCGGGCGGGCCTTCTTCAGTTCGGCCACCAGGGTTTTTTCAACGCGGTGATCGGCGGCCGAGACGAAATCGCCCGGTCCCTTCTTCGAAACCTGCAGCTGCTCGACCTCGCCGAAGTCGCGCAGCAGTCCGCGCGCCGCCTTGCGGGCGGCGGCGGTCATCACGTTGATGAGGGGGGAGGTGCCTTGCATCAATCCTTGGCCCGCTCGGCATAGGTGGCGTCGGCGGTGTTGACGACGATGCGGGTGCCCGATTCGATGAAGGGCGGGATCATCACGCGCACGCCGTTATCCAGCAGACCGGGCTTGTACGAGGAGGCGGCGGTCTGGCCCTTGACCACGGGGTCGGCCTCGACCACGGTGCAGGTCACCTTGTCGGGCAGGGTCACCGACACCGGCGAGCCTTCGATCAGGTCCACGGTCACCGGCATGCCGTCCTGCAGGAAGGCGCCGGGTTCGCCCACCAGCTCTTCCGGCACGGTGAACTGTTCGTAGCTTTCGGCATCCATGAAGGTCAGATGGGCGCCGTCCTTGAACAGGAAGGTGGCGTCCTTTTCATCCACCTGCAGCTTCTCCACGGTGTCGGCGGTGCGCCAGCGCTCGTTGGTCTTGGTGCCGGTGCGCACGTCGCGCATTTCCACGGTGATGAAGGCGCCGCCCTTGCCGGGCTGAACGATGGCGGTCTTGAGCACGGCCCACTGGCGGTTGTTGTGCTCGATGATATTGCCGGGACGGATGAGGTTGGCGTTGATCTTCATGAAACTGTCCAAGAGCTTTACTGGAAAATTGGCGCGGACCCTAACAGGTTGGCGGCCTCAACGCAACTGGGGCGGCGGATAGGGATGAATTTGCCCCTGCCAGTCCTCGATTCCCGCTTCGGAAAGATAGGCCGGGCCGATGGGGGATTTGCCGTGGCCGCCGGGAATATCCAGAATATAGCTGGGCTGGCACAGGCCCGAGGCGCGGCCGCGCAGATGGCGCATCAGGGCCTGCCCGGCGGCGATGGGCAGGCGGAAATGCCCGGTGCCGGGGGCCAGATCGGGGTGGTGCAGGTAGTAGGGCTTGACCCGGTTCCGCACCAGGGCGCGCATCACCGCCTCCAGGCTGGCGGCATCGTCGTTCACCCCGCGCAGCAGCACGGTCTGGCCCAGCAGCGGAATCCCGGCGCGGCTCAGGCGGCGCAGCCCCGCCTCGGCGGCGGCGGTCAGTTCGCGGGCATGGTTGCAGTGCACGGCCAGCCACAGGGCCTTCCCGGTATCCAGGGCGGCTAGCAGGGCGTCGTCGATGCGCGCCGGATCGCTGATGGGCACGCGGCTGTGCAGGCGGATCACCGCCACATGGGGAATGGCGTCGAGGGCGGCCAGCAGAGCGGCCAGGCGGGCCGGCGGCAGCATCAGGGGGTCGCCGCCGGTGATCACCACCTCCCACACGGCGTCGTGGGCGCGGATATAGTCCAGCGCGGCCCGGAGATCGGCTTCGCCCAGCACCGCCTCGCCGCCGCCCACCTTTTCGCGGCGGAAACAGAAGCGGCAATAGACCGGACAATGCAGGATGGGGGTGAACAGCACCCGGTCGGGGTAGCGGTGCACGATGCCCTTGACCGGCGAGAAGCGCTGGTCGCCGATGGGATCGGGGTGATCCTCGGGTGTTGCCTCCAGTTCGCGGAGATCGGGCAGGAACTGGCGGGCGATGGGATCATTGGGATCGGCGGGGTCCATCAGATCGGCCAGCAGCGGGGTGACGGCCACGGAAAAGCGCTCCGCCACCGCCGCCAGGCTTTCCACCGTTTCGGGCCGGATCAGTCCGGCTCCGGCCAGGGCGGCGGGGCTGCGCAGGGTGCGGCGCGGCGGAACGGGGGGGCGGTCGGTCAATTCTGCCTCTGGTTCTGGAAGGGCGGTTGGGGCATGGTGCCCTTTTGCCGACAGTCATATAGGGAAACAACATGCCTGGCAAAGAGTGGTGGCGTCGGGAAAATTTTGCCCGCAAACGGGGCGGACTGGAAAGCCGCGCCCGCATCATGGCTGCCTTGCGTGCCCAGTTCGCCGCCTGGGATTTCACCGAGGTGGAAACCCCCTGCCTGCAGGTGTCGCCGGGGCTCGAACCCCATATCATGGCCCTGGCGGTGGAACTGGGCGAACCGCTGGCGGGCGGGCGCCATCCGCTTTATCTGCATACCTCGCCGGAATTTTCCATGAAGAAGCTGCTGGCGGCGGGCATGGAGCGCATCTATCAGATCGCCCATGTCTGGCGCGACGGCGAGCGTTCGGCCACCCATCATCCCGAATTCACCATGCTGGAATGGTACCGCGCCGGCGAGGATTACCAGCGGCTGATGGAGGATTGCGCCGGGCTTCTGGCGGCGGCGGCGCGGGCCGCCGGGGTGCGGGAACTGCGCCGGGGCGGGCGGCGCTGCGATCCCTTCGCCCCGCCGGCGCGCCTCACCCTGCAGCAGGCCTTCCAGCACTATTGCGGCATCGATCTGTTGGCCACCGCTCCCGATCCCCTGGCCCCCGACCGCGCGGCCCTGGCCGCCGAGGCGGAGCGCATCGGCCTTTACGTCAGTCCCAACGACAGCTGGGAGGATGTGTTCTTCCGCATCATGATGGACCGCATCGAGCCGCATCTGGGCGATGGGGTTCCGCTGATCCTGTGCGAGTATCCGCTGTCGATGGCGGCGCTGTCGCGGCCCAGCCCGCAAGACGGCCGGGTGGCCGAGCGCTTCGAGCTGTACGCCTGCGGGGTGGAACTGGCCAATGCCTTCGGCGAACTGACCGACGCCGCCGAACAGGAACGGCGCTTTCGCGCCGATATGGATCTGAAGGAGCGGCTCTACGGCCTGCGCTATCCGCTGGATGCGGATTTTCTCGCCGCCTTGCGGGCCGGGCTGCCGCCCTGTTCCGGCATCGCCCTGGGGGTGGACCGCCTGGTGATGCTGGCGGTGGGGGCCGAAACCCTGGACGAGGTGTTATGGGCGCCGGTGGCCGGCGGCACAGGGGACTAGACAGAAACCAGGTCAGGCGGCTTACCACCAGTTTCATACCCGGTGGGTCCGCTCCGTCGGCGGCAACGGATACAGGACTCTGCGCCGGAAGAGCGCTTGCCGTTCCAACCGCGTCGTGGACCCTCGGGTTAAGCCCGGCCAAGACGGCTTAAGGGGAGAGGCTGTGGCGCCGAGGCCCTTTTGTCGTCGTCCGCAGGGTGGCATCCCCCTCTTGCCGTCATGCGCGGGCTTGACCCGCGCATCATAAGACGGCGTCTCCCCCCCACATGGATGGCCGGGTCAAGCCCGGCCAAGACGGCTTAAGAGAGGGACTGTGGCGCCAAGGCCCTTTTGTCGTCGTCCGCAGGGCGGCATCCCCCTCTTGTCGTCATGCGCGGGCTTGACCCGCGCATCATAAGACGGCGTCTCCCCCCACATGGATGGCCGGGTCAAGCCTGGCCAAGACGGCTTAAGGGAGGGGCCGTGGCGCAGAGTCCTGTATCAGTGCCACCGACGGAGCGGACCCACCGGGTATGAAACTGCTGGTAAGCCGCCTGACCTGGTT
>JAJZGK010000243.1 GCA_021798485.1 Pseudomonadota bacterium
TTCAATGGTTGGCCGGTATCATACCAACCGGCCAATGCATTGCCCGGTTGCACTGTCCCTCGCCGGGCGGCGGCATCCGCCGCCTTGGCCGCTCGCTCAAGGCTCGCTGGATACCGGCCAACGAGTCACGTCAATGATTGGCCGGTATAAACCAGATAGGAGCCGCGCATGTCCGTCTCTTCGTTCCGCTCCCCGCTTTTGCGCCGTCTGCCGCTGTTGCTTTTGCTGCTGTTGCTGGCCGGCACCGTTCGTCCGGGGCAGGCCTGGGCCGCCGATGCGGCGGCGCCCGTTTCCCTGGCGGCCTCGTCCGCCGCGGCGGAGCCGAGCAGCGAGGATTTGCATCATTTGTTGCGGACCTTGCAAAACCCCGGCGAGCGGGAGGCCCTGATCCGGCAGATCCAGACGCTGATCGCCCTGCGCGCCGCCCGGCATCCGGCGGCGGCGCATCACGCCGGCATGGGCGGGGCTTTGGTCGGCTTCCTGTCGGCCCAGGCCATGCGCATCGGCGCCACCGTGACCGCGCTGGCCAGCCTGGCGCCGCTGACCGGGCTGCTGGACTGGGGGCGGCGGATCGCCTCGGATCCGGTTTTGCGCCTGCTGTGGATCCGGGGCGGCGGCCTGGCCCTGGCCGTGCTGGCCCTGGCCCTGCTGGCCGGGCACGGGCTGCAGCGGCTGCTGCGCCGGCCCTTGCGGCGCCTGCGCGGCAGCGCCGGACGGGTGCTCTGGCTGCGTCTTTCGAGCCTGATCGGCGCCCTGCTGCTGGGGTGGCTGCCCGCCGTGGGGCTTTTGTCCTGCGGCTATGCGGCCCTGGCCATCATTCAGGCGACGGGCGGCCTGCCGGAGCCGGCGCGCGATTTCGTGCTGGCGGTGCTGAACGCCACGGCGCTGGTCCGGGCCGTGGGATCGGCGGCCGAGACGCTGCTGACGCCGGGGGCGGTGCTGCCGCTGGGTGAGGAAACCGCCGATTATTGGCTGATCTGGAGCCTGCGGCTGATCCGTCTGGTGGTGTACGGCTGGTTCGCCCTGGGCTTCGTCTTCGATGCCGGCATGAACGGCGCCGCCCACGCGGTGCTGCTCAAGGCCTTCGGTCTGGCGCTGACCGGGCTGCTGATCATGCTGATCCTGCAAAACCGCGCCGCCCTGGCCCAGGTGATCCACGGCCCCAAGGGGCGGGATGCCGGCGGCCTGGGCCGCCTGCGCGCCGTACTGGGCGAGAACTGGCATATCGTGGCCATCCTCTATCTGCTGGGCACCTTCGGAGTGTGGGCGGCGGATGTGCCGGGCGGCTTCGCCTTTCTGATGCGGGCCACCCTGCTGTCGCTGGCGGTTCTGGCGGCGGCGCGCGGCCTGATCGCCGCCGCCGGCGGCCTTGCCGCCCGCTTTCTGGCCGTTACGCCCGATCTGGAGCAGCGGTTGCCGGGCCTGCAGCAGCGGGTCAATCTTTATGCCCCGGCGCTGGCCGTCGGCGGCCGCCTGCTGGTGTCCGGGGTGGCGCTGCTGCTGGTGCTGCAGGCCTGGGGCATCAATGTCTTCGCCGGTTTGGCAACGCCCGCCGGGCAGCGGGGGGTCGGCGGGGTGGTGACCATCCTCCTGACCGCCGCCCTGGCGCTGCTGCTGTGGGAGGCGGTCAGCCTGGCCACCAAGATGTATTTCTCGCGCCCCGGCGAGGATGGGGTGCCGGTGGAGCGCAGCGCCCGCATGCGCACCCTGCTGCCGCTTCTGCGCAAGGCCCTGGCCATCGTGCTGGGCATGGGGGTGGGGCTGGTTTTCCTGGCCACCATCGGGGTGAATATCGGGCCGCTGCTGGCCGGCGCCGGTATCGCCGGCATCGCCATCGGCTTCGGCGCGCAAAGTCTGGTGAAGGATGTCATCACCGGCATGTTCGTGCTGATGCAGGATGCCGTCGCGGTGGGCGATGTGGTGACGGTGGCCGGAAATTCCGGGCTGGTGGAAGAGATTTCCATCCGCTCCATCCGCCTGCGCGATCAGAGCGGCACGGTGATCATCATTCCCTTCAGCGAAGTCACCACCGTGCGCAATATGACCAAGGATTTCTCCTACGCGGTCTTCGATATCGGCATCGCCTACCGCGAGGATGTGGATGCGGTGCTGGCGGTGATCACGGCGCTGGCCGGGGAAATACAGGCGGATGCCGACTATGCCTGGCGGATCCTGGAGCCGGTCGAGATCCTGGGGCTCGACAAGTTCGCCGATTCGGCGGTGATGGTGAAAGCCCGGCTGAAGACCAAACCGACCCAGCAATGGGCGGTGATGCGCGAGTTCAACCGCCGCCTGAAGCGGCGCTTCGACGAGCTGAACATCGAGATGCCGTTTCCGCACCAAACCATCTATTTCGGCACCGACCGCGAGGGCAAGGCGCCGCCTGCGCATATCCAGGTGGACAAGCTCTGATGCCGCCCGGCCTTCCCCGGGCGGGGAAGGTCTGATTTTGTTAAAAAACATCTTTTAGTTGCATTCATCTTGGGTGCCATTTCTTAAATAATATCTTTTAAAATCATATAGATATTATTGTATTCTAATATTTTACATTATGTTTTCGATTCCGTCCTTGCCCGAATTCTCCGGTCTGCATACAGTCAGTGCGGGAAGAGTTCCGGTGGTAGCAACCAATCGGTGAATGGAATGCTTCTTCCGTCATGATTGCGTGCCGCCATTAGAGGAGGAGCCGCCTTAATCGGGCGGTATTGGACTGCCATGATCGATGATCAGATCTTTACCGGAGTCCCGGAAACGGGCTCCGAAGACCGCCGGCGCCTGATCGAATTCTGCGAGGGGCAACGGTCCAAAATTCTCTCGGCCATCCCCTGGGTGGCGGCGGAAATCGCCGATCAGGCCGGGTTCGAGGTGCTGTTCGAGGTGTTGCGCCATCACGGCGGCATGACCTGTTACGTGCCGCATGATATCCGCCGCTGCCAGAGCAAGTTCGGCATTCCCATCCCCGAAAAGCTGCACGACCGCTTCATCATCCTGTCGGACAGCAACGGCTGCATCAACATTCCCTCGGCCTGGGGGGTGTTTCTGGCGGTGCGGCGGGTGGCCATCTGCATGGCCCTGGAGGATGGCAAGCCCAACAAGGATATCGCCCGCTGCTTCGGGGTTACCGACCGCTTCCTGCGCTCGCTGCGTTCGCAGCGCCGCCAGGCCGGTCTGGCGGAGGCGTAGGGGGGCGTTCCCACGGAGAGCCGGCGCGGCTCTCCCTAGTCTGAGGGGGTGGGCGGAGTGCGACGGAAAACACAACCTGTTACCGAATAGCTCCAATCACATCATCTTCAAATGGAAAGGACTACCCCATGGCAATCGATACTGGACTGATCGGCTCGGTCATCAACGCCCTGCCGCTCGACCGCATGATTTCGGCGCCCCTGCAGGCGATGATCACCGCCCAGGTGCAGGCCAGCAAGGCCTACGCCGACTTCCTGCTGGGCGTGTGCATCAAGGACGGCAAGGCCATCGCCGTGCAGTTCGACTACGATGAGACGCTGGTGGATACCCAGGGCCAGGTGACCGGCGTTCTCACCAAGACCATGCGCATTCCGCTGCTGGCGGCCATCAGCCATCCCAACATCTGCATCGAGGAAGGCACCATCGATTTCGAGCTGGAAGTCTCGCAGTCGGAGGAGGATCACTCCGAGACTGCGGCCTCGGGCGAGTTCTCGGCCAGCATGGGCTGGGGGCCGTTCAGCGTGAAGGTGTCGGGCAGCGTTTCGCACAAGTCGGAGCAGACCCGCAAGACCGACACCCGCGCCAAATATTCGATCCACACCTCCATCAAGCGCCAGGATCCGCCGGAAGCCCTGGCCCGCGTCATCGACTATCTGACCAACGCCGCCACCAAGCCGGTGGTTCTGCCCGCCAACAAGACGGTGAAGGACGCCACCACCGGCGTTGCCGACATGGACAAGCAGAATCTGCCGGCCCCCGGCGCCGCCGCCCAGCCGCAGGGCGCCCCCCAGTAAGGCGTTCCCGCTGTTCCGGCTGCCCCGCTTAAAGGGGGTGGCCGGGCATGGCCGCCGCGCCCGGGGCACGCCCCAGATCCCGCCGGGCGCGGCGGCCACAGCGCCGCCAGGGATCATTTTCGGGGAAGGATGAACGACATGCTGAGGAATTTCTTCCGGCGCCGGCGCAAGACGGCCGCGCCGCCGACGGACGGGGGCGAGGCCCCGGAGACGCAGACGAAAGAGACGGACACCATGGCTTCTTCTTCGCAACTGAGCGACATCACCCGTGGCCTTTATCACGTGGCCTCCAGCACCACGGCCATGGTGGCCCAGCAGTACATCCACATTCTTCAGCAGTTTTTCGACCAGATGGACGACGGCACCTTGCAGGCCAAGATGGCCAAGGTGGCGGTGGACGACGTGCATTTCATCATGGTGCCGCTGATTTCGCTGGTTTCGCCCACCGGCTTCAATCTCGACAAGATGAAGGTGGGGCTGGCGGTGCGCGTCGATGGCGTCGATGTCAAGCAGGCCACCCATCCGGCCGATGATTCCGATGTCACCCGCAGCTCCTTCTCGGTGTCGATCTCGCCGCGCCCCGATCAGACCGACCGCCACGGCGACGCCATGACCATCGATCTCGAATTCATCTCGCACGCCCCGCCCGAGGGGGTGATGCGCATCATCGATTCCTACACCAACCTGATCCGGCCCCTGAAACTGGTGGACGGCATGTTCCCGCCCGTCCGTCCGGTCTCGCTGAAAGAGGTGGCCGAGGTGGAGCGGGAAGGCGAGGGCGAGGCCCCGATGCCGGGCGATGAGCCCGACCGCCCGGCGCCGCCGCCCGC
>JAJZGK010000244.1 GCA_021798485.1 Pseudomonadota bacterium
GCAACGGCAGCGCCCCCACCACCCCGGCCGGCGCCACCATCGACGCCGTCGCCCTGCGCAGCCAGTTCGCCTTCTGAGGTTAAAGCCAGATCAGAACCGCACCGCCGGCGGCGCAGCTGGCCAGGAACACCCCCCACACCCGCACCGCCATGCCGCCGCCGCACACCGCCGAAACGATCCCCGCCTTGACCAGGGTGTTGACGAAGGCGGCGATGCACACACCCGCCGCCGCCACCGGCAGAACCAGATCGTGCAGCGACAGATTGGACAGTGACACGGAAATCGCCGCCACATCGGCCAGACCGGCCAGCGAGGCCACCACATAAACGCCATGCGCCCCGAACTGCTGCTGCAGCATCTTCGAGGCCAGCATCACCACGGTCAGGAACAGCCCGAACTTGAGGGCGGTGCCCAGCTCGAAGGGATTGGACAGGGTGCCGACGCCGCGCCCCCGCGCCGAGGCCGCCCCCTTGTCGCGCAGCCACAGCCCCGCCGCCCCGGCGTAGCTGACCAGGGCCATCACCAGCATCGGCAGCAGCAGGGTGCGGGCCAGGGGCATGGCCAGCACCACCACGATCAGCAGAATGCGCAGAAACATCGAACCCGAGGCCACGCACACCCCCGCCGCCAGAATTGGCTGCAGGCCCGGCTCGGCCTTGCCCATGCGCGAAAAACTCAAGGTCAGCGCCGTCGAGGAGGCGAAGCCGCCGAAAAAGCCGGTCAGCAGCGCCCCCACCCCGGCCCCCATCAGCTTGATGGCCACATAGCCGACGAAGCTGATGCCGGCCACCATCACCACCATCCACCACAGCGTGTAAGGGTTGAGGGCCTGCCCCGGACCATAGCCCTGGTTGGGCAGCAGCGGCAGCATCACCACCGAGATCAGCAGCAGCCGCACCGCCGCCACCAGTTCCACGTAATCGATGCTGGAGACGAAGGCATGCAGCCCCCGCTTGAAGCTGAGCAGGGCCAGGGCCGCCACCCCGCCCGCCGCCGCCACCGCCAGATGGCCGTGCGCCGCCACCGCCCCCAGGGCGAAGGTGACCATCTCGCCGACCTCGGTGGTGATGCCCTGCTCCTCGGGCTCGCGGCGCAGCCGCATGACGTGGGCGGCCACGATCAGGGCGGTGAACCCCAGAAAGGCGATGGCCGTGGCCAGCGGCCCGGCTTCCAGCCCCAGCAGCCCCCACAGGCCGCCCAGCAGCCCCATCAGGGTGAAGCTGCGGATCCCGGCGATGCGGGTTTTTTCCGGCACGCTGCGCAGTTCCCAGCCCCGTTCCACCCCCAGCATCAGACCGATGGCCAGGGCCAGGCCCAGCCGGCGGAACAGCTCCACGTCATCCATTGCAAGGCCTCGCCCAACATCTTCTTAATCCTTGGCGAATTGAAGCCCAGCCCCGGAGCGGCGTCAATATTGACCATTCATTGCGCAAAGTCATTTTCAAGCGGCTTTCGGTTGCCCATTCTGCGCGCATCGGTCTTAATACCCCTATTCCCATCTAGTTAAGGACGGCGCAACGTACTCTGTCCACGAAAGCGAGAGGTAAAATGGCGGCTTATTCAGTTTCGGTGGCGCTGACCGGAAGCGGCGGCGCGGGAGCCATGACGGCGGGCCAGGTTTTGCTGGACGCCGCCTCGAAAGCGGGATTTTACGGTCTGATGACCCGCTCCATGGGGCCGCAGATCCGTGGCGGCGAGGCCGCCGCCCTGTTGCGCATCTCCACCCGCCCCATCTCGTCGCTGGATGATCACTACGACCTGCTGGTGGCCTTCGACTGGGGCAATATCAGCCGTTTCGCCGCCGAACTGCCGCTGGCCGAAACCAGCCTGGTGCTGGCCGATCCCGTCCACGGCGCCGTGCCCGATCCCATCGCCGCCTACGGCGCCCGCGGCGCCGATCTGGCCCTGAAGGACATCGCCGCCACCATTCCCGGCGGCCGCGTCAACATGGTGGGCGTCGGTGCCGCCGCCGCCCTGATCGGCCTGCCCCTGGACGCCGTGCTGCAGGTGGTGACCACCCAGCTGGCCCGCAAGGGCGAGGCCGTTCTGGCCGCCAGCACCGCCGCCATCAAGGCCGGCGCCGAGGCCGCCGCCGCCCTGCCCGCCACCGCCCGCCTGCCCGGGCACCGCCACGACGGCGCCCCGCGCTGGAATATTTCCGGCAACGAGGCCGCCGGGCTGGGCGCCCTGAAGGGCGGCATCAAGTTCGTGGCCGCCTATCCCATCACCCCGGCCACCGAGGTGCTGGAATGGCTGGCCCCGGCCCTGGAGAAGACCGGCGGCGTGCTGGTGCAGGCCGAAGACGAGCTGGCCTCCATCAACATGGTCATCGGCGGCTCCTTCGCCGGCCTGCCCTCGCTCACCGCCACCTCCGGCCCCGGCCTGGCGCTGATGATGGAATCCCTCGGCCTGGCCGTGGCCTCGGAAACGCCGCTGGTGCTGGTGGACGTCATGCGCGGCGGCCCCTCCACCGGCATTCCCACCAAGTCGGAACAGTCCGATCTCAACATCGCCGTCTACGGCCTGCACGGCGACGCCCCGCATGTGGTGGTGGCGCCCACCTCCATCACCGACTGCCTGTTCACCACCCAATGGGCCGTCTATCTGGCCGAGGCGCTGCAAACCCCGGCGCTGGTGCTGTCGGACCAGGCCATGGGCCAGTCGCGCATCGTGGCGCCGCAGCCGCAGCCGGCCCCCTTCAAGGCCAAACGCCTGGTGGCCGAGGGGGCGCTGGAAAACTATCAGCGCTACGCCCTCACCGCGAGCGGCGTTTCCCCCATGGCCATTCCCGGCACCACCGGCGGCCAGTATGTGGCCGACGGCCTGGAACATAACCAGCGCGGCACCCCCTCGTCGCAGGCCGGCGATCATCAGGCGCAGATGGACAAGCGCGCCGACAAGCTGACGAACTTCGATTACGGCGCCCATTGGGCCGATATCGAGGGCGAGGGCGATATCGCCGTCATCACCTGGGGCGCCGTCAGCGGCCCGGTGCGCGAGGCCATCGAACGCGCCGAGGCCCAGGGCATGAAGATCCGCCAGATCTCGCTGCGCCTGCTGCTGCCGGCCAGCCCGGACCGCATGGCCCAGGCCCTGGCCGGGGTGCGCCGCATCCTGATCGCCGAGCAGACGCACGGCCAGCAGTTCACCAAGTTCCTGCGCGCCCATTACGACCTGCCGGCCGAGCGCGTGGTGGTGAACCGGCCCGGTCCGCTGCCGATCCGCCCCAACGAAATCCTGTCCCGCCTGCTTGCCTGGAAGTAACGCCATGACCGCTCAGACCTCTTTGACCGCCCAGGACTTCAAGTCCGACGTCAAGCCCATCTGGTGCCCCGGCTGCGGCGACTATGCCGTACTGTCGGCGGTGACCAAGGCCATGGCCGAACTGGGCCGCCGGCGCGAGGACATCGCCTTCATCTCGGGCATCGGCTGCTCGTCGCGCATTCCCGCCTACACCAACGTCTACGGCTTCCACGGCGTGCACGGCCGCGCCCTGGCCATCGCCGCCGGCGTCAAGCTGGCCCGGCCCGATCTGACGGTGATCGCCGCCGGCGGCGACGGCGACGGCCTGTCCATCGGCGGCAACCACTTCATGCATGCCTGCCGCCGCAATGTCGATATGACCTACATCGTCATGGACAATCAGGTCTACGGCATGACCAAGGGCCAGGCCTCGCCCACCACCGCCCCCGACTGGTGCAACAGCAAGCTCACCCCGGAAGGCACCGGCATCTCGCCGGTGGAGCCGGCCCGGCTGGCCCTGGCCTCGGGCGCCAACTTCATCGCCCGCGGCTTTGCCGGCAATCCCAACGAGGTGGCCCGCCTGATCGTCGAGGGGATCCATCACCCCGGCTTCTCGTTCATCCATGTCTTGAGCCCCTGCGTGACCTACCGCCCCGAGCAGCGCGAGTGGAAGACCGTGGTGCATGCCGGCGAGGGCGATCCCTCGAAGGCCATCGCCGAGGCCATGCAGCGTCTCTCCACCGATGACGGCTACACCACCGGCGTGTTGTTCGCGGGCACCCGTCCCGCCTTCATGCCCGCCCGCCACGAAAAGGCCAGCCTGGCCGAAATCGAAGGGAAATTCCTGTCATGACGACCGATATCGCTCTGTTCCTGGCCCATGCCGTGGCCCTGGAACAGGAGGCCGCCGACCGCTACGACGAACTGGCCGACGCCATGGAAACCCACAACCGCCCGGAAATCTGCGAGCTGTTCCACAAGCTGGCGCATTTCTCGCGGCTGCATCTGGCCGAGGTGAAGGGCATCGCCGAGGGGCACGATCTGCCCAAGCTGAAGCCGTGGGAATTCCAGTGGGAAGGCGGCGAAAGCCCCGAGGCCGCCCCCACCGAGCTGGCCCACTACATGATGACGCCCTACCACTGCCTGCATATGGCCCTGTTCAACGAAAAGAAGGGCCGCGACTACTACGCCCAGCAGGCCGAAACCGGCAAGACCGAGGAGGTGCGCAAACTGGCCGCCCTGTTCGCCGCCGAGGAAAGCGAACATGTGGTCATGCTGGAAAAGTGGCTGAGCACCGTGGAGCCGCCCAGCGGCGACTGGGACGAGGACATGGACCCGCCGGTGATCACCGACTAGAAAGAAACCAGGTCAGGCGGCTTACCAGCAGTTTCATACCCGGTGGGGACGACGCCGTCTTATGATGCGCGGGTCAAGCCCGCGCATGACGACAAGGGGGATGCCGCCCTGCGGACGACGACGAAGGGGCCATGGCGCCACAGTCCCTCCCTTAAGCCGTCTAGAAAGA
>JAJZGK010000245.1 GCA_021798485.1 Pseudomonadota bacterium
CCGTAGGGCGGTACACCCCTTTTATCGTCATGCGCGGGCTTGACCCGCGCATCATAAGACGGCGTCTCCCCCCCACATGGATGGCCGGGTCAAGCCCGGCCAAGACGGCTTAAGGGAGGAGGCTGTGGCGCCGAGGCCCCTTTGTCGTCATCGGGCCTTTCTGGAGGCGCCATGCGCGGTCTGGGTTGCCGTTAAGCCGGCTTTGGGAAACAATCGCCCGTATGCACGGCGGTTGGGTTTACGTCATGACGAACCGGCCCAACGGGACGCTTTATGTCGGCGTCACGAGCGATTTGGCGCGCCGCGCCTGGGAGCATCGGGAGGGGCTGATCGACGGCTTTACCAAGCGGTACGGGCTGAAGCGGTTGGTCTATGCCGAACGTTACGAGGATATTTCCATCGCCATCCAGCGGGAAAAAAACCTCAAACACTGGTCCAGGGCTTGGAAAGTGGCGTTGATTGTGAGGGCGAACCCAAACTGGGACGATCTCTACGGTTCTTTAGCCTAAAGCGTGGGAGGCGGGGCGCCCCCCACGCTTGTCGGCGGGATCAATTGGCGCGCAGATCGGCCAGGAAGCTGTCCACCTCGTGCTCCAGTTCGCCCACTTCCCGCAGCAGGGTGCCGGCGGAATCGAACACGCTCTGCGCCATGCGGCCGGTGTCGCTGGCGGCTTCCGCCACCCCGGTGATATTGCGCGAGACTTCGCGGGTGCCGGCCGAGGCCTGCTCCACATTGCGGGCGATATCGCCGGTGGCGGCGCCCTGTTCCTCCACCGCCGAGGCGATGGAGGTGGTCATCTCGTTAATATGCTCGATGGTTTGAGCCATGCTGTTGATGGCGGCCACCGCCTCGCGGGTTTCGCTCTGGATGGCCTCGATCTGCTTGGCGATATCCTCGGTGGCGCGGCCGGTCTGCCCGGCCAGATGCTTCACCTCGTTGGCCACCACGGCGAAGCCCTTGCCGGCCTCGCCGGCGCGGGCCGATTCGATGGTGGCGTTCAGGGCCAGAAGGTTGGTCTGGCTGGCGATATCGTTGATCAGGCTCACCACCTCGCCGATCTTCAGGGCGGCGGTTTCCAGGCCCGAGATCTTGTCGGTGGCGGCCAGGGCCTCGGCCTCGGCCGAAGCGGCCACCTCGGTGGCGGCGATGACCTGGCGGGAAATCTCCTCGATGGAGGCGGTCAGCTCGATGCTGGCGGCCGAAACGGTTTCCACGTTGGAGGAGGCCTGTTCGGTGGCGGCGGCCACGGTGGCGCTGCGCTGCTGCGTCTGCTCGGCATTGGCCGACAGCTTGTCCGAGGCGGTGTGCAGCTCCTTGACCGAACCGTTGATGGTGGCGACGACGCGATGCACGCGGCTGGCCAGATGGTCGGCCATTTTCAGCATGTCCTGGCGGCGCTCGGCGGCGGCGCGCTGTTCGGCGTCGCGCTGATCCTGGCGCAGGCGGGCATTGTCCACCGCCGCCTGGCGGAATACTTCCACCGCCTTGGCCATGCTGCCGATTTCATCGCGGCGGCTGCTGCCGTGGATGGCGACGTTGAGATTGCCCATGGCCAGGGCGGTCATTTCGCCGTTCAGTTCCTCGATGGCGCGCACGGTGCGGCGCGAGATGAACAGCGAGATCAGGCCGGCGGCCACGATCACCAGCAGAATGATGCCGCCCATGGTCATGGCGTGCGCGAGGAACACCTCCTGGACGTCGTCGGTGTAAACGCCGGCGCCCACCACCCAGCCCCAGGGGGCGAAGCCCTTGACGAACGAAACCTTGTCCACCGGCTCCTTATGGCCGGGCTTGGGCCAGACGTAATGCACGAAGCCGTTGCCGCTGCTGCGCACCACATTGACCATGGACATGAACAGGGGCTGGCCGTCGGCATCCCGGATGCCGCCCACATTCTTGCCTTCCAGGGCCGGTTTGATCGGATGCATGACCATCGTCGGGGTCATGTCGTTGATCCACAGATAGTCGCCGGCACCGAAGCGCATGGTGCGCAGATCGGCCTTGGCGCGGGCCTGGGCCTCGGCCTCGGTCAGGTGGCCGGCCTGCTGCTCGTCATAATAATGCTGCAGCACGCCAACACCCACATCCACCACGCCGGTCACCTGCAGGCGGTGGCCGTTCATCATCTCGGTTTTCAGGTTGGACAGGGAAAGCGCCATGACGATGGCGAAACCAACAATGGCGGATAGAACGATCAGAGAGATTTTCTTACTGAATTTCAAATGGTCTATCCACATGCCCGTCCTCTTTCACTGACTATCGCCGGCAGGTCCGGTGTGCGCCCGTTGATTGGGGGCGCAAGCGGCGCATCCGGTGTGTTTCGTTATGCTGGAAGTGTGTGCCCGGCGGCTAAATGTCCATAAAGTGTAATCGATGTCAATCATTAAGCTTTTAGATTTTGATCTTATACCTTCGGTTTTACTATTGTATTTCTTGCATTTTTATCGATATTTTGTCGGTATTTACGGATATACCATAAAAGAATATGTGTTATGCATTTGATGCATGGGTGTTTTTGCGCTGTCCTGCCTCTTTCCTCTCCCTTTATTTACGATTGTCACAAAGAAAAACTCCGGATGGTTGCTCATCCGGAGTTTGGCGTGGCGGGAAGCCGGCAGCCTATCAGCGCATCAGGGCGTTGAAGGCGCGCACCGCCGCCTCCGGTCCGTCCGGATGGCTCCAGACGCCGCCGCTGACGGCGAGAAAATCGGCGCCGGCCTCCACCAGCGGACGGGCATTGCCTGGGGTGATGCCGCCGATGGCCACGCAGGGCACCTCGAACAGATCGCTCCACCAGCGCAGGATTTCGGCATCGGCGTGCTGCGGCGCCTCCTTGGTGGTGGTGGGGTAAAAGGCGCCGAAGGCCACGTAATCGGCACCGCCTTCACCGGCCTCCATGGCCAGATGGCGCGAGGCATGGCAGGTGACGCCGACGATGGCGCCGGCGCCCACGGCGGCGCGGGCACGGGGCAGCGGCATGTCGCCCTGGCCGATATGCACGCCGTCGCAGCCGGTTTCAAAGGCCAGATCGGGGCGGTCGTTCAGCAGAAAGGCCACGTCGCGGCGCTGGGCCACCGGGCGCAGGAAATCGATGGCCCGGCACAGGGCGTCGTCGGGCAGGTTTTTCAGGCGCAGCTGCAGGCAGGCCACATCGCCGGCATCCAGGGTGGCGGCCAGGGTTTGGGCAAAGGCCGGAATATCCTCGATGACGGGCGGGGTGATCAGGTAAAGGCGGCAGCCGGGGGCGGTGCTCATGGCGGGGATCCTTGTTGCGGGACGGGCGGGGCTTCCACCGGAATGCCGCGCTGGGCGGCGATCTGGCGCACTTTGTCCAGGATTTCGGGCGCGGCGGCAAGCCGGATGATATCGGCGCCCAGACGGACGGCGGCCAGAGCCAGGCCGGGATGGCTGCCGCAATCGATCACACCCAGGCAGGCGCTGCCGGGGCGGGCGGCGCGGGCGGCGGCCACCAGGGCCAGAAAACCGCCGATGCCCAGGGCGCGGGCGGCATAGGGCGCCGACACCAGCCGCACCGGCTGTTCCGTGGCCTGATCAAGGGCCGCCAGGGCATCTTGCAGGCAATGGATTTCAGGCTCGGACAAGGGCTTCAGGCTCCCAACAAAAACGGGCGCTCCATCGGAGCGCCCGCCTTGTGCAGTTCGTCCGATGGCGGTTAAACCAGCTCGACCGAATAGTTCTCGATGACCGTATTGGCCAGCAGGCTCTTGCACATCTGCTCGACGCTGGCGCGGGCCTTGGCCGGATCGGTCTCGGCCAGCTCCAGTTCGATATACTTGCCCTGGCGCACGTCGTCGACGCCGCCGAAGCCCAGGCTGGACAGGGCGTGCTGCACGGCCTTGCCCTGGGGATCGAGCACGCCGGTCTTGAGGGTGATATGGACCTTGGCCTTCACGCTATGGCTCCCTCTTGCTGAATTACTGAACGGTTTCCGGGCCCTGCATGTCGCGCGGGCCGCTTTCGGGCAGAATGCCCAGGCGGCGGGCCACTTCCTGATAGGCCTCTTCCACGCCGCCCAGATCGCGGCGGAAGCGGTCCTTGTCCATCTTCTCGCCCGAGGACAGATCCCACAGGCGGCAGTTGTCGGGGCTGATTTCATCGGCCAGCACGATCTGCATGTCGTCGCCGTTCCACAGGCGGCCGAATTCCAGCTTGAAATCCACCAGACGGATGCCCACGCCCAGAAGCAGGCCGGTCAGGAAATCGTTGATGCGCAGGCTCATGGCCATGATGTCGTCCAGATCCTGGACGGTGGCCCAGCCGAAGGCGGTGACGTGCTCTTCCGACACCATGGGGTCGTTCAGCTCATCGGCCTTGTAATAGTATTCCACCACCGAGCGTGGCAGGGTGGTGCCTTCCGGAATGCCGAAGCGGGTGGAGATGGAGCCGGCGGCCACATTGCGGATCACCACTTCCAGCGGGATGATCTCCACTTCGCGCACCAGCTGCTCGCGCATGTTGAGGCGGCGGATGAAGTGGGTGGGGATGCCGATCTCCCCCAGGCGCTGCATGAAATATTCCGAGATGCGGTTGTTCAGCACGCCCTTGCCGGTGATGGTGCCCTTCTTCTTGTTGTTGAAGGCGGTGGCATCGTCCTTGAAATACTGCACGAGGGTGCCGGGCTCGGGGCCCTCGAACAGAACCTTCGCCTTGCCTTCGTAAATCTGCTTGCGTCTGGCCATAGCTGTCATCCGGCGTAAAAGAGGGGGCGGCCGGTGGAAAGATCCGGGCCGCGCCCAAAAGCGC
>JAJZGK010000024.1 GCA_021798485.1 Pseudomonadota bacterium
TGCACCTGTTATACCAACCGCCCAATGAATTGACCGGTTGTATCGTCCCTCGCCGGGCGGCGGCATCCGCCGCCTTGGCCGCTCGCTCAATGCTCGCTGGATACCGGCCAACGAGTCACTTCAATGGTTGGCCGGTATTAGGCGTTGACTCTAGGGCCGGCTGCCCTTATACACCGATGCTTCGTTTTTCCTGAGCATGTTTGGAGTATCCCATCGTGAAGCGCACCTACCAGCCCAGCAAGCTCGTTCGCGCCCGTCGTCATGGCTTCCGCGCCCGCATGGCCACCGTCGGCGGCCGCCGCGTGGTTGCCGCCCGCCGCCGTCAGGGCCGCAAGCGTCTGTCCGCCTAACGCTCCCGTCATGGGGGCCGTGGTCGGGCGGCTGAAACGGCGATCCGAGTTTCTGCGGGTTGCCGCCACACGCTGCAAATGGGCAGCGCCCGGCCTGATTCTTCAGGCGGCCCGCGCCGCCTGCACTGCGCCGCCGCCTTCGGGCGGCGCGTCCGTTCCTGCCTTGCCGTCATCATCCGGCCCTGCCCTGCGGGTGGGCTTCACCTGCAGCAAGAAGGTGGGGAATTCCGTGGCCCGCAGCCGCGCCAAGCGCCGGTTGCGCGCCGCCGCCGCCGAGATTCTGCCCGCCCTGGCCGCACCCGGCTACGATTACGTGCTGATCGGCCGCCAAGAAACTTTGCGCCGTCCCTACGCTCAGCTGTTGCAGGATTTGCGGATCGCGCTAAAACGTGTTGGTGCGTTGCGGGAACCGCAGCCTTCCCAGGCGGCGGCGCCGCCCCCTTTGGCGGAGGATCGAGGCGAATGAGGGTGATCGGCCTGTTGCTGCGTGGAGCGATCCGCGGCTATCAGCTGCTGATCTCGCCTGTTCTGCCGGGCCAGAGCTGCCGTTTTCTGCCCACCTGTTCCCACTACGGCATGGAAGCCATCGCCGTGCACGGCCCCTGGAAGGGCAGCTGGCTGACCTTGCGGCGGCTTTTGCGCTGCCATCCCTGGGGGGGGGAGGGGTATGATCCCGTGCCGCCTGCCGCTGTTCCCGCCGCGCATGGGGCAAAGGCCGCAAAAACATCAAACGGGGCGGAGGCCGCAAAAACGTCACATGCCCCGGACCGGGGTTGCTGCCACCCTGGCCTCCACTAACCCGCCACATCACTCCCGCATCTGGCCGAACCGGTAAGAAGGTTATGAACGAAAACCGCAACATCATTATGGCGATCGCCCTGTCGGTGGGCATCCTCCTGGGCTGGGAATTCTTCCTCTCGAAGCATCCCGCCCCGCAGCCCACCCAGGCCACGGCGCAGAGCGCGGCCAGCGTTAAAGCCGGTGCCGTTCCGGGCGGTGCCGCCGGCGGCTCTCCCGCCGCGCCGGCGGCCCAGACCGAGGCGCAGCGCCTGAGCGCGCTGCTGGCCGAGCCGCGGGTGCGCATCAGCACGCCCAGCCTGAAGGGCTCCATCGCCCTCAAAGGGGCCCGCCTTGATGATCTGTCGCTGGTGAAGTTCCACGAAACCATCGATCCCTCCAGCCCCGACATCACCCTGCTGTCGCCGGCGGCGGGGGCGGGCGCCTATTACGCCGAGTTCGGCTGGGTGGCCGGCGAAGGCAGCAAGGTGGCGCTGCCCGGCCCCGACAGCGTGTGGACAGCCAGCGGCACCACCCTGAGCCCCGGCCACCCGGTGACCCTGACCTGGAACAATGGCCAAGGCCTGGAATTCACCCGCACCTACGCGGTGGATGATGACTATATGTTCACCGTCGGCCAGGCGGTGCGCAACACCGGCGCCCAGACGGTCACCCTGTTCCCCTACGGCCTGGTGTCGCGCTGGGGCACGCCGGAATCCGACAGCCGCAGCTCGATCCTGCATGAGGGGCCGCTCGGCGTTTTCAACGGCACCCTGACCGACGAAACCTACAAGACGCTGAAAAGCGACAAACATCTGATCGAGACGAAGACCACCGGCGGCTGGCTGGGCTTCACCGACAAATACTGGCTGACGGCGCTGATCCCCGATCAGAATGCGGCGATCGATACCCGCATGAGCTGGCGCGAGGCCGATACGACCGACCGTTACCAGACCGACTGGCTGGGCGCGGCCCGCGCCCTGGCCCCCGGCCAGAGCGTGGCGGAGCAGAGCCATCTGTTCGCCGGGGCCAAGCAGCTCGACAAGCTCGATGCCTACAGCACCGCCTTGGCGCCCAAGGGTGATCTGAGGCTGCACATGGCCATCGATTTCGGCATGTTCTGGTTCCTGACCATTCCCTTCTTCCACTTCCTGCGCTTCATCCACGCCCATGTGCCCAATTTCGGGCTGGCCATCATGGTGTTCACCGTGGTGATCAAGGGGGCCTTCTTCCCCATCGCCAACAAGTCGTACCATGCGATGAGCAAGATGAAGAAGCTGCAGCCCAAGATGAAGGAGCTGCAGGAAAAATTCGGCGACGACAAGAACCGCCTGAACCAGGAGATGATGGCCCTTTACAAGCGCGAAAAGGCCAACCCGGTCTCGGGCTGCCTGCCGCTGGTCATTCAGATTCCGGTGTTCTTCGCCCTCTATAAGGTGCTTTACGTCACCATCGAAATGCGTCAGGCGCCGTTCATCGGCTGGATTCATGATCTTTCGGTGCCCGATCCCACCAATCTCTTCACCCTGTTCGGGCTGATCCACTGGGTGCCGCCCCATGTCCTGCATATCGGCATCTGGCCGCTGCTCATGGGCTTCACCATGTGGCTGCAGCAGAAGCTGAACCCGCAGCCCACCGATCCCATGCAGGCCAGGATGTTCACCTTCCTGCCCCTGATCTTCACCTACATGCTGGCCAATTTCCCGGCCGGTCTGGTGATCTACTGGGCCTGGAGCAATCTGTTGTCCATCGCCCAGCAGTGGGTGATCATGCGGCGGGCGGACAAGGCGTGAGCGAGGCCGATCTGTCTTCGGCGCGGCAGGAGGCGGCCCGTCTGGAGGCGGGCCGCCTCCTGTTCGCCCAGGAGTGCCAGTTCGCGGTCGGCACCGCCACGCTGGAGCGCCTGCCCGTGCCCGATCTGCCGGAAGTGGCCTTCGCCGGGCGTTCCAACGTGGGCAAATCCAGTCTGATCAACGCCCTGACCGGGCGCAACGCCCTGGCCCGCACCTCCAACACGCCGGGCCGCACCCAGCAGCTTAACTTTTTCAATCTGGGCGGGCGCCTGATGCTGGTGGATCTGCCTGGCTACGGCTACGCCAAGGCGCCCAAGGATCAGGTGGCGGGCTGGAACCGCCTGGTGAACGATTATCTGCGCGGCCGCACCGTGCTGAAGCGCTGCTATGTGCTGATCGACAGCCGCCACGGCCTGAAGACGGTGGACGAGGAGGTGATGTCCATGCTGGACAAGGCCGCCGTGCCCTATCAGGTGGTGCTGACCAAGGCCGACAAGATCAAGCCCTCGGCGCTGGAGAGCATGCGCGGCCAGGTTCTGGCCGGGATTGCCCGCCGCCCGGCGGCGCATCCCGAGATTTTGTCCACCAGTTCGGAAAGCGGCCTGGGCATCGCCGAGCTGCGCGCCGTTCTGGGCGGCTTCGCCCTTCCCACCGCTGCCACGCCCTAACCTGTTTCCAAGGAGGCATCATGTCCGATCAGACCCGCGCCGATGAACGGGCCGCCTGGCTGGAAAAAGCCAGCACCCTTTCGGAGGCTTTGCCGTTCTTCCGCCAGCATGCCGGCGAGACCATCGTCATCAAGTACGGCGGCCATGCCATGGGCGACGACGGGCTGGCCCAGCTCTTCGCCCGCGATGTGGTGCTGCTGCGCCAGGTGGGCATCAACCCGGTGGTGGTGCATGGCGGCGGGCCGCAGATCGGCAGGATGCTGGAACGCCTGAAGATCAAGAGCGAGTTCATCGACGGCCTGCGGGTGACCGACAAGGACACCGTCGAGATCGTGGAAATGGTGCTGGCCGGCTCCATCAACAAGCAGATCGTTTCGGCCATCAACCAGGCCGGTGGCTTCGCCGTGGGGCTGTCCGGCAAGGATGGCGGGCTGATCCGCGCCCGCAAGCTGCGCCGCACCCAGCGCGATCCCGATTCCGAGATCGAGAAGGTGCTGGATCTGGGCTTCGTCGGCGAGCCGGTGGAGGTCAATCCCCATGTTCTCGAGCATTTCCATGCCTCCGACATCATTCCGGTGATCGCGCCCACCGGGGTGGGGCCGTCGGGGGAAACCTACAACATCAACGCCGATACCTCGGCCGGGGCCATCGGCGGCGCCGTGGGGGCGCAGCGCCTGCTGTTCCTCACCGACGTGGCCGGGGTGCTGGACAAGCAGGGCAACCTGATCCCGGAAATGACCGCCAGCCAGGTCAAGGCGCTGATCGCCGACGGCACCATCACCGGCGGCATGATCCCCAAGGTGGAAACCTGCCTGCACGCGGTGGCGCAAGGGGTGGAGGCGGCGGTGATTCTCGACGGCCGCGTGCCGCACGGCATGCTGCTGGAGCTGTTCACCCCGCATGGCGCCGGCACCCTGATCCGCCGCGACGCCGACTGATCCGGCAAAGGCGCCGAAACAAAAGGGGCGGCCTGGGGCCGCCCTTTTTTATGCCCAGTCCTATCCAGAAGCTTAGGCGGCGGCTGATATAGGGATATGGTCCTGGACATTGGGTTCCCGAAATGTAATCTAGTTGACGTATGCGTTAACCTGGCCGCAGATGCCGGGAGGCGTACGAAGGGGGCATTTCGTCACAGGGAAGGAACACAATGTCGTCAGACGAACTCCAGGGCCGGCTCGATGCCGCCCTGCCGCAGTTGGCGGGCTTACGCGCCATCATCAAATTCGATTTGGGGGCCGACGGCCAATGGCTGGTGGATGCCCGCAACGCGCCGCCCAGCCTCAGCGCCGGCACCGACGGGGACGACCCCGACTGCACCATCAGCGCCAGCGCCAAAACCCTGACCAAGCTCCTGGATGGCAGCCTGGATCCCATGCTGGCCTACGGCATGGGGCGTATTCGCGTCAAAGGCTCCATGGGTGTGGCCATGAAGCTGGTTTCGGCTCTGGGTTAAGGGAGGTGCGCATGTCTTTCCCCACTCCGCCGGTGACGGCGCTGGCCCTGGTGGGCACGCTTCTGGGCGCGGTTCCGGCCCAGGCCGCCACGTCGGGCGTTTCCTTCGCCATGCCGAAAACCCCGGCCAGCCTGACCTATACCATTCTGATGGACGGCAATCCCATCGGGCGGGAAATCTATACTTTCCAGCAGCAGGGCGGGCATACCGCCGTGGCGGTGGATACCCGCACCGATGTCAGGGTGCTGTTTCTGAAATTCCATTACCGGCATCAGCGCAAGGAGGACTGGCAGGGCAATCAGCTGCTGGATATGACCGCCAACACCGATGACGACGGCTCGATCCATCATGTCACCGCCGAGGACGGCAAGGCCGGCCTGCATGTGGTGACCGATGGCGATACCCAGGCCCTGCCCGGCGACAGCCTGCCCCTGAGCCTGTGGAACGAGGCGGTGCTGACCCGGCCGGTGCTCTATGGGGTGATCGACGCCGAGGCCTACCACGTGAAGATCGAGGATCTGGGTCAGGCCACCCTGACGCTGGGCAACCATGTGTGGAAAACCCACCATTACCGCATGAGCGGCGATATCGACCGCGAGCTGTGGTACGGCGACGACGGCCTGCTGGTGCAGACCACTTTCGAGCGCCGGGGCTATCCGATCAAATTCGTTCGGCAATAACCTATAAAAAAGTTGATTAACGTATACGTATACCTATTGACGTTAGGTGTCGTATTTACCACAATCGGGGTAACGAGGCGCCCAACAGAGGCGCCGCTTGGGAGGTTTCAACCATGATGGGGACACTTCGTTTCGCCACCTGCGCATCAGTTTTGGGGCTGGGTGTGGCTTTGTCGGCCAGTGGCGCGGCCTATGCATCGGGCATCGCCCTGCGCGAGCAGAGCGCCGAGGGGCTGGGCAACGCCTTCGCCGGTGAGACGGCCAAGGCCTATGACGCCAGCACCGCCTATTACAATCCGGCGGGCATGAGCAACCTGCCCGACAACGAGATTTCCGGCGATGCCACCTGGATCGCGCCGCATGTCCAGTACAGCGGCTCCAACAGCAACCCGCTGGGCGGCTCGGTGTCGGGGGATCAGCCGGGCAATGTGGTCAAGGCGGCGGCCATCGGCTCGGTGTTCGCGGTCTACCGCCTCAATGCCGACTGGAATGTCGGCATGTCGGTCACCACCCCCTACGGCATGCGTTCGGAATACGGCGCCGGCTGGGTGGGGCGCTATCAGGCCATGCATTCCGACGTTACCGACGTCGAATTCTCGCCGGTGCTGTCTTACAAGATCGATGATCACTGGTCGGTGGGCGGCGGTCCGCGCATCGACTACTTCACCGCCAAGCTGGGCCAGGCCATCAATTCCACCGCCGTGGCCTATGGCGCCCTGCATACCGTGATGCCCTTGCAGGACGGCACCGCCAACATCAGCGGCGACGATACCGGCCTCGGCTATGTGGTCAGCGCCCTCTACAAGTACGACGACGCCACCCGCGCCGGCATTTCCTACCGTTCGCGCGTGTTCCATCAACTGGACGGCAATGCCCAGTATTCGCTGCCCGGGGCGCTTTCCCCCTACGCCACGGCTTTGGGGATGAACGATCAGGGCGCCACCGCCAAGATCACCACGCCGGATTCCTTGAATATCGGCCTCTATCACGACATCAACAGCCAGTGGGCGGTGATGTCGGATCTGTCCTGGACGCACTGGTCGGTGCTGCAGAACCTGAACGTGGTGGGCGATAACGGCAGCTCCATCAGCTCCACGCCGGAAAACTGGCGTGATACCTACTTCATTTCGCTGGGCGCCAACTATAAGCCCACCGACAAGTGGGTGATCCATACCGGCGTGGCCTACGACCAGAGCCCGGTGACCGCGGCCAACCGCACCGCCCGCATCCCGGATACCAACCGCTATTACACCTCGCTCGGCGTGACCTACAACGTGCTGTCGAACGTCAGCCTGGATCTGGCCTATGCCCACCTGTTCGCCGACAAGGGCAGCATTACCGAGGAAGCCAATTCGGCCGCCGGTGTGCTGACCGGGTCCTATAACAACAGCGTCGATATCGTCAGCACCGGCATCACGCTGAAGTTCTAAGGCCGCTTCCCCGTCCGCCGGAGCCGGTCTCCGGCGGACGGGAGAGGCCAGGAAACATCGTTTGGAGATCAAGATGCCCGTCGCCATCGACCGGACGACGCCGATTCCGCTCGTCCCCGCGCCCAGCATTCTGGAAGAGTCGGCCCGGCGCTTCGCCGACCGTCCCGCCCTGGACTTCCTGGGCCGCAAAACCAGCTATGGCGAACTGGCCCGCCTGGTGGACCGCGCCGCCCGCGGTTTTCAGCAACTGGGCGTGAAGAAGGGCACCCGTGTCGGCCTGTGCCTGCCCAACTGCCCCTATTACGTCATCAGCTATTTCGCCGTGCTCAAGGCCGGCGGCATCGTGGTGAACTTCAACCCGCTCTATGTGGAGCGGGAACTGAAGCACCAGATCGAGGATTCCGGCACCCGCATCATGGTGACTCTGGATATCCGCCAGATCTACCCCAAGGTGGCGGCCATGCTGGAGGCGGCGAACTGCCTGGAACGCATCGTGGTCTGTTCCATGAGCGGCAGCCTGACCGCCGTGAAAAGCGTGATGTTCAACGTTTTCAAGCGCTCGGAGGTGGTGGCCATCCCCGATGATCTGCACCATGTCCGTTTCGAGCGGCTGCTGGCCAGCCAGGGCGAGGTGCGTCCGGTGGAGATCGTGCCGGAACAGGATGTGGCGGTGCTGCAATATACCGGCGGCACCACCGGCGTGCCCAAGGGCGCCATGCTGACCCACGCCAACATCACCGCCAACACCGCGCAGCTGTGCCGCTGGGTTCCCGAGATATCCCTGGGCCAGGAACGCATGCTGCTGGTGCTGCCGCTGTTCCATGTCTTCGCCATGACGGTGGGAATGAATTTCGGCCTGGCGGTGGGGGCCGAGCTGTTCCTGCTGCCGCGCTTCGAGCTGGAGCAGGTGCTGAAGACCATCACCCGCAAGCGTCCCACCCTGTTCCCCGGCGTGCCCACCATCTATACGGCGCTGAACGGCGCCGCCGAGCAGGGCGCCTGGGATCTCTCCTCGATCAAGGTGTGCATCTCGGGCGGGGCGCCGCTGCCGGTGGAGGTGCGGGCCCGCTTCGAGCAGCTGACCGGCTGCCATCTGGTGGAGGGCTACGGCCTGACCGAATCGGCGCCGGTGGCCACCTGCAATCCCCTGGGCGGCGCCGTCAAGGCCGGTTCGGTGGGCATTCCCATGCCCGGCACCAGCATCGAGGTGCGCTCGCCCCTCGATCCCGCCATCCGCATGGAGCAGGGCGAGAAGGGCGAGATCTGCATCCGTGGTCCGCAGGTGATGGCCGGCTACTGGAACCGCCCCGAGGATACCGCGGCGGTGATGTTCGACGGCGCCCTGCGCACCGGCGATATCGGCTATATCGACGAGGACGGCTACATCTTCCTGGTGGACCGCATCAAGGATGTGATCATCAGCGGCGGCTACAACATCTATCCCCGCGTCATCGAGGAAGCCCTTTATCAGCATCCCGACGTGGCCGAGGTGGTGGTGATCGGCGTTGCCGATCCCTATCGCGGCCAGGCTCCCAAGGCCTTCGTGCGCCTGAAGGACGGCCACGCCGCCACCCCGGAGCAGCTGAAGGACTTCCTGTCGGGCTATCTGTCGCGCATCGAAATGCCCAAGCAGATCGAACTGCGCGCCGAACTGCCCAAGACCATGGTCGGCAAGCTCAGCAAGAAAGAGCTGCAGGCCGAAGAGGCGGCCCAGGCCGCCCCCGTTCCCGCTCACACCGCGTAAGCAAGAAAAGGCTTTGCCAATGGCCTCGCCCATGTTCATTATCCGCGACCTCAAAGTGACGTATAGGGATGTTACGGGCCCCGAACGTCAATTTTCGCCCGTAAATAGGGAACTGTCGCATGGAGAAGATTTACTCGGTTACCGAACTGGCGCGCGAGCTGGGGGTTACCCCCCGCACCATCCGCTTCTACGAGGATCAGGGGCTGATCTCGCCGCAGCGGGCCGGCAATACCCGGGTCTATTCCTATCGCGACCGGGCCCGGATGATTCTGATCCTGCGCGGCAAGCGGCTGGGCTTTTCCTTACGCGATATCAAGGAGTTCCTCGATCTCTACGTGGTCGACACCGCGCGGGTCGAACAGATGCAGCTGCTGATCGCCAAGGTGCGCAGCCGCATGAATCTGCTGGAGGATCAGCGCCAGGCCCTGGAGCAGTCCTTAAGCGAGCTGAAAGAGATCGAGCGCACCGCCATCGAGGCCCTGACGGCCCGGGGCGCATCCATTCCACCGGCCTGAGGCGCCGCATCCGTTCCCCCAAACGGTCTTCGCCTCGGGTTTCTGTCAGACAGTCCATCAGTTTGGAGATCCGTTCATGAAGACCGTGGTTATCGCGGGCTATGCCCGTTCGCCGTTCACGCCCGCCAAGAAGGGCGCTCTGACCACCGTTCGCCCCGATGATCTGGCGGCGGCCACCGTCCGCGCCCTCATCGAGCGCAGCAAGGTCCGTCCCGAGGATATCGAGGATCTGATCCTGGGCTGCGCCTTCCCCGAAGGCGAGCAGGGCCTCAACATGGCCCGTCTGGTGGCCCTGAACGCCGGTCTGCCCCTGACCGTGGGCGGCCAGACCATCAACCGCTTCTGCGGCTCCTCCATGCAGTCGATCCATGCCGCCGCCGGGGCCATCCAGATGGGCGCCGGCGAGGTGTTCGTCTGCGCCGGGGTGGAAAGCATGAGCCGGGTGCCGATGATGGGCTACAACCCGCTGCCCAATCCGGCGCTTTATGCCGCCAATCCCGGCGCCTATATCGGCATGGGCGATACCGCCGAGAACGTGGCCCGCGAGTGGGGCATCAGCCGCGCCGAACAGGAAGCCTTCGCCGTGGAAAGCCACAAGAAGGCGGCGGCGGCCCAGGCCGCCGGGCGTCTGGCCGACGAGATCGTGGCCATCGGCGCCGTCCGGGAAGACGGCTGCGTGCGCGCCGACACCACCGCCGAAAGCCTGGCCGGCCTGAAGCCCGCCTTCAGCGAACAGGGCAGCGTCACCGCCGGCACCAGCTCGCCGCTGACCGACGGCGCCTCGGCCACCCTGGTCTGCTCGCTGGACTATGCCGAGAAGCATGGCCTGGAGCCCCTGGCCAAAATCGCCTCCATCGCCATTTCCGGCTGCCGCCCCGATATCATGGGCATCGGTCCGGTGGGCGCCTCCACCAAGGCCCTGGCCCGCGCCGGCATCAGCGTGGCCGATCTCGGCGTGGTGGAGCTGAACGAGGCCTTCGCCGCCCAGGCCATCGCCTGCATCCGCGATCTCAAGATCCCGTCCGAGATCATCAATCTCGATGGCGGCGCCATCGCCCTCGGCCATCCCCTGGGCGCCACCGGCGCCCGTATCACCGGCAAGGCCGCCGCCCTGCTGAAGCGGGAAGGCAAGCGTTACGCCCTGGCCAGCCAGTGCATCGGCGGCGGTCAGGGCATCGCCACGGTTCTGGAGGCGCTCTAATGGCCGAGATCAGGAAAGTCGCCGTCATCGGCGCCGGCGTCATGGGGGCGGGGATCGCCGCCCATGTCGCCAATGCCGGAATTCCGGTGCTGCTGCTGGACATCGTTCCCGCCGGCGCCGAGAACCGCAACGTCATCGCCGAAGGGGCGGTGGCCAAGATGCTGAAGGCCGATCCGGCTCCCTTCATGTCCAAGCGCGCCGCCAGGCTGGTCAGCACCGGCAATGTGGAGGATCACCTCGACCAGCTGGCCGATTGCGACTGGATCGTCGAGGCGGTGATCGAGCGCCTCGACATCAAGCAGGATCTCTATGCCCGCATCGACAAGGTGCGCAAAGCGGGGTCGGTGGTGTCGTCCAACACCTCCACCATTCCGCTGGATGTGCTGGTGCAGGGCCTGCCCGAGCGCTTCGCCGCCGATTTCTGCATCACCCACTTCTTCAATCCGCCGCGCTACATGCGCCTTTTGGAAGTGGTGCAGGGCGCCAAAACCCGCCCCGAGGCCATCGAGAGCGTCAGCCGCTTCGCCGATGTCACCCTGGGCAAGACCATCGTCATGTGCAAGGACCGGCCCGGCTTCATCGCCAACCGCCTGGGCGTCTACTGGCTGCAGGTGGCGGTGGTGGAAGCCGTCGACGGCGGCTTGAGCGTGGAAGAGGCCGATGCCGTGGTGGGCCGCCCCATGGGCATTCCCAAAACCGGCGTCTTCGGGCTTCTGGATCTGGTGGGGCTGGATCTCATGCCCCATGTCAATGCCAGCATGGCCAAGGCCCTGCCGGCCGAGGATCCCTTCCACGCCGCCAACCGCGATCTGCCGCTGATCACGAAAATGATCGCCGAGGGCTATACCGGGCGCAAGGGCAAGGGCGGCTTCTACCGCCTGAACCGCGCCGGCGGCGGCAAGGTCAAGGAGGCCATGGATCTGGTGTCGGGCGAATACCGTCCGCAGCGCAAGGCCGAGCTGGAGCTTCCGAAAAAGCTCAAGGATCTGCTGGCGTCCGACGGCAAGGCCGGGCGCTACGCCTGGCGGGTGCTGGCCCGCACCCTCTCCTATGCCGCCAGCCTGGTGCCGGAAGCCGCCGACGCCATTCCGGCGGTGGATGAGGCCATGCGCCTGGGCTACAACTGGAAGTTCGGCCCCTTCGAGCTGATCGACCAGCTGGGCGCCGCCTGGCTGGCGCAGCGTCTGGCCGCCGAGGGCATGGCGGTGCCGGCCCTGCTGACCCTGGCGGGCGAGAAAAGCTTCTACCGCGTCGAGGCCGGCAAAAAGCAGTATCTGGGCCTGGACGGCGCCTATCACGATCTGCTGCGCCCCGAAGGCGTGCTGCTGCTGGCCGATATCAAGCTCAATGCCAAGCCGCTGCTGAAGAACGGCTCGGCGGCGCTGTGGGATATCGGCGACGGCGTCACCTGCTTCGAATTCGCCAGCAAGATGAACGCCCTCGACCCCGATATCATGGCCCTGCTCGGCAAGGCCCTGAAGCTGACCGCCAAGTCCTATAAGGCCATGGTGATCTATAACGAGGGCGGCAACTTCTCGGCCGGGGCCAATCTGGGCCTGGCGCTTTTTGCCGCCAACATCGCCGCCTGGACCGAGATCGAGCAACTGGTGGCCGCCGGCCAGGAAACCTACAAGGCGCTGAAATACGCCCCCTTCCCGGTGGTGGGGGCGCCGTCCGGCCTGGCGCTGGGCGGCGGCTGCGAGGTGCTGCTGCACTGCGCCGCCGTGCAGGCCCATGCCGAAACCTATGTCGGGCTGGTGGAATGCGGCGTCGGCCTCATTCCCGGCTGGGGCGGCTGCAAGGAGATGCTGGCCCGCTGGGCGGCCAACCCCAAGATGCCCAGGGGGCCGATGCCCGCCGTGGCCAAGGTGTTCGAAACCATCAGCACCGCCACGGTGGCCAAGTCGGCGGCCGAGGCCAAGGAGCTTTTGTTCCTGCGCCCCGGCGACGGCATCACCATGAACCGCGACCGCCTGCTGGCCGATGCCAAGGCCCGGGCCCTGAGCCTGGTGGACGGCTACGCGCCGCCCGCGCCCGCCGACTACATCCTGCCGGGGGAAAGCGCCCGGGTGGGCATGGTGATGGCGGCCGAGGGCTTCCACCGCCGCGGCATCGCCACCAAACATGATCTGGTGGTGGCCGGCGAACTGGCGCGGGTGCTGTCGGGCGATGGCGCCGACATCAGCAAGCCGGTGGACGAGGCCCACATTCTGGAGGCCGAACGCGCCGCCTTCATGCGGCTGGTGCGCCATCCCGGCACCCTGGCCCGCATCGAAAGCATCCTTGAAACCGGCAAGCCGCTCAGGAACTGACATCATGGCGAATTACCAAGCTCCCCTGCGCGATATGCGCTTCGTCCTCTATGAGCTGAACCAGGGCGCGGATCTCTGCAAGCTGCCCGGCCTCGAGGACATGACCCCCGATCTCTTCGACCCGGTGCTGGAAGAGGCGGCCAAGCTGTGCGAACAGGTGCTGCACCCCCTGAACCGCTCCGGCGACGAGGAAGGCTGCACCTGGGACAACGGCGCGGTGCGCACCCCCCAGGGCTTCAAACAGGCCTACGATCTGTTCCGCGAGGGCGGCTGGACCGGGCTGGCCTGCGCCCCCGAGTTCGGCGGCCAGGGCATGCCGCAGATGATCAACACCCTGGTGTCGGAGATGATCTGCGCCACCAACCTGTCGTTCGGCATGTATCCGGGCCTGAGCCACGGCGCCTATACCGCGCTTTACGCCCATGCCTCCGACGCGCTGAAGCAGGCCTATCTGCCCAAGCTGGTGGACGGCACCTGGGCGGGCACCATGTGCCTGACCGAGCCCCACTGCGGCACCGATCTCGGCCTGTGCCGCACCAAGGCGGTGCCCCAGGCCGACGGCAGCTACAAGATCACCGGCACCAAGATCTTCATCTCGGCCGGCGAGCATGATCTGACCGAGAACATCGTGCATCTGGTGCTGGCCCGCCTGCCCGACGCCCCCAAGGGCATCAAGGGCATCAGCCTGTTCCTGGTGCCGAAGTTCCTGCCCGATGCCGACGGTACTCCCGGCCGGCGCAACGGCGCCGCCTGCGGCTCCATCGAGCACAAGATGGGCATCAAGGCCTCGGCCACCTGCGTGATGAATTTCGACGAGGCCACCGGCTGGCTGGTGGGCGAGGCCGGCAAGGGCATGCGCGCCATGTTCACCATGATGAACGAGGAACGCCTGGCCGTGGGCGTGCAGGGGCTGGGTCTGGCCGAAGCCTCCTATCAGGGAGCGGTGGCCTATGCCCGCGACCGGCTGCAGGGCCGTTCGCTGTCGGGGGTGAAGGCGCCCGACAAGGCCGCCGATCCCATCATCCATCACCCGGATGTGCGGCGCATGCTGCTGACCATCCGCGCCACCACCGAAGGCTGCCGCGCCCTGGCCGCCTGGGTGGCCAACCGCCTGGATATCGCCGAGCACAGCGTCGATGGGCCGGAAAAGCGCGAGGCCGAGGATTTCGTGGCGGTGATGACTCCCATCGTCAAGGCGCTGATGACCGATCTGGCCTTCGAAGCCGCCAACCACGGCATGCAGGTGTTCGGCGGGCACGGCTTCATCCGCGAACACGGCATGGAGCAGCTGGTGCGCGATTGCCGTATCGCCCAGATCTATGAAGGGGCCAACGGCATTCAGGCCCTGGATCTGGTGGGGCGCAAGATGCCGGCCCATGCCGGACGCTACCTGCGCGCCTTCTTCCATCCGGTGGGCGATTTCATCGCCGCCCATGTGGAGGACGACGAGCTGGGGCCGTTCGTGCAGCCCCTGGCCAAGGCCTTCGTGCGGCTGCAGCAGGCCACCGGGCAGATCGCCCGCGTCGGTCTGGCCAAGCCCGAGGAGGCGGCGGCGGCGGCCACCGATTATCTGCGCCTGTTCGGCCTGGTGGCCCTGGCCTACCAGTGGGCCCGCATGGCGCAGATCTCGCTGCCCAAGGCCGATCAGGATCCCTTCTACCGCGCCAAGCTGGGCACGGCCCGCTTCTTCATGGAGCGCATGCTGCCCCAGACCGGCGGCCTGTTCTCGGCCCTGATGGCCGGCGGCGGCGCGCTGATGGATTTCCCGGAGGATGCCTTCTGATCCGGGACGCTCCGCCGCCTTCTGGACAGTGGGGCGGCGGGGTGGTTTGGGGTGGGATGGGGCCGGCGTCGCCAGTCTCCCGGCGGCGCCGCTCCGCCCACCCCCTCTTTTCCCACGAAAGGGCCCTGGCATGAATCTGTGGCTGCGCGTGGTGGCGGTGATCGTTTCCACCTTTTTCCGCCCCCGTATTCCCTTCAGCGGCGACTCGGTGCTGCGCTTCCGGGTGTGGCCCCATGATCTCGACATCAACATTCACATGAACAACGCCCGCTATATGGCGCTGATGGATCTGGGCCGCCTCGATCTCATCGTGCGCTGCGGCCTGTGGCGGCGGGTGCTCAAGGATCGCTGGCAGCCGGTGATCGGCGCGGCGCTGGTGCGCTTCCGCCGCCCCCTGGGGCCGTTTCAGCGCTTCACCCTGACCAGCCGCGTGCTGGGCTGGGACGAGAAGTGGCTTTACATCGAACATGTTCTGCAAAGCGGCGCCACCGTGGCCTGTCATGCCGTGGTGCGGGGGGCATTCGTGGCCCAAGGGGCGGTGATCCCGCCCCAGCAGGTGGCGGATCTGGCGGGCGGAGGGGTCTCCCAGCCTCTGCCCGCCTGGATCGCCGCCTGGCGCGACGCCGACCGCGCCTTCGAGCCCGCCTGACCGCGTTTTATCAAGGATGAAAAACCATGCGTTCTCTTAAAGGCAAAACCCTGTTCATCACCGGCGCCAGCCGCGGCATCGGCAAGGCCATCGCCCTGCGCGCCGCCGCCGACGGCGCCAATATCGTCATCGCCGCCAAGACCACCGAACCCCATCCCAGCCTGCCCGGCACCATCCATAGCGCCGCCGAGGAGATCCGCGCCGCCGGCGGTCAGGCCCTGGCCCTGCAGGTGGATATCCGCGACGAGACCCAGCTGGACAAGGCCGCCGCCGATGCCGCCGCGCATTTCGGCGGCATCGATATCCTGGTCAACAATGCCTCGGCCATCAATCTCACCGGCACGCTGGACACCCCGGCCAAGCGCTTCGATCTGATGATGGGGGTGAACATGCGCGGCACCTTCCTGACCAGCCAGGCCTGCCTGCCCTACCTGAAGCAGGCGGAAAATCCGCATATCCTGATGCTGAGCCCGCCCATTTCCCTGGAGCCGCGCTGGTTCGGCCCGCATCTGGCCTACACCATGAGCAAATTCGGCATGAGCATGTGCGTGCTGGGCCTGGCCGAGGAATGGAAGGAGCGGGGCATCGCCGTCAACGCCTTGTGGCCGAAAACGGTGATCGCCACCGCCGCCCTGGCCATGCTGGGCGGCGCGGTGAAGACCGAGTTCTGCCGCACGCCCGAGATCGTGGCCGAGGCCGCCTGGGCGCTGCTCACCCGCCCCAGCCGCCAGACCAGCGGCCGCTTCCTGCTGGACGAGGAGGTGCTGCGCGAGGAGGGCCAGAGCGATTTCGAGCGCTACGCCGTTTCGCCCGGCCAGCCGCTGCTGCCCGATCTGTTCTTGTAACCCGCTGGCGGCGTCCGCGGGTGGGGGCCCGTGGACCGGCGCCGACGGCCATGGCGGCCGGGGGTGAGGTTCCCCCCGGCCGCCGTGGCCGTTTTTGCTATTGCAGACCAACCGGCCAATGAATTGACCGGTTGTACTGTCCCTCGCCGGGCGGCGGCATCCGCCGCCTTGGCCGCTCGCTCAATGCGCGCTGGATACCGGCCAACGAGCCACGTCAGCGGTTGGCCGGTTTCACCCCGTAGCGGGCCATGAACATGTCGGCGGCGCCGGCGGCCAGCCGTTCCGGGGTCATGCCGGGCTTGGGCGGCACCCCGAGCACGGCGCGCAGGTGCATGTCGCCCTTCAGCATGCCGGTGAAAAGATCGATGGCCAGCGGCATCTCCTCCTCGTCCAGGGCCAGCAGGCCGCGCCGGGCCAGATCGGACAGCAGGGCGGTCAGGCGCTGGATGGCGCGCACCGGCCCCACGCTGTAGAAGGCCTCGCCCACTTCCGGCAGACGCGGGCTTTCCCCCATGATCACCCGGTGCAGGGCCAGGGCCTCGGGGGCCATCAGCAGCGAAACGAAATGGGCGGCCATCTCATAAAGGGCCTGGCGGGCGTCGGAATAGCATTCCGGCAGGGGCAACGGCGCGAAGGCCACCGAGCAGCGGGCGCCGATCATTTCCTCGAACAGGGCGCGCTTGCTGGAGAAATGGGCGTAGATGGTGGCCTTCGACACATTGGCCAGCGCCGCCACCGCGTCCATGCTGGCGGCGGCATAGCCGCTGTCCAGAAAAACCGCCTGCGCCGCAGCCAAAATCGCCTCCTGTTTGCTGGGGGCGGGCTGGCCGGTGCAGCAATCGATTTTTTTTGGACGCGACATTCTTGACCTCTCTGCGGGACGCTGTTATTTACTAAACCGTTCAGTTTAGTTTTTCAACCGGTTCATACGGGAAAGTATGCCATGACCAAGCGCAAAGCACTCATCTTTGTCGGCACCGCCCTCGGCCTGGCCCTGGCGGTGTCCGGCTATGAGTGGCTGACCAATTGGCGCTTTCACGAGGATACCGACGACGCCTACCTGAGAAGCGATATCACCTCCATCAGCCCCAAGGTGGGCGGCCATGTGGCGGACCTGGCGGTGACCGACAATCAGCATGTGCGCAAGGGCCAGCTTCTGCTGCGCATCGACGACCGCGACTACCGCGCCCGGGTGGCCGAGATGCAGGCCCTGGTGGCGGCGCGCGAGGCGGCCCTGGCCAATCTCGAGGCCCGCATCGCCCTGCAGCAGTCCAATGTGTCGGCGGCGGAGGCCCGGGTGGGCAGCGCCTCGGCCGAGGTGGTGCGCTCGCGCGCCGATCTGGCCCGCAGCCGCGCCCTGGTGCGCGACCAGTTCGTCAGCCGCCAGATGCTCGACACCCATCAGGCCGACAGCCTGAAGGCCACGTCCGCCATGCGCGCCGCCGAGGCCACCGCCCAGGCCAGCCGCCGCGAATTCGCCGTGCTCGACAGCGAGCACGCCATGGATCTGGCCCAGCTCGACCAGGCCCGTGCCCAGCTCGAGGCGGCCCGTCTCGATCTGGCCCATACCGTGGTGACGGCGCCGGTCGACGGCGTGGTGGGCAACCGCGGCGTCGAGGTGGGGGAATATGTCCGCCCCGGCACGCCGCTGCTGTCGGTGGTGCCGCTGACCCATGTGTGGGTGGAGGCCAATTTCAAGGAAACCCAGATCGCCCACATGCGCCCCGGCCAGCCGGTCGGCGTCAGCATCGACGCCTTTCCCGGCCAGGAGATCGCGGGCCGCGTCGATAGCCTGTCGCCGGCCAGCGGCGCCGATTTCAGCCTGCTGCCGCCCGATAACGCCACCGGCAATTTCACCAAGGTGGTGCAGCGTATTCCGGTCAAGATCCTTCTCGATCCCGGCCGTGCCCTGGCGGGTAAGCTCCGCCCGGGCATGAGCGCGGTCGTGACGGTGGATACCCACGGACGTGCCGTGGCCAGCGCGGGGGATGCCCCCAAGCTGGCCGACGGGGCGCCCTAAGGCCATGTCCACCGCTCCCGAGGTCCGTCCAGAGACTCCCGTTCCCCTCACCCCCAAGCACCCCGCCGAACGGGCGGTCTCTGGACGCGACTGGATTGGCTTCATGTCCATGGTGGTGGGCATGTTCATGGCCATTCTCGATATTCAGATCGTTTCAAGCTCGCTCTCGCAGATCCAGGCCGGGATCAGCGCCGGCTCCGACGAGGTCTCGTGGGTGCAGACGGCCTATCTCATCGCCGAGGTCATCATGATCCCGCTGTCGGGCTGGCTGGCCCGGCTGCTGTCCACCCGCACGCTGTTCCTGGCCTCCTGCATCACCTTCACCGTGATGAGCGCCGCCTGCGCCTTCGCCTGGGACATCAATTCCATGATCGTGTTCCGCGCCTTGCAGGGCTTCCTGGGCGGCGCGATGATTCCCACGGTGTTCGCCACCAGCTTCATGCTGTTCCCGCAGCGCCAGCAGGCCATGGTTTCGGTGCTGGTGGGGCTGACCGCCACCATGGCCCCCACCATCGGCCCCACCCTGGGCGGCTGGCTGACGCAAAGCCTGACCTGGCACTGGCTGTTCCTGATCAATGTGGGGCCGGGGCTGTTCGTCACCCTGATGGTGTTCCTGTTCGTGCGCGGCGAGGGGCCGCGCTGGGAGATGCTGAAGGGCTTCGACGGCTGGGGCATTCTGTTCGTGGCCGGCTTTCTCGGCTGCCTCGAATATGTGCTGGAGGAAGGCACCCGCAACGACTGGTTTTCCGATCATGTCATCACCACCGTGGCGGTGATTTCCGGCACCAGTTTCCTGCTGCTGCTGTGGCGGGAGCTGACGGTGGCGCATCCGGTGGTGGATCTGCGGGCCTTCAAGGACCGCAATTTTCTCATCGGCTGCTGCTTCAGCTTCATCCTGGGCATCGGCCTCTATGGCTCGGTCTATGTCATCCCGCTGTTTCTCGACGAGGTGAAGCAATACGACTCGCTGGAAATCGGCCTGACCATGATGGTCACCGGCATCTTCCAGTTCATGTCGGCGCCGCTGGCCGGCATCCTGGTCAAGAAGATGGACCCGCGCCTGATGCTGGGCCTGGGTCTGGCCTGCTTCGGCGGCGGTCTTTACCTCAACAGCGCCATCACCGCCGATTGGGGCTATTGGGATATGTTCCTGCCCCAGGCGGTGCGCGGCATGGCCCTGATGCTGTGCTTCCTGCCCATCAACCAGCTGTCGCTGGGCACCCTGCCGCGCGAGGAGGTGCAGAACGCCAGCGGTCTTTACAATCTCATGCGCAACCTGGGCGGGGCCATCGGTCTGGCGGTCATCAACAACGAGATCGTCAGCCGCAACGCCCTGCATCATCTGCGCCTGGCCGAGCGCATCACCGCCGCCCGCGCCGTGGTGCAGGATCAGCTGAACGCCCTGACCGACCGCTTCGACGGCCGCTTCGCCACCGATGCCGCCGGGGCCGCCCGCGCCCTGATCGAACAGCGGCTGATGCGCCAGTCGCTGGTGCTGACCTTCGACGACGTGCTGCTGATGATGGCCCTGGTCTTCGTGCTCGCCTTGTTGCTGATGCCCTTCGTGCGCAAGGTCGATCCCGCCGCCGCCGGCGGCGGCGGGTATTAGCGGGCGTTCCGGTTCTGGCCGCCGTTTAAACCGGATCTCCCCCGGCGGAAACCGCCGCCCGCAGCCGGGCGGCGGTTTCCGCCCACGCGCCGGGCAGGGCGGGCAGCAGGGCGCGGGTGCG
>JAJZGK010000025.1 GCA_021798485.1 Pseudomonadota bacterium
CGCCGCGCCGCCGCGCCCGACTCCCCGGCCCGCCGCCCCGCGCCCCGCCGGCAATGAACGCGCCGATTACGATGCGGTGATGGCCGAGATCCTGGAAGATCCGGAAGCGGTTTACCGTTCTTTTTCCGTGCTTTATCAGGATTTCATCGTGCGCTGCCGCAGCCATGCCCTGAACGGCCGCCTGCTGGATCTGGTCACCTTCCGCCGCAAGCTGGCCCTGGCCCGCGCCCAGGCCGCCGCCGCTCCGGACGGCACCGCCGACGCCGATCAGGACGAATGGCGCAAAGCCCTGGCCGTGGCCGCCACCCTGCCGGAAGACAGCCAGGGCCTGTTCCTGCTGCTGGCCCGCGCCGCCCTGGAACAGGCGCCCTGCCCCTCGGATGCCCGCATCGCCCGCGCCATCGGCAGCCGTTCGGCCCGGCGCGGCCGCAGCCAGCTGGGCTATCTGGAGCAGCGCGGCCTGATCGCCTGCGCCGAGATGATGGACGGCAGCCGCGCCGTGCTCATTGCCGGTCTGGACTGGGAAACCGCCCCCGGCGACCCCAACGCCCCCGACGACGAGGATCAGGGAGACGCGGCGTGAGCCCCTGGGCCCGCCGCCTGAAGCCCGATGCCTATTCCCTGGCCATTGTGGGCTGCGTGGGGCTGGCCTCCCTGCTGCCGGCCCGCGGCGGCTTCGCCCAGGGCTTCCATCATGCCACCGCCCTGGCCATCGCCCTGCTGTTCTTCCTGCACGGCGCCCGCCTGCCGCGCGAGGCGGTGATCGCCGGGCTGGCCCACTGGCGGCTGCATCTGCTGGTGTTCGGCTGCACCTTTGTGCTGTTCCCCCTGGCCGGGCTGGCGCTTTCCGTCCTGCTGCCGGCCTCGCTGGCGGCGGGCATGCTGTTTCTGTGCTGCCTGCCCTCCACCGTGCAGTCGTCCATCGCCTTCACCTCCATCGCCCGCGGCAATGTGCCCGCCGCCATCTGCAGCGCCTCGGCCTCCAACATGCTGGGGGTGTTTCTCACCCCGCTGCTGGCCGGGCTGCTGATCCGCCAGGGCGGCGGCGGCGTCAGCCTGGGGGCCGTCAAGGCCATCATGCTGCAGCTGCTGGCCCCCTTCCTGGCCGGGCAGCTGCTGCGGCCCTGGCTCGGCGCCTGGGCGGCGCGGCACCGCGCCCTTTTAGCGTTCGTCGACCGGGGATCGATCCTGATGGTGGTGTATGGCGCCTTTTCGGAAGCGGTGAGCGGCGGCCTGTGGCACCGCCTGCCGCCCTCGGCCCTGCTGCTGCTGGCCGCCCTCGATCTCGGCCTGCTGGCCCTGGCCCTTGTCACCACCCATGCCGCCGCCCGCCGCCTGGGCTTCAACCGCGCCGACAGCATCGCCATCGTCTTCTGCGGCTCGAAGAAAAGCCTGGCCAGCGGCGTGCCCATCGCCAATGTGCTGTTTTCCGGCCCCATGGTGGGCATGGTGGTGCTGCCGGTGATGCTGTTTCATCAGTTCCAGCTGATGGCCTGCGCCGTGCTGGCCCGGCGCTGGGGAGAACAGGCGCAATGATTTGAACCGCCGGGGCGGGGGGCTATACAGCCCGGTTTAGATCTCCACCTGATCGCCCAGTTCCACCACGCGGTTGATGGGCAGCGAGAAGAATTCCATCGACGAGGCGGCGCTGCGCGACATCCAGGCGAACAGGCGGTGGCGGATCAGCCCCAGGCGCGGGTCGAAGCTGGGCACGATGGTTTCGCGGCTCAGGAAGTAGGAGATCTTCATGGGTTCGTAGAAGAAGCCCAGTTCCTGTTCGGTGGCATTGGCCAGGGTGCGCGGCAGGTTGGTCTGATCCATGAAGCCGTAATGCAGGGTCACGCGGTAGATACCGTCGCCCAGATGCTCGCTTGTGATGGACCCTTCCGACGGCACATGGGGAATATCCTCCACATCCACCGTCATCAGCACGGTATGTTCGTGCAGCACCTGATTATGTTTCAGGTTATGCAGCAGGGCCGGGGGAATGGCGTCGCGCACGCTGGTCAGGAATACCGCCGTGCCCTTGGGACGGAACACGTTGGGGCTGTTGATCACCGAGCGCAGGAAGTCCTCCACCGGCATGGAATTGCTCTGGCGGATCTCCGACACCAGCAGGCGCCCGCGTTTCCAGGTCATCAGCAGCGAGAAGATGATCACGCCCATGGCCAGCGGGAACCAGCCGCCATGCACGATCTTCGAGGCGTTGGCCGAGAAGAAGGCCAGATCCACCACCAGGAACAGCCCCAGCATGGCGTAGCCCAGACGGCTCTTCCAGTGCCACAGATAGGTGGCCACCATGCCCACCATGATGGTGGTGATGGCCATGGTGCCGGTCACGGCGATGCCGTAGGCCGCCGCCAGGTTGGAGGAGGACTGGAAGCCGATCACCAGGGCGCAGACGAACACGGTAAGCACGCCGTTGAGGAAGGGCAGATAAATCTGCCCCTTTTCCTGGGCCGAGGTGTGCAAAACCCGCATGCGCGGCAGATAGCCCAGCTGCATGGCCTGCACCGTGACCGAGAAAGCCCCCGAGATCACCGCCTGCGAGGCGATCACCGTGGCCAGGGCAGACAGGATCAGCAGCGGCATCAGGGCCCAGTGCGGCGCCATCAGATAGAAGGGATTGGCCAGGGCGGCGGGATCCTTCAGCAGCAGCGCCCCCTGGCCGAAATAGTTCAGCACCAACGAGGGCAGAACCAGGAAATACCAGGCCAGGGCGATGGGCGTGCGGCCGAAATGGCCCATATCGGCGTAAAGCGCCTCGCCGCCGGTCACGGCCAGCACCACCGAGGCCAGGGACAGGAAGCCCAGCATGCCGTGATGCACGATGAACATGATGCCGTAATGCGGGCTGATGGCCGCCAGCACCAGCGGCGCATGGGCGATATTGCGGATTCCCATGATGCCCAGACAGGCGAACCACAAAATCATCACCGGGCCGAACATCTTGCCCACCAGGGCGGTGCCGAAGCGCTGGATGGCGAACAGCGCCAGCAGGATGGCCAGAGTGATGGGAATGACATAGTCGCTCAAGGACGGCGCCGCCACCTCCAGCCCCTCGATGGCCGAAAGCACCGACACCGCCGGGGTGATGGTGGAATCGCCATAGAACAGCGCGGCGGCGGCGATCCCCAGGGTGGAGACCAGCGGCGGCAGCCATGGCTTTTCCTTGACGTGATGCAGCATGGCCAGCAGCGCCAGACTGCCGCCCTCGCCCCGGTTACTGGCCCGCATGGTCACGATCACATACTTGATCGAGACGATCAGCATGATGGACCAGAAGATCAGCGACAGGATGCCCAGCATGTTGCCGCGGGTGACGGCGATGGGATGTTCGCCGGCGAAGCATTCGTGCAGGGTGTAGAGAGGGCTGGTGCCGATGTCACCATAGACGACCCCCAGGGCGCCGACGAACAGCACACCCAAAGAGGATTTTTCCGGAACATGGCAGTGCCCGGCAGTGGAATTCTGTTGGCTCATGGCGGCAAGGTAATCGAATCGCCCCGCCATGAAAAGGGGTTCGCGGCTTATGCGGTTTGGATAAGCCCTTGCCAAGCGCCGCCGCCGATGGGATTCTGCCGCCTTCCCTGTCCACCGGCGGTCGTAGGGCGTCTGGAGCCGGCTTCAAGGCAGGGCCGTCCTTGTCGTTTGGAATCCCGTCATGCCCGACCAGACCGCCGCCCCCGATCTTTCCGCCGCCATCGCGCTCTATAACCGGCAGCGCTACGATGCCTGCGCCGCCGCCTGCCAGCAGGCCCTGGACAGCCATCCCGGCCACCCCTCCATCCTGCATCTGCTGGGGCTGGCCCAAACCGGCCTGGGGCTTTATCCCCAGGCGGCGGCCACCTTGCGCGCCGCCCGGGCCGGCCTGCCCGCCGACCCCAGCATTCTTCTGGATCTGGCCGCCGCCCTGGCGGCGCAGGATGCCCCCCGCCCGGCGCTGGCCGCCCTGGAACAGGCCCACGCCCTGGCGCCGGAGGCGGCGGTGATCCTGACCAACATGGCCACCTTGCATCAAACCCTGGGCGAGCTGGACGAGGCCGAACGGCTTTACCGCCGCGCCATCGCCCTGGATCCCAACGACGCCACCGCCCGCAGCAATCTCGGCACCTGCCTGCTGACCCGCGCCCAATGGGCCGAGGGGTTCGCCGAATTCGAAGCCCGGCTCCAGTTGCCCGCGCTGCGCCCGTCCGCCCGCACCCTGCCGGTCTGGCAGGGGCAATCCCTGGCCGGCAAACATCTTTTGATCACCGCCGAACAGGGCTATGGCGACCAGATCCAGTATGCCCGCTTCCTGCCCGGCCTGCTGCCCCATCACGCCCGCGTCACCGTGGAATGCCGCCCCGGACTGGAACGGCTGTTCGCCGCCTTGCCCGGCGTGGCCGCCGTGCTGCCCGCGGGCGCGCCCCATCCCGCCGCCGATTACGCCCTGTCCATCATCAGCCTGGCCGACCGCCTGGGGATCGCGGCGGCGGCCCCCGTGCCTTATCTGGCGCCTCCCGAAGGTGGCGCGCCGCTGCCCGAGGCCGAAGAGGCCGATATTAAAATCGGCCTGGTCTGGGCCAGCCAGCCGGTGCGGGGCACCCCTTTTGAGCGCCATCTGCACGCCGCGCGCGCCTGCCCGCTGCCGCTGCTGGCGCCGCTGGCGGCGCAGCCCGGCGTCAGGCTTTACAGCCTGCAGCAGGCCTGGGCCGCCGCCGATCTGGCCGCCGCCGGCCTGCCGATCATCGATCTGGCCCCCCAGCTGACCGATTTCGCCGAAACCGCCGCCCTGATCGCCCGCATGGATCTGATCATCAGCATCGACGGCCCGGTGGCCCATCTGGCCGGGGCCATGGGCAAGCCGCTGTGGGTGCTGCTGGCGCCAGGGTTTCAGGATTACCGCTGGGGCCTGGACGACGGCACCCCCTGGTATCCCCAGGCGCGGCTGTTCCGCTGCGGCCCCGGCGGCTGGCCCGACGTGACCGAGGCCCTGCTGCGGGCCCTGCCGGCGCAGACCGCCCGCGCTCTGTTCCAGAAGGCCGGACGCCTGCATCTGGCCGGCGCCCTCGATGCGGCCATCGCCCTTTATCACCGCGTCCTGGCCCTGGACCCCGCCTATCCCCAGGCCCATTGCAACCTGGGCGAGGCCTTGAGCCAGCGCCACCGCCACGCCCCCGAACATGACGACGAGATCCGTGCCTGCTACCAGCGCGCCCTGGAGCTTCAGCCCGATTTTCCCGAGGCCTGCAACAATCTGGGGGTTTTTCTGGTGGACCGCCTGCGCCCCGAGGAGGCCGAGGCGCAGTTCCGCCGCGCCCTGGAGCTGAGGCCCGGCTTCGTTGCCGCCACCAACAATCTCGGCAACGCCCTGTTGCAGCAGAACCGCCTGGTGGAGGCCGAAGCCCTCTACCGCCAGGTCATCGCCTGGGATGCCGCCTATGTGAAGGCCTATAACGGCCTGGGCAACACCTTAAGGCTGCAAGGCGCGTTCGAGGAGGCCGACGCCGCCTACGCCCAGGCCCTGGCCCTCAACCCCGATTACCCCGAGGCCCTGATCAACCGCGCCGGCACCCTGGTGGTGCTGGGCCGCCTGGACGAAGCCATCCTTGCCACCAACCGGGCCCTGCGCCTGCGCCCGGCCATGGCCCAGGACAGCAGCACCATCGATCTGGTGCTGAACGAACTGGCCATCGCCCTGCTGCATAACGGCCAGTACGAAACCGCCCGGCAGATCTCGGAACTGGCGGTGACCCGCCGCCCCAGCGACCCCGAGCCGCATTTCCGCCTGGGCAACGCCTACATGCGGATGAAAAAGCTCGACCAGGCCGCGAAGTGTTTCCTGCAAGCCATTGCCGTTAATGAATTTTTTGCCCCGGCCTATAACAATCTCGGTTCCATCTATCTGGAACGCGAGGAAACCCGCAAGGCCCTGGCCTTCATCACCAAGGCGGTCAGCCTGGATGCCTCGCTGCCCGATATCCACAACAATCTCGGCAATGCCCTGCGCGCCTCCAGCCAGCCCGAGGCGGCCAAGGTCTCCTACGCCCAGGCCATCGCCCTGAAGGCCGATTTTCCCGAAGCCTACAATAATCTGGCGGTGCTGCTGGGCGAACTGGGACAGGTGGAGGAATCCCTGGCCGCCTTCGATCAGGCCATCCGCCTGCTGCCCCACTATGCCGAGGCCCACAGCAACCGGGGCAATGTGCTGAAAAGCCGCCGCCGCCTCGACGAGGCCATCGCCTCTTACCGCAATGCCCTGGCCATCCGCCCCGATTATCACGGCGCCCGCCTGAACCTGGCCATCGCCCTGTTGCAGCGCGGCGACTGGCTGGAAGGCTGGGAGGACTACAAGGCGCGCTGGCTGACCGGATCCTTGAGCCGCCTCAAGGTGGATTTCACCCAGCCGGAGTGGGACGGCCGCCCCCTGCACGGCGAAACCCTGCTGTTTTACGGCGAACAGGGCTATGGCGACGTGTTGCAGTTCATCCGCTACGCGCCTCTGCTGGCGGCGCGGGGCGCGCGGGTGGTGGCGCTGGTGCACAAGGTGCTGCTACGCCTGTTCCAAAGCGCCCCCGGCCTGGCCGAAGTGCGCAGCTTCGACGATCCGCCCGCCGCCTTCGATTACCATCTGGCCATGATGAGCGCGCCACGCCTCTTCGCCACCACGCCCGAAACCATTCCGGCCCCGGTGCCTTATCTGGCCGCCCAGCCCGCCGATGTGGCCGCCTGGGCCGAAATCCTGGCGCCGCTGCCCGGCCGCAAGGTGGGGCTGGTGTGGTCGGGCGATCCCCGCCCCCATGATTTCGCCGCCAATCTGCTGGACCGCCAGCGCAGCCTGAAACTGGAGCAGTTCGCCGCCTTAAGCGAAATTCCCGGCCTGTCGCTGGTCAATCTGCAGATGGGGGTGCCGGCCAGCCAGCTGCGCACGCCGCCGCCCGGCCTGGCCCTGTTCGACGCCATGGAGCGGGTGAAGGATTTCGCCGATACCGCCGCCCTGGTGGCCAATCTCGATCTGGTGGTCACGGTGGATACCTCCATGGCCCATCTGGCCGGGGCGCTGGGCAAACCGGTGTGGATCCTGTCGCGCTATGACGGCTGCTGGCGCTGGCTGATCGGCCGCGAGACCACCCCCTGGTACCCCAGCGCCCGCCTGTTCCTGCAAACCGTCCCCAACGACTGGAGCGACGCCTTGCGCCAGCTTGCCGATGCCCTGAGATCCTTCGCCGCATGATCCGCCTGCCGCCCAACGCCAGTATCGAGGCCCTGTTCGCCCAGGCCGTGGCCCTGCACGCGGCCGGTGAGACAAGCGGCGCCGAGCAGCTTTACCGCGCCCTGATGGCCCGCGCCCCCGGCCAGGCGGCCATCCCCCTCAATCTGGGCTCGCTGCTGCAGGCCCAGGGCCGCCACAAGGAGGCGGTGGCCTGCTTCAGGAAGGCGGTGGCGACAAAGCCCGGCATGGCCGAGGCCCATAATAATCTGGGGGTGGCGCTGCAATCCTTGGGGCGCGAGGCCGAGGCGGCGAAAAGCTTCCGCCGCGCCATCGCCCTCACTCCCGGCATGGCCGAGGCCCACCGCAATCTGGGCATCGCCCACAGCCGCCAGGGCCAGCCGGACGAGGCCCTGGCCAGTTTCCAGAAAGCCGCCGCGCTGCGCCCCGGCCACGTGGACACCCTGATCGAACTGGGCCGCACCCTGCACGAGCTGCGCCGCTACCCCGAAGCGGTGGAGATCTATGGCCGCGCCCTGGCCCTGAAACCCGACGCCGCCCATATCCTGAACGATCTGGGCGCCGCCCAGGATCTGGCCGGAGACAAGGCCGGCGCCATGGCCAGCCTGCGCCGCGCCATCGCCCTGGATGACTCTTCCGCAAATCCGCGCAATAACTTAGGGAAACTTCTTGAGGCGGAGGGCGATCTGGATGGGGCCGAAGAGATGTTCCGCGCCGCCCTGGAGCGCGCCCCCGGCCTGGCCGAGGTGCACGGCAATCTGGGCAATATCCGCATGGAGCGCCGCCGCATCGATGAGGGCATCGCCCACTACCGCGCCGCCATCGCCCTGAAGGCGGATTTCTTCGAGGCCCATGTCTCGCTGGGCATGGCCCTGCTCACCCAGGGCCAGTATGCCGAGGGCTGGGCCGAGTGGGAATGGCGCTGGTACCGCCGGGCCTGGCTGACGCCGTCGCTGCGCTTTCAGCGCCCGCTGGCCGAAGGAGAGCGGCTGGACGGCAAACGGGTGCTGCTGTTCGCCGAACAGGGCTTTGGCGACGTGCTGCACTTCTGCCGTTACGCCCTGCTGCTGCGCGAACGCGGCGCCCAGGTGATCCTGAAGGTCTACCCCGCCCTGGTGCGGCTGCTGCGCAGCCTGCCGGGCGGCTGTTCCATCATCGCCGAGGACGACCCCGAGCCGCCGCACGATCTGCGCCTGCCGATGATGAGCGCCCCCTTCGTCTTCCAAAGCGGCGAGGCCCCCATCCCGGCGCCCTGCCCCTATCTTGCCCCCCAGGCCGAAGAGGCCGCCGGCTGGGCGCGGCGTCTGGCCGCCCTGCCCGGCCGCAAGGTGGGGCTGGTGTGGGCCGGCGATCCCCGCCCCCACGATCCCGGCGCCCATCTGGTGGACCGGCGGCGCAGCCTGCGCCTGCGGCAGTTCGCCGCCCTGGCGGCGCTGCCCGGCCTGTCCCTGGTCAGCCTGCAAAAGGGCGCCCCGGCGGCGCAGGCGGCGGCCAGCCCCTTCCCCCTGTTCGACGCCATGGCCGAGGTGGGGGATTTCGCCGATACCGCCGCCCTGGTGGTCAATCTCGATCTGGTGATCACCGCCGACACCTCCATGGCCCATGTGGCCGGAGCCCTGGGCAAGCCGGTGTGGGTGCTGTCACGCTTCGACGGCTGCTGGCGCTGGGGCGAACAGGGCCCCGCCACCCCCTGGTATCCCAGCATGCGGCTTTACCGCCAGCCCCGCCCCGGCGACTGGGACGAGCCGCTGCGGCGCATCCTGGCCGATCTGCAAGCTCTGCCGCCCGCGTAAGACCGGGCGGCTCTTACCTCCGTCAGGAAGCCGACGGGGTTTCTTTTTCCTTGCAGATGCGGGCGGCGTCGGCGGGTTTCCGGTTATAGATCGAGGTTTCCAGAAGCTCGCACACCGGCAGGAACCGGCTGGCCCAATAGGCCTTGCAGCTTTGCCCCACCGCCACCGGATCCTGTTCCGGATGGCCGGCCAGGGCCACCTGCCAGCAGGCCGCGGTGAGGTTCTGATTCATGGCGGCCATGCCGCCCTTGAAATTCTCCGACTTGTCGGGATAGCGCGCCTCGTAATAGATGGCGCTGGGATGTTCGGTGACGAACAGCGGAATTTTCACCCCGTCGGGCAGGGTGACGCGGGCGGCATCGCCTTCCTTGAGGGTGGTCTTGAACAGGGCGTTGACATATTTCTGCACCGGGGCGCCGAAGGCCACCACCGGCTTGCCCAGCCCGCCGTCGGCGGCCCAATGCTCCAGCATATCCCCGATATAGGGATCATATGGCCCGGTGGGGAACACATCGCCGGCATTGGCCGGGGCGGCGATGGGATCGATATCGGTGATGGCCTGATAGCGCGGCGTCTGCCCCTTGTCGGCGCTGTTGATCACCAGCAGGCTGGCCCAGCGGTCGGTGGTGGTGGAATTGAGGTAATCCTGGCTGGTCAGCGAATAATCCGGCGGGAAATGCAGCAGCTCCACCGAAACATTGCGGGTCATGGCCAGGCCCAGCGGCAGGAAGAACGACCAGGTGGGCTGCCAGCCGCCCGCCTTCCTGATGGCGTCGGTGGCGTCCAGCGCCTTTTGCCCGGCGGGCAGGAACCAGGCGAAGGCGGCCTGCATGCGGCGGCCCGCCTCGCCGGTGATTTCGGCGGCGACATGGCCATCGGCCTGCAGCGTCACCCCTTTCAGATCCCCGGCGGCATAGCCGTCGCGGGTCAGGCTCTGAGTCAGATAGTGGCCGACGGTGGTCAGCACCGCCTCATCGGTGGTGGAAAAAAAAACCGCCACATGATCCTTCGGTCCCAGATCGATGGTGGCGGCGTGGGCGGCCGGCGCAAATCCGGCCAGGGCGAGAAGGGCCAGGGAAAACCGTCTAGTCAAATTGAGTCTCCACGAACTGCTTCTGGATCGCCTCGACCATCGAGGGATTGTTCAGTAGAGCATCAACCGCAGGGGGATAAAACTTCTTTCCGCTCATCTCTTGCAGGAAGTCGCAGGCCTGCTGGTTGGACCAGGCGTGTTTATAAGGCCGGGTACTGGTCAGAGCGTCGAACACATCGGCCACGGCGGTGATGCGGGCCTCGATGGGGATCTCCCCGCCCTTCAGGCCGTGCGGATAGCCGCTGCCATCCCAGCTTTCGTGGTGATAGCTGACCACGTTGCGCAAAATCTCGATATGCGGCACCTGATCCAGGCCGAAGGAGTCGCTCATCATGTCGATGATGCTGCGGCCCTTGTCCACATGCTTTTGCATCTCGGCCGTTTCCTCGGCATCGAGACGGCCGGGCTTCAGCAGGATGCGGTCGGGCACCGCCACCTTGCCGATATCGTGCAGCGGCGCGAACTGGAACAGATATTCGATAAATTCGTCGCTCAGAGTGTGGCTTTCGGCCAGGCATTCGCCGATCATGCGGGCATAGCGCGACATGCGGTCGAGATGGGCGCCGGTTTCATCGTCCCGTTCGCGGCTGATGCGGATCACCGTATGCACCGCCGCCTGAATCACGTGGATGCGATCCAGTTCCATGGTGGCGATATAAGCCGCCACCTGGGCATAGGGCCACAGCTGATGCAGGATGCAGGGGCTGAAAAAGCCCGGCTCCGGCGAATTGAAAAAAAGAAAGCCGCTGAGGCGGCCATGATTCAGCAGCGGCAGGGTGTAGCTGGAGCGGAAGCCTCCCTCGATCACCCGGCGGGAATGCTCGCGGGCACCGTTGTAGCAGGAAATGTCATCCACCACGCGGGGATGGCCGGTCTGGGCGATTTCCGCCAGGCTGGGCACATCGCTCAAGCGGGCCACATAGCGGGTCAGCGCCGCATCACCCTCGCTGGAATGGATGAAGGTGCGCAACAGGTCGGTTTTCTGATCATAGACCGCCACGGCAATGCGCGTCAGCGCCGCCAGCGCGGCAACGCCGCGCATGCGATCGTGCAGGTCCATCAGGGTCCCGACCACCACCTGAATATCTGAGCTGTTCGCGGACTCCGCCTGCTCGCTCGTCAAAACGCCCAATCCCTGTTCTTCCCGGCTCCTGGAAGGAGCTCCCCGCGCATAAGATCGAAATCATAGCGCTAAATACACCACTTTGAAAAGTGCCGGAGTATGAGGGATCTGTATAATAGCCATGCTTATCCCATGGATAAAATCCCGGCCATTTTCAAGATGACTCCGGCTCTATACACTCGCCCGATAATTGCTGGCGGCCCTGGAACCGCTCAGGGGATCAGGCGCCCCGCACATCGGAGAGAAAGCCGGTGATGATCCGCCGCAGGGTATCGGCCTCCGCCGTCAGAGTCCGGGAGGCGTGCACCATCTCCCGCGACGCCTCTCCAGTCTGATGCGCCGCGGCCTGAATCCCCGACACATTCCCGTTCACATCAGCGGTGCCGCTCGCGGCCTGCTCGACACTGTGAGCGATTTCCGCCGTGGCGGCGCTCTGCTGCTCCACGGCGGCGGCCACCTCTCCCGAGGTATGGCCGATATCCTCGATCACCGTTACAATTCCCCGGATCGTGCCGACCACCCGGGACGTCTGCTCTTGCACCGAGGCTATCTGCAGAGCGATTTCCCCCGTGGCCCGGCTGGTCTGTGTGGCCAGCCCCTTCACCTCATTGGCCACCACGGCAAATCCTTTGCCAGCCTCTCCGGCGCGGGCGGCCTCGATGGTGGCGTTCAAGGCCAAAAGATTGGTCTGGCTGGCAATATCGTTGATCAGCCTGACCACATCGCCGATCTTCTGCACGGCCTCGGCCAGTTCGCCGACCACGCCCTCGGCATTGACCGCCTCGGCCACGGCATTCGCGGCGATGCCCGATGAATGCGCAACCTGACGGCCGATTTCCGCAATGGAGCCGGTCAGTTCCTCGGCGGCGGAGGCCACGGTCTGGACATTGGCGGATGCGGTCTCCGATGCCTCCGAAACACTGGAGGTTTTCCGGCTGGTCTCCGTCGCGGCTTTGCTCAGACCCTCCGCCAACGCCTGCAACTGATGAGCGGCGGCCGCCACGGCCTGCACCGTATTGCCGGCCGATTGATCGAAGTCCTCGGTCATTTTTGCAATTTTCACGGCTCTTTCGGCTTTATTCTGCTCTTCTTCCCGCTGCCGGATCTCAAGCTCGCGCTGCTTTACCAGGCTCGTCTGAAACAAACCGAGGGCGGCAGCCATCTCGCCCACCTCATCGGCATCCTCTCGGTGCGGAATATGTGCCGACAGATCTCCCCCTGCGATCAGCTTCATGGAAGAGGAAACGTTTTTTATAGGAGTCACCACCGAGTTTTTTGTGAAAACCGTTATGACCACAGACAGCGCAAGCCCAAATAAAATAGAAAACACAGACGTTAATTTCATAAACTCCGCGCTTTTAAAAACGCTCCCGGCATCACTCTCCAAAAGATTTTTTTGGTTTTCAATCAAACCACCGGTGCGGCGTCCATCCGCCGCCACGTCTCCATAAAATATGGTCTGAAGTTTTTCCGCACGAGGAAATGCGGCCTCTTTCAAAATTTTGATCTGCAGATCCGTCGTGGGAGCCGCCTCGACACGCGATTGCGCTTTCTTTAAAGCATAAAGATTACTTTTTGCCGCATCCCATAAATTTACATTTTTCTCATTTGAGAAATGGGACGACAATTTATCAATTTTATCCTCAAGGCGAGAGATCCTCTCCCATGCCTGAGCCCTGTCTGTTTTAAATTTATCATCCTTCGTCAGGATATACCCACGAAGATCAGAGAGGGATATAAAAAGCTCTGCGCCAATATTTGCGCTAGACTGCGATGCAGGAGACCTTAATTCAACTATGTTATTGACGAAAAATTGAACTCTCAGGCTTTCAAAAAGCGATATTCCAGAAACAATCGTTACAACAAGGCAGATTGAACCAAAGCCAAGCGACAGACGCGATCCTATCCTCATCACCCCCCCCCTTTTATTTTGAGGTGTCCCGACCGTCATCCCTCCAACAAACACCACTCCAATGGATAGGGTTCATGGACTTAAGGCTTAACCGGGACACTCTTAAGAAGAGATAGTGGGAAAAAGAAGAGAACATTGACTTTCGTCAAGCCATCCCGGGATATCAGGCAAGAGCGCGCGATACCCGATCCACCAGCACGGCAACCGAACGGTAGGGAATGCCGGCATGATCGGCCAGCCCGATCTCGCAGGTCTTGTTGGCCGAAAAGCCTTCCTGGCAGCCTGCGTCCACCGTCAGTTTGCGCAGGCCGTGATCGTTCAGTTCCGGCACCAGGAAGCCGCGATCGCCGCCGAAACCGCAGCAGCCAACGCCTTCGGGCACCACCACCTCCTCGGCGCAGGCCCGCACCAGGGCCAGCAGTTTGCCCTCCAGCCCCTGCTTGCGGATGGAACAGGGAATATGCAGCATCACCTTTCCCGGCTGCGGGGTGAGCCGCAGGCGCGCCAGCACGCGGTCGGCCAGGAACTCCACCAGATCCACCACGGTGCCGCCCGCCGCCTGAACGGTTTTCAGGCGGTTGGCGCAGGCCGAGGTATCCATCACCACCGGCAGGCCGCGCCCCTGATCGAGGGCCGCCACCGCCTGGAACAGCTCTCCCGACCGGGCATCGGCCAGATCGAACCAGCCCCGGCTTTCGAAAGGCTGACCGCAGCAGAGGCTGTCCAGCCCCTGGGGCAGCAGCACCTGGTATCCGGCCTTTTTCAGCAGGCGGATCATCACGTCGGGCAGGGCTTCCGGCGCATCGTCATGGCGGCCGGCCCCCATGGCGCGGCTGGCGCAGCTGGGCAGATAGATCACCGGCTCGCCGGCGCCGCCCGCCGCCAGGGCCGGACGGACCGGGCGCGGCAGCGATTTATCCACCAGCCCGGCGATGGCCAGACCGGCGCGGGCCAGGGTCATGGTGGCGCCGAAATGCCCGGCCACCAGCTGGCCGACACCACGCGCCAGGGCCGAGCCCTGCCGCCCGCGCAAGGATTTGACCAGGGAGCCGGTTTCGATCTCCACCGGGCAGGCGGTGGCGCACAGGCCGCAGGCGGCGCAGGTATCGAGCCCCATATAATCGTAAAGCCTGCTCAGGCTCCGCGCCCGCTCCGTCTCGCCCGCCGCCTCGGCGCGGGAAATCTCGCGCCAGCCGACAATGCGCTGGCGCGGCGACAGCGTCAGCCCCAGCGAGGGGCACATGCGTTCGCAAAAGCCGCATTCCATGCAGGCGTCCACCAGGGGATCGGCGGCCGGCATCGGCTTCAGATCGGCCAGATGGGCCTTGGGATCATCGTTCAGAATAACGCCGGGATTGAACAGGCCGTGCGGATCGAACAGCGCCTTGATGCGGCGCATCAGAGCATGGGCGGCGGCCCCCCATTCCAGGGCCACATAGGGCGCCATGTTGCGCCCGGTGCCGTGTTCGGCCTTCAGCGAGCCATCGTACTTTTTCACCACCAGCGCGGCCACCTCGTCCATGAAGGCGGCATAGCGCAGCACCTCGGCATTGGAACCGAAATCCTGCGTGAAGACGAAATGCAGATTGCCGGCCAGGGCATGGCCGAACAGGATGGCGTCGTCGTAGCCGTGGCGGACGAACAGGGCGCGCAGATCGAGGGCGGCCTCGGCCAGATCCCCGATGCGGAAGGCCACATCCTCGGTGATCACCGCCGTGCCCAGGGGCCGCACCGCCCCCACGGCGGTCAGCAGGCCCTTGCGCACTTTCCACAATTTGCCGCAGGCCGCCGGATCGGCGGTGAACGACACCGGCGACAGCGGCGCATGCGCGGCCAGGATCTCGGTGGTCTGGGCCATGTGGGCCATCAGGCCCAAGGCATCGCCGGCGCGGCATTCCACCAGCAGGGCGGTGACGTCGGGCCCCAGATCCTTCAGCCCCTCGGGCAGGCCGGGCTTGTTTTCCACCGAGCGCAGCGAGGCGCGGTCCATCAGCTCCACCGCCGCCACCGGGGCGGCGGTCAGCGCCGTCACCGCGCGGCAGGCATCGGCCATGCCGCCGAAGAACACCAGGGCGCTGGCCTTATGCGGATGATCGGCCACCGTGCGGTAGGTGATTTCGGCGATGAAGCCCAGGGTGCCTTCCGAGCCGATCATCAGATGCTGCAGAATGTCGATGGGATCCTGGAAATCCACCAGGGCGTTCAGCCCGTAGCCGGTGGTGTTCTTGATGGCGAACTTGGCGCGGATGCGCTCGGCCAGGGCACTATCGGCCCGGGTTTCGGCGGCCAGATCGGCCAGGGCTTCCAGCAGCCCGGCATGGCTTTGCCGGAAGGCGGCGACGCTGGCGGCATCTCCGGTATCGAGCACGGCTCCATCGGCCAGGATCAGGCGCATGGAGCGCAGGGTCTGATAGCTGTTCTCGGCGGTGCCGCAACACATGCCGCTGGAATTGTTGGCGGCGATGCCGCCGATGCGCGCCGAATCGATGGAGGCCGGATCGGGGCCGATCTTGCGGGCGAACCCGGCCAGACGGCGGTTGGCCTCGGCGCCGATCACACCGGGCTGCAGACGGATGGCCGCCCCGCCTTCGAGAATCTCCAGGCCGCTCCAGCTGTCGCTCAGCATCACCAGCACCGAATCGCTGATGGACTGGCCGGACAGACTGGTGCCCGAGGCGCGGAAGGTCAGCGGCGCGCCGTGGCGGGCGCAGGCATCGAGCACGCGGCGCAGCTCGGCCTCGCTGTCCACCACCACCACCGCCTGCGGCACCAGCCGGTAGAAACTGGCGTCGGTGCCGTAGGCCAGCAGGCGCAGGGGATCGGTGACCAGGCGCTCGGCCGGCAGAAAGGCGGCGAACTCTTTGCACAGCGCGGCGTAATCGGCGCGCCGGGATTGCGGCGACAGGAGCATGGGATCGTCCTTACGTTCTACTGATCGGTCAGGACCAGAACCAGAAGCTCTTTCGGTCCGTGCACGCCATAGGCCAGGGTCTGTTCGATATCGGCGGTCTTGGAGGGGCCGGAAATCAGCAGGGCATTGGTGGGCATGGCCCCGGCCCAGCCCTGTTCGGCCACCAGCTGCGCCAGACTGTCGTGCAGACCGCTGGCGGCCATCACCGCCACATGCAGGGGCGGCAGCAGGCTCATCAGGCGCGGTTCGGCGGCATCGGGCCACAGCACCAGGCTGCCGGTTTCGGCGATGCCCCAGCGCACCGAGGTCACCCCCGCCTCGACAGTATGCACCAGCTCCGCCTTCATTTCCTCGATGGAGCGGTCGTAGGGCACCAGGGTCGGCGCGTCGGCATCGGCCATCCAGGCCCGGCCCAATTGCGCCCCCACCGGCGCCGCCGGTCCATAAAGCACGCGGCGCACGCCGCGTTCGGCCAGCAGGGCGGCCAGGCGCTCGGGCCAGGCGGCCAGGGTGGTTTCCACCACCTCGCCATGCACCGAGCCCAGCATGGCGCGGAAACGCTCCAGGCGGCCTTCGCCGAACACCGGCGGCGTCCAGTCGGGCCGCTCGGGCGGCGCGGTGCGGGGCGCGGCCCTTAAGCGGGCCAGAATGTTGGCGCGGGCGTCACTCATCGCAATATCCCTGTTCACGGGCCAGTTCATGCAGGCTTTTGGCGGCAAAGCGCGGCTTGGCGCGCACGCTGGTCCAGGCCTTCAGCAGGGGCAGCCGTTCGGGCAGCAGATTGCCGAAGCGGGTCATGCCCCAGGCGGCCAGACGGCCCATCCAGGGGCGCGAATAGATCAGCATCCAGCCCCGCCACGACAGGGTTTCCAGCCACGAGCGGCGGGCGCCGCCGCCCTTGACGGCGCCGCTGTGGCCGGGCCGCACCGATTCCTCGCGCAGGCGCACCAGGATATCGGCGATGGGAATTTTGACCGGACACACCTCGACGCAGGCATTGCACAAGGTGGAGGCGTGCGGCTGATCGCCGGCGCAGTCCAGCCCTTCCAGCTGCGGGGTGAGAATCTTGCCGATCGGACCGGGATAGACGAACTTGTAGGTATGCCCCCCCACCCGCGAATAGACCGGGCAGTGGTTCATGCAGGCGCCGCAGCGGATGCAGCGCAGGGTATCGCGCAGCTGATCATCGCCGAAGACGCGGGAACGCCCGGAATCCAGCAGCACCAGATGCACCTTTTCCGGCCCGTCCAGCTCGCCGGGCCGGCGCGGATGGGTGATCATGTTGACATAGGTGGTGATATGCTGGCCGGTGGCCGAGCGCGGCAGCAGCGCCAGCAGCGGCGGCAGATCCTCCAGGGTTTCCACCAGCTTTTCGATGCCCATAAGGGCGATATGCAGCGGCGGCAGGGTGGTGGACAGACGGCCGTTGCCCTCGTTCTCCACCAAAACCAGGGTCCCGGTTTCGGCCACGGCGAAGTTGACCCCGGAAATGCCGGCATCGGCGGCGGCGAAGCGACCGCGCAGCTCGGCGCGGGCCGCCGCCGTCAGGGCGTCCACATCCTCGGTATAGCCCAGGCCGGGAATGCGCTCGGCGAACAGCTGGGCGATCTCGGCCTTGTTCTTGTGAATGCAGGGCATCACGATATGGCTGGGCGCCTCGCCCGCCAGCTGGATGATATATTCGCCCAGATCGGATTCCACCGCCTGGATGCCGTGCGCCGCCAGATGATGGTTGAGCTCCATCTCCTCCGACACCATGGACTTGCCCTTGATCACCGTGCGCGCCCCCGCGGCCCGCAGGATCTCCAGCACGATGGCGTTGGCCTCGGGGATGCTTTCCGCCCAATGCACCTCGATACCGTTGGCGCGGCAGTTTTCCTCAAGCTCCACCAGCAGCTCGGGCAGCCGGGCCAGCACCCGGGCCTTGGCGGCGGCGCCCCTGGCGCGCAGGGCCTCCCACGCCGGCGTGTCGGCGAACTGGGCGGCGCGCTTGCTCATCAGCCCGTCCATGGCGCGGCGGAAATTGGCGCGCAAGGTGGGGTCGTTCAGGGCCTTGGGGGCGCGGGCGGTGAAATCGTTGCCGGCGGCGGCCTGCGGTTCAGCGCCCATGGCCGCGCTCCAGCAGAAATTCGGCGATATGCTGGGGCCGCATGCTTTTGCCGGCCTTTTCCAGGGCGCCGCCGATATTCATCAGGCAGCCGCAATCGCCCGACACCACGCGGGCGGCGCCGGTTTCCTCCAGGGCCTGGATCTTGTCGCCGACCATGGCGGCGGAAATCTCCGGCTGGCGCACCGAGAAGGTGCCGCCGAAACCGCAGCATTCCTTCTCGCGCGGGTTTTCCACCAGGGTCACGTTGGCCAGCTGGCGCAGCAGGGATTTCGGCTCGTCCACCACGCCCATCTCGCGCATGGAGTGGCAGGAGCCGTGCCAGGTGACGGTGACCGGCGGCCCCTTGTCCTCCAGCGTGATGTGCAGCACGTTGACCAGAAACGCCGTCAGCTCGTGCACGCGGGCCGAAAAGGCCACGGCGCGCTCGTAGTCCGGGCGGCCCTTGAACAGATCGGGGTAATGGGTCTTCATCATGCCGGCGCAGGAGCCCGAGGGCACGACGATGGGCCAGTCGTTGGGAAAGGCCTCCATCTGGCGCAGAGCCACGGCGCGGGCCTCGTCCATATAGCCGGAATTGCGGGCCGGCTGGCCGCAGCAGCCCTGATCGGGCGGAAACACCACCTTGATCCCTTCACGCCTCAAAAGCTCCATCCCCGCCAGACCGGCGCCGGGATAAAACAGATCGATCACGCAGGTTCCGAAATAATAGACGCGCTCCGGCTTGGCATGAAGCCGGATGTCCGTTGCTGGCTGGGCCATGGGCGTTCCTCGACAATCAGGCGTTTTCGCCTTTGCATCGTCAATGGTTGCCTAACTTTACCGAAAATTACAAGCGGTAAAAAAATATAACCAGATTATTTTGCCCGCTCCCGCGCCATGGTCAGACCGGCGCCCTCGGCGCGGCGTTCCGAAACCGCGCGGCGGTGATCGGCCATCTGCGCCTCGCGCAGGGCCTCGGCGGTGGCGGCGATATGGGCCTTGGCGGTCAGGCGCGCCGCTTCCGGATTACGGGCGGCGATGGCGGCGTAAAGGGCCTGATGCTGGCGCAGAAAACTGTCGCGCACGCCCCGGCGCAGATAAAGATCGGCCCGGTCGTAGAACACGCCGGCCTGCAGCATGTCGAGCAGCCCGCCCATGACATGGGTCATCACCGCATTGTGGGCGGCCTCGTAGATGGCCAGATGGAAGCGGGCGTCGGCCTGGGCTTCCTGCGCCGGATCAAGA
>JAJZGK010000246.1 GCA_021798485.1 Pseudomonadota bacterium
TCAAGCCCGCGCATGACGACAGACGACGACAAAGAGGCCTCTGTGCCACAGCCCCTCCCTTAAGCCGTCTTGGCCGGGCTTGACCCGGCCATCCATGTGGGGGGGAGACGCCGTCTTATGATGCGCGGGTCAAGCCCGCGCATGACGACAGACGACGACAAAGAGGCCTCTGTGCCACAGCCCCTCCCTTAAGCCGTCTTGGCCGGGCTTGACCCGGCCATCCATGTAGGGGGGGGAGACGCCGTCTTATGATGCGCGGGTCAAGCCCGCGCATGACGACAAGAGGGGAATGCCGCCTGCGGACGACGACAAAAGGGCCTCGCCGCTCAAGGCTCGCTGGAGACCGGCCAACCCGTCACTTCAAGGGTTGGCCGGTCTTACCGCAAATTTCGAGCTGATTCCGGAGCGACATTCGCTCTCAGATCCAGCGCCACCTCCACGATATCGCTTTCCACATACTTCACCCGCTTGAAGCCCAGGCTTTCCACGAATTTCAGCATGCGGGAATTGTCGGTCAGCACCTGGCCCACCACCTTGGCGGTGCCGCGGCTGCGCGAATAATCGATGATTTTCAGCATCAGCATGCGGCCCAGGCCGGAACGCTTCAGATCGGAGCGCACCACCACGGCAAATTCGGCATTCTCGTTGTCGGGATCGGTCACGGTGCGCACCACGCCCATGGTCTGCTCGGTGGGGGCGCCGTTTTCATCCAGCAGCACGGCGATGAAAGCCATCTCGCGGTCGTAGTCGATCTGGGTCAGCCGGGCCATTTCCGAATGGGGCAGTTCGCCCACCAGGCCGAAGAAGCGGAAGCGGATATCCTCGGAGGTGAGACGGGAGACGAAGATGTGATGGCTGGGCTCGTCCTCGGGGCGGATCGGGCGCACCAGAACCTTGCGGCCGTCGTGCAGGGTCATCACCTCTTCCAGCAGCTTGGGATAGGGGCGGATGGCCAGACGCTGGCCGCGCGGCAGCGGCGTGGCGGTGGCGCGGATGCTGGCATCCACCGCGATCACCCCCGAGGCATCGGCGAACAGCGGATTGATGTCGAGTTCCACCATCTCGGGGATATCGACGATCATCTGCGAGATTTTCATCAAGGTGGTGCACAAGGCGTCGATATCGGCGGGCGGGCGGCCGCGATAGCCCTTCAGCAGCTGCCAGACCCGGGTGCGCTGCATCAGCTCGCGCGACAGGGTCATATTAAGGGGCGGCAGGCCGATGGCGGAATCCTTGATCACCTCCACGGCGATGCCGCCCTGGCCGAACATGATCACCGGGCCGAAAATGGGATCGGTGGTGACGCCGATAATGATCTCCTGGGCGCCGGCATGGGCGGCCATGGCCTGCACCGTGAAGCCTTCGATGCGGGCCTCGGGGAATTTCAGGGCCACGTTTTCCAGCATGGCGTTGGCGGCCTTTTCCACCTCGAACGGCCCCTGCAGATTGAGCATCACCCCGCCCACGTCGGATTTGTGGGCGATATCGTGCGACAGGATCTTCAGGGCTATGGGGCCGGACAGGGTTTTGGCGACGCGGCTGGCCTCGGCCGGGGTGGCGGCCACATGGGTTTCGATGGTGGGAATGCCGTAGGCCTTCAGCACCGCCTTGGCCTCGGGTTCGCTCAGCACGTCGTTGCCGCTGTCCAGGGCGTTGCGGATCACGGCGCGCGCCGCCTCGGTATCGGGGGTGAAGCCCGACAGGGCCGAGGCCGGCAGCTCCATCAGCATGTCCTGGTTGCGGCGGTAATGCACCAGATGCATGAAGGCGTGGGTGGCCTGATCGGGGGTGTCGTAGCTGGGCAGGCCGGCCTCGCGGAACAGGCGGCGGGCATCGTTCACCTTGTCGTGGCCCACCCAGCAGGTCATGACATTGGCGCCACGGTGGCTTTTCACCGTTTTGATCACCTGCTCGGCGATCTCGGTGGGGTTGGTCAGGGCGCAAGGGGCGTGCATCACCAGCAGGGTGTCCACCTCCTCGGCTTTCAGCAGCACCTCCAGCGATTTGATGTAACGGTCGGCGGTGGCGTCGCCGCCTATATCCACCGGATTGTCCCGCGACCAGGTTTTCGGCAGCAGGGCATCGAGTTTTTCCACGGTTTCGGGGGCAAGCTCGGCCAGATGGCCGCCGCGTTCGATCAGCTCGTCCACCGCCATGATGCCGATGCCGCCGCCGTTGGTGAGAATGCCCAGCCGCTCGGCCTGGCTGGGCTTGGAGCGGGCCAGGGTTTCCACCGCCGTGAACATTTCGTCCAGGGTGTACACCCGCAGCATGCCGGCGCGGCGCAGGGCGGCATCATAGACATCGTCGGCCCCGGCCAGGGTGCCGGTATGAGACACCGTGGCCTTGGCCCCCTCCGCCACCCGTCCGGCCTTGATGGCCAGCACCGGTTTGTTGCGGGCGGCGGCGCGGGCCGCCGACATGAAGTTGCGGCGCTGACGGATGGATTCGATGAACAGCAGAATGGCCCGCGTGCTGGGATCGGAGCCCAGATAATCGAGCACGTCGCCGAAATCCACGTCGATGGAATCGCCCAGGCTGATGAAGTGGGAGAAGCCGATGCCCTTGGGGCGGGCCCAGTCCAGCACGGCGGCGCACAAGGCGCCCGACTGCGAGACGAAGGCGATCCGCCCCGGTTCGGCGCTTTGATGGGCGATGCTGGCGTTCAGGCCGATCTGCGGCACCATCATGCCCAGGGAATTGGGGCCCAGAACGCGCATGCCGTAGCCGCGCGCCCGCTCCATCACCGTGGTCAGCAGCGGCTGGCCGTTTTCATCCAGGGTGGTGGCCAGGCCCGGCGTCATGATCACGGCGCCGCGGGTGCCGCGTTCGCCCAGGGTGCGGATATCCTCGGGGATTTGAGCCGGCGGCGAGCAGATGATGCCGAGCTCCGGCGCCGTGGGCAGATCCTCCACCGTTTTGTAGGCCAGAACGCCGCCCACCGACAGCAGCTTGCCGCTGATCGGCATGATGGGGCCGTTGAAGCCGCCCTGCAAAAGATTGCGCATCACCACCGTGCCGATGGTGTTGTCGCGTTCCGAAGCGCCGATCACCGCCACGGATTTCGGGCGGAACAGATAGCTCAGGTTACGGGTGCTCATGCCAGGGCCTCGCCGGTTCGCGGGGCCATGCCTTACGGTTTTCTTTCCCCATCCCCGCGGACGATACGTTTCCCCCTGCCGCCCGCCGGTCGGGCCCCATCCGAAGGCCGACCCCCTGTTGTTTGTTTCTTGCTTGCCATAGGCGGGGCCGCCGGCCCCGCGCGCTTATGAAATCACAATATCCACATTATTTTGCGGCGCAATATCGTTCTGCGCCGGCGCCGGGGGCTCAGCCGCCGCTCTGGCTTTTCAGCATGTCGGTCACGGTCACGCCCAGGCGGTCGTCCACGATCACCACTTCGCCGCGGCCCACCAGCATCTTGTTGACGTAAAGGTCGATGGGCTCGTTGATCTTGCGGTCCAGCTCCACCACGGCGCCGCGGCCCAGTTTCAGGAGTTGCTTCACCTGCACATTGGCATGCCCCAGCACGGCGGACAGCTCGACCTGGATATCGTAGGCGGCCTCCTTGCTGCTGCCGGAGCCGGACTCGTTTTGCTTGTCGTCGGCCATGGATATCGTCTCCCAGGGAATGGCGGCGATATTTTAACGGTTTGGGCCCAAAAGTCACGATTTGGCTTGCCCCGCGTCGCCGCTCCCGGACTAATCTGTGCCCGGAGGTTAGAAAATGACCGGAACAAGCGCACTTCCCGCCGCCCTGCTGTTCGATCTCGACGGCACGCTGGTGGACAGTTTGCCCGATATGCTGCGGGCCATGAATGTGTTTCTGGCGGCGCTGGGCCGCCGCGCCGTCAGCGGCCAGGAGGTGGGCCGCTGGGTGGGCGATGGGGCGCAGGCCCTGGTGGAGCGGGCTCTGGCCGCCACCGGCGGCCTGCCGCAGGGGGCGCTGAAAAGCCTTACCGCCGACTATATCGCCTGCTACCGCGGCCATGCCGCCGGGGAAACCCGGCCCTATCCGGGGGTGACGGCGGTGCTGGAGCAGTTGCACGCCCAGGGGCATCCCATGGCGGTCTGCACCAACAAGCCCTACGATCTGGCCATCGAGGTGCTGCAGGGGCTGGGGCTGCTGGACCGGTTCCAGGCGGTGCTGGGCGGCGACAGTCTGCCGGTGAAAAAGCCCGATCCGGCCCCCTTGCGGGCGGCGCTGGCGGCCATGGGGGCCGAACGCCGCCGCGCCCTGATGGTGGGCGATACCCGCAACGACGTGCTGGCGGCGCGCGGCGCCGGCCTGCCGGTGGCGGTGGTGGCGTTCGGCTACGGCGCCGAGGATCCGCGCGGCCTGGGTGGCGATGTGCTGATCGAGGATTTCGCCGATCTGCCGCGCCTGGCGGCGGCGTATCTCTAGTGGTGGGCCAACCTATCCAGACACTTGGGAACCAAGTGTCTGGGTTGGACCACGAGAGCCTAAAGCGAAACAGCCCGGCCGTTGCCGGCCGGGCTGTTTCAAATTGGCTCCCAGGGAGGGATTCGAACCCCCGGCCAAGCGGTTAACAGCCGCTTGCTCTACCACTGAGCTACCTGGGAATAACGGCCCGGGA
>JAJZGK010000026.1 GCA_021798485.1 Pseudomonadota bacterium
AACCATCTTTGAAAACCGCTTCATGCATGTGCCGGAATTGAGCCGCATGGGGGCGCGCATCAATGTGCACGGCTCCTCGGCCATCGTGCGCGGCGTGCCCCGGCTGTCGGGGGCGCCGGTGATGGCGACCGATCTGCGCGCCTCGGTGTCGCTGGTTCTGGCCGGGCTGGCCGCCCACGGCGAAACCCTGGTCAACCGCGTTTATCACCTCGATCGCGGCTATGAGCGGGTGGAGGAAAAGCTGGCGGCCTGCGGCGCGGTGATCGAGCGGGTGAAAAGCAGCGATCCGGCGGAATAAGGCCGCCGGATCGATTCCATACCAACCGGGCAATGCATTGCCCGGTTGTATCGTCCCTCGCCGGGCGGCGGCATCCGCCGCCTTGGCCGCTCGCTCAATGCTCGCCGGATACCGGCCAACGAGTCACTTCAACGGTTGGCCGGTATCAGTTGTCCAGGGGGCGGAAGCGCACGGTGTCGCTTTCGCAGCGGCCGCGCAGGGTGGCGGCGCAGGGGCGGGGATGGATGCCGTCGGCGTCCAGGCACAGCAGCAGGCCGCGCACCTCCTCTTTGCCGCCCACGCAGGCCAGGGCCATCATCGCCGGGCTCAGGCCGGGATTTTCCGCCGCGAACCAGCGTTTCACCTCGGCCGCCGGAACCGACAGCGGCGCATGGGGCTGGCGCAGGGCGGCGGGGATGCGCAGCCGGGCCGACCAGGCGGCGAGGCGGGAAAAATAATCGCCCATGGCCAGGCCCGAGCAGGTGCCGTGCCGGTCCCACTCATGCTGTATCAGCCAGGGACCCAGTCCGGCGGGGCGCAGGCTTTGCATCAGCGGCGCCGGCACCGGCGTGGCGGCATGGCAATAGGCGGGCGGCCGCGGGTCGGCGCTTTGCGGCCACAGGCCATGCAGGGCGAAGCCCTGGGTCAGATGGGCGCATCTCGCCGCCAGGGCGGGGTTGGCCGAATGTTCGCCGCAAAACTCCGGCATCCAGGTCAGGGCCAGCAGCGATCCGGTCAGGACGGGGAAACGGTCGGTGCCGTCGAAGGCGCGGGGGGCCTCGGCCCGGGCCGGCAACGCCCCGCACAGGGCCAGACAGAGCAGCAGGGCGGATAAAAACCGGGGATGAGGCACCGTGGATCTCTTTCGCTCGGCGGAGGAAGGACGCCCGCGCCAGCGATCATGCCCGCCCGGCTGCCAATGAACAAGAGCCCTGTGCCGCCGCCGATGCCAATCGCCGCATTGCCACCGGGGGGGCGGTTGGGCTAAACCTGCGGCAATCGTTTTCGGAGGAAGCATGGCCGCCTATCAATATATCTACGTCATGAAGAATCTCACCAAGACCTATCCGGGCGGGCGTGAGATTCTGAAGGGCCTTTATCTGTCGTTCCTGCCGGGGGCCAAGATCGGCGTGCTGGGCCACAACGGCGCCGGTAAATCCACCCTGCTGAAGATCATGGCCGGGCTCGACAAGGATTACGGCGGCGAGGCCTGGGCCGCCGAGGGTGTCAAGGTGGGCTATCTGCCGCAGGAGCCGCAGCTCGACGCCGACAAGGACGTGCTGGGCAACGTGATGGAGGGCGTGGCCGAAACCAAGGCCCTGCTGGATCGCTACGATGCGGTTTCGGCCCGCTTCGCCGAGGAACTGTCCGACGACGAGATGAACGACCTTATCGCCGAACAGGGCGAACTGCAGGAAAAGATCGATCATCTCAACGCCTGGGATCTGCAGCGCAACGTGGAAATCGCCATGGATGCCCTGCGCTGCCCGGCCCCGGATGCCGATGTTTCCAAGCTGTCGGGCGGCGAGAAGCGCCGCGTGGCCCTGTGCCGCCTGCTGCTGTCGCATCCCGATATGCTGCTGCTGGACGAACCCACCAACCACCTGGATGCCGAATCGGTGGCCTGGCTGGAAAAGTTCCTGGAAGATTATTCCGGCACCGTGGTCATCGTCACCCACGACCGCTACTTCCTCGACAACGTCACCGGCTGGATCCTGGAGCTGGAACGCGGCCAGGGTATTCCCTACGAAGGCAATTACACCGGCTGGCTGGAACAGAAGGAAAAGCGTCTGGAGCAGGAGAACAAGGAGGAAAGCGCCCGTCAGCGCACCATCAAGGAGGAGCTGGAATGGGTGCGGGCCAGCCCGCGCGCCCGCCAGGCCAAGAACAAGGCCCGCATCACCGCCTTCGAAAGCCTGGTGGCCCAGGCCAACGAGAAGCAGAGCGGCAACGCCCAGATCGTCATTCCCCCCGGTCCGCGTCTGGGCACGCTGGTGATGGAGGGCGAGGCCATCACCAAGGGCTTCGGCGATCGTCTGCTCATCGATAATTTCAGCTTCCGCCTGCCGCCCGGCGGCATCGTCGGCATCATCGGCCCCAACGGCGCCGGTAAAACCACGCTGTTCCGCATGATCACCAGCCAGGAACAGCCGGATTCCGGCAGCTTCAAGGTGGGCGAAACCGTGAAGCTGGGCTATGTGGATCAGTCGCGCGATGCCCTCGATCCCAACAAGACGGTGTGGGAAGAGGTGTCGGGCGGTCTGGACGAGATCGAGCTGGGCAAGCGCAAGATGCCCAGCCGCGCCTATTGCGCCCAGTTCAACTTCAAGGGCGCCGATCAGCAGAAGAAGGTGGGGCAGCTTTCGGGCGGCGAGCGCAACCGTGTGCATCTGGCCAAGATGCTGAAATCGGGGGCCAACGTCATTCTGCTCGACGAACCCACCAACGATCTCGACGTCGATACCCTGCGCGCCCTGGAAGAATCGCTGGTGGATTTCCCCGGCTGCGCCGTGGTCATCTCGCACGACCGCTGGTTCCTCGACCGTATCGCCACCCATATCATCGCCTTCGAGGGCGACAGCCAGGTGGTGTTCTTCGAGGGCAACTACGGCGACTACGAGGTGGACAAGAAGCGCCGCCTGGGCGCCGATGCCGACCAGCCGCACCGCATCAAATACAAGCCGCTGGTGCGCAACTGAGCACATCCCCGGCAAGGGAGCCGTCTCCCTTGCCGGGGTGGGGTGCCTGAAGCGGTTCCGGCAACGCCGGAATCGCGTAAAGCCTTAGCGGCGCCTGAGCGCCAAAGGCAGAGACCCTTTAGAGCGTGTCCAGTAATCTGGACACGCTCTACTCTAAAGCCCTTTCTTGCGGCGCTGGCTCACCGCCTCGCCGCCGATGCCCCAATTGTCGGTTTCCACCTCGTCGATCACCACCACGGTGGTGGCGGGGTTCTTGCCCAGAACGTCCACCAGCAGCTGGGTGGCGCCCTGGATCAGGCGGGCCTTCTGCTCGGCGCTGGCGCCTTCGCGGGTGATCTTGATATTGACATAGGGCATGTTCAAGCCTCCTTGGGGAGAAGACGGGGCGCCTTATTACCGACGACGACGCCCAGGAACACCAGCGTCAGGCTGGAGAGAATGGTGGCGGTCAGGGGTTCGTGCAGAAAAAGGGCGGCGCCCAGGGCGGCCAGCGGCGGCACCAGCGCCACCAGCATGCTCATGCGGCTGGGGCCCAGGATCTGCACCGCCCGCATATAGATGGCGGTTTGCAGAACGGCGGCCAACACCCCCTGATAGGCGGCCTGCAGGGCGATATCGCCCCAGCCGGCCCGCGCCAGCCCCTTGGGCAGGGCCAGGACATAGACCGGCAGATAGATCAGCGCCGACAGCAGCCCCACATTGACCGTGACCGCCCAGGGGCCGATGCGCCAGTGCCGGGCCAGCACGGTATAAAAGGCCAGACACAGCGAGGCGCCGATGAACAGCAGATCGCCCGGCCAGTCTCCGGCGCCGGCCCGCACGATGCGCGCCCCCAGCAGGGCGGCGCCGGCGGCGATCAGCAGGATGCCGAAACTCCGCCGGGACGAGGGGCGCTCGCCCAGCACCAGCCAGCAGAACAGGGTGACGGCGAAGGGCTGAAAGCCCGACAGCAGCACGGCGGCATGGCTGGCCGGGGCCAGATGGAAGCCGGCGAAGGCCAGCAGGGTATAGCCCAGACCGCCGGTGGCGGCCAAAGCCAAAGGGCGCGGGGCGAACAGCGGGCGGCTGGCATGGCGGCGCGCCAGCGGCAGCACGATGAGAAAGGCGGTGCCCAGGCGGATGGCCACCACATCATAAGGGGTGAGGGGGCTGACGCCGCCCATGCGGGCCACCAGCACAAAGCCGCTCCAGATCACCACGATCAGAAGGGCCAGCAGATAGCCTTGGGTGGGAGAGGGGTGGGGCAAGGGACGGTCTCCTGAAAAGGCATTTGACATCACCCTATACACATCGACAAATCATAAAAAATGAATTATCATGATGTGAAATATCACCAGGAGAGAATTATGGATCTGGCCGACCTCCTCACCTTCCGCGCCGTGGTGGAGTGCGGCGGCATCACCCGGGCGGCGGCGCGGCTGCACCGCGTGCAGTCCAACGTGACCGCCCGCATCAAAAACCTGGAGGAGGATCTGGGGGCGCAGCTGTTTGCCCGGCAGGGCCGGGGGGTGGTGCTGGCCCCGGCCGGGCAGGTGCTGCTGGGCTATGCCGAGCGGCTGCTGGATCTGGCCGACGAGGCCCGCGCCGCCGTGCGCGGCGGCGATCTCAGCGGCCTGTTGCGGCTGGGGGCCATGGAAAGCACGGCGGCGGTGCGGCTGCCGGGGCCGTTGGCCGAGTTTCACCGCCGCTATCCCGGCATTACCCTGGATCTGAAAACCGATTCCACCCAGCCGCTGATCGCCCAGGTGCTGCGCGGCGATCTCGATGCCGCCCTGGTGGCCGAGCCGGTGGAGGATCCCCGCCTGGAAAGCCGGGCCATCTACGACGAGGATCTGCTGATTTTACGCCCGGCGGCAAGCGAGGTGCGCCCCGGCATGGCGGTAACGCTGCTGACCTTCCGCCCCGGCTGCAGCTACCGCCGCCGGCTGGAGGATTGGGTGTGCCGGGCCGGCATGGCCGCCGACCGCATCGTGGAAATCAACTCCCATCAGGTGATTCTGGGCTGCGTGGCGGCGGGCATGGGCATTACCCTGGCCCCGGCCAGCCTGCTGGCGGGCTACGAGGGCCGCGCCCGTCTGGCCGCCCTGCCGCTGGGCCCGGAGGGGCGGGTGCGCACCCTGCTGATCTGGCGCAAGGGCGCCCCCGCCGCCCGCATCGAGGCTTTGGCCCAGAGTCTGGCCGCGGCTATTCCAGACGCGACAGCAGGGTGATCTCGGCGTCGAGGCCGTTCAGGCCCGCCACCTGGCGCTCCACCGTCTGGTTCAGGGAGGTCAGGGTGCTTTCGATCTGGCCGGTCAGCTGCACGATGGACTGCACCTGGCCGATGGCCGACTGATAGCGCTGCTCGCTGGCCTGGAAGCGGCCGCGGGCGGCCTCGATGGTGGTGCCCAGGCCCGCCAGGGCCTGCTCCATGCCGGTGATCGAGCTTTGCGTGCGCCCCAGCGAGGCCTTGGTGTCGTTGGCCAGTTTCTTCACCTCGCCGGCCACCACGGCGAAGCCCTTGCCGGCATCGCCGGCCCGGGCCGCCTCGATGGTGGCGTTCAGGGCCAGAAGATTGGTCTGTCCGGCGATGGTGTCGATGATCTTCAGCACGTCGCGCAGGCCGGTGGTGTAGCCGCCCAGGGCGGTGAAGCTCTGGTTCAGGGCCTCGGCGTCGAGCGTGTCGGTGCTGTTGGCGGTGGCGTTGAAGCCGGTCATCACCGCCTGGATGTTCTGGCGGATCTCGCCGGCCTGGGTCACGATGCCCTCGATCTGCCGGGTCATGCTTTCATTGTCGTGCAGGAAGGCCAGCAGACGGTGGATCAGGGCGTTGCGCAAACGGTTCAGCACCTGCAGGCCGTTATAGCGGCTGCGCAGGAAGTGCTCGTTGAAGCGGGCGTAATGCACCGGGAAGCGATCGACGAAATCATCCTGGAAGGGCTGGGCGCGGGCATCGAAGAACACCACCGCCGACAGGGTTTGGTTGATGTTGATGCCGAAAAGCTCGCCGAAGGTGGAAAAACCGGCGGCGGGCATGCTCCAGGTTCCGGTCAGGCCGGCCAGGGCCTGATCGTTGTTGAGGCGGCGCAGGATGCAGTCGTTCAGAATGGCGCCGACGGCGGGGGGCTTGCCGCGCAGGAAGGCTTCGAGGTCGCGCCGGGTCTGATCGACGAAACCGGTGGCCTCCAGCAGCAGCAGTTCATCGCCCGAGGACAGATCGCAGAAGAACGACATGCTGCCGTTTTGGGGATCGATGCCGGAGATGGAGCGCACGAACAGTTCGCCGTTCAGTTCCACGCCGAAGGTGTGCCCGGCCAGTTTGTCGCCCAGTTTGTCGGGCGTGGTGCCCAGGATGCGGCTCCAGGCCTCGGTAACGGGAATGACGCGGTTGGCGGTCTCGTCCAGAACCCCGGTCACCACCCGGCGGTCGGCATCGGCGTCCACCACCACCACCGATTTGCCGGTCTTGCGGAAATTCTGGCTTTTGAAGGCGCCGTAGCGCATGCCGGGCGCCAGTTTCAGAAAGGCGATGACGGCATGGTTTTCCAGCACCCGCCGTCCGTCGTAGAGGTAGGTATGCTTGAAATCGAAGGTGCCGCCGGCCGAGCCGCCGACGAACAGGCAGGGGAAGGCGCCGGTTTGATACACCGCCTCCATGAGATAATTCTCGCAGGCCGACAGGCCGTCCACATAGGTCAGGGCCAGGGTGTCGGCGGCATCGATGGTGAAGGGCGGCCGCACCTGCCCCAAGGATCCGGCAATGCGCGATACCCGTTCCTCGCGGGGGAGGTTGGGCGCGCCCTTGCGGATATCGTCGTTATGCAGCGGTACGGCATGCAGGCTGACCTGGGCCAGCAGCTGCGGCGCGAAGATCTGCACCACCACGCTCTGCCAGGTGCCGCCGGTGGATTTGTAAAGCCCGCCCGCGGTGGCGCACAGCTCGCCGGCGGTGCTCACCGCCAGCAGCGGCGTGCCTCCGGCCAGGCGCGATAAGGCCGCGCACACCCCCTGGAAATCGATATTGGGCGACAAAAAGGCCACGCAGAAGGCCGCCGGGGCGCCATCGAACAGAAAGGACTGGGGGCTGAGCCCCGACAGGGTGGCATCGGTTTCGATGGCGCGGATGAACGCGCATGTTTCGGACGTGGTCTGCATTCTGGATGATCCCCTTCCCCGGATTTCGGCGCGTTCGGCGCGCCTGTGCGGCATATGACATTTGGAACATGTGATTTTAGGCCGCTTGCCGCCGGGAAAAAACCGGGAAGACCGCGTTTGATACCAAAGGCCTAGAAGGATTGAAGGCCTAACCCTGACATTGGTCCAGGGCGGAAGACGAAAGGTGGAAAAGGTGGGGAGGACACAAAAAAAGGCACCCGAAAGGTGCCTTTTTTAAAGATTCCGCTGCGGAAAGCCGTTCAGCCCGCCGCCTTCATCTGGTCGATCTTGGTGCGCATCGAAGACAGCAGCTGGTCGATCTGGCCGCTCATGCCCTGCAGCACCGACGCGTAATCCGAGCGCTGGGTGATGGCCATGCTCACCCCTTCGACGATCAGGTCGGTCACGCGGTAGCTGCCGTCCGGTTCGTCGCGCAGGCGCCATTGCACCGGAATGGGCGGGCCCTTGATGCGGGTGATCTGGCTGTTGATCAGCCATTCATGGGCATTTTCCCGTTCTCCGCCGGCCACTTGCAGCCGTTCACCGCTGTAATCCTTGAAGCGGTGTGCCCAGGTCAGCACCTGCTGATCCTCGAACAGCTTCAGGAATTCGCCGCGCTGCTCCGGCGTGGCCACCCGCCAGTAGCGGGCCAGCACGAACTTGCCGATGGTGGGGATATCGAAATTGGCCACGAACAGCTTGCGGAAGCGGTCGTCGCGCTCGCTTTCGTTCAGGCTCTTGTCGGCCACCATGGTGATGGCGTTGTTGGCCAGAACCGTCACGAATTTTCCGGCCTGGTCGACGGAAGGCTCGGCCCGGGCCATGGCGGGAAGGACGGCAAAGCCCAGCGCCAGGCCGAACAGGGCCTTGATCAGGGTGCGTCGGTACATGGTTATTCCTCGGTTGGGGCGGCCTTGGCGGGCACCTGCGCGGTCTGCCCGCCCTGAGGCGGATTGGCCACCGATTTCGGCGGCGGCGCATAGGCGCCCGGATTTTTGCCGTTGCGGATCTCGGCGGCGCGGCGCTGGCGGTACAGGCTGCGCACCGCCGAATAATAATCCAGCGAGGTGCGGCGCACGTCATCCAGAAGATCGCGGTAATCGTCTTCGGTCACCAGGGCGTTCACGCCGGTATGGACCCAGCTGGCCCACTGCAGATCGTGATCGTCGAGGTAGATGTCCACCGGATCGCCGAACCATTCCACGGCATAGCCGGTGGCGTCGCGCGGGTTGGAGGGGCCGATGAGCGGCAGCACCAGATAGGGGCCTTCACCCACGCCCCACACCCCCAGGGTCTGGCCGAAATCCGAGCTATGGCCCGGCAGCCCCATGGGCGAGGCCACGTCCATGATGCCCAGCACGCCGAAGGTGGTGTTGAGCAGGAAGCGGCCCAGGGTGACGCCGGCGAATTTGACGTTGCCCTGCAGAAGGTCGTTACCGAGGTACAGCGGCGACTTCAGGTTGTCGACGAAGTCGGAGACGCGGTCGCGGCCAAAGGGCGGCACCACGGCGCGGTAGCCGCTGTCGATGGGGTTGAAGACGTAGCGGTACACGCGATCGTTGAAAGCGAAGACGGCGCGGTTGGTCGGCTCCAGCGGATCGTTGATCTGGGCATATTCGGCCTTGGCGTCCGGATCGTCATCGGGCGGCGGCGTGGCGCAGCCGGCCAACGTGACGGCAACGGCGGCGGCGGCACCAGCCCGCAGAGCAAATTTTCCCAATAGAGTCAAAGGCATGTTTTTGTCCAACAAAACTGCTGCTCCGCCTCGGTCCGCAAAGAAGAAATGCCGACCGAAACCCTCAAGCGATCTGGTTATCATAGCGGCGACGAAATGACCAGAGCGCTTGAGGAAAAAGCCTTCATGTTGATATTGAGGCTTGAATTGATATAAAGATATGTTTATATGATTTTGTAATTTTGGCGGAGGATGCTGTGGACGACCTTCTGGCGGCCTTACGGGCGGTTGCCGAGCCGACACGGCTGCGGCTTTTGGCCCTGTGCGCCGGGGGCGAGCTTACGGTCTCCGATCTGGTGGGGCTTTTGGGGCAAAGCCAGCCCCGGGTATCGCGCCATTTGAAGGTGATGTGCGACGGCGGGCTGCTGGAGCGCATCCCCGAGGGGGCCTGGGTTTTGTACCGGGCCGCCCGCCGCGGCCCCGGCGGTGATCTGGCCCGTCAGGTTCTGGCGCTGCTGCCGCCGGAGGATCCCGATCTGGCCCGTGACCATGCCCGGCTTTTGGCCCTGAAGGTGGCGCGCGCCGAGGCCGCCGCCGCCTATTTTCGCGCCAATGCGGGGCGCTGGGCCGAGCTGCGCTCGCTTTATGTCGACGAGGCCGAGGTGGAGGCCATGCTGCGGGCCGAGCTGGCCGCCCGGCCCATCGGCGACCTGCTGGATATCGGCACCGGCACCGGCCGCCTGCTGGAGGTGCTGGGCCCCCTGGCCGAGCGGGCCGAGGGCATCGACGCCTCGCGCGAGATGCTGGCCCTGGCCCGGGCCAATCTCGACCGCGCCGGGCTTGGCCAGTGCGCCGTGCGCCAGGGCGATATGTACGCCCTGCCGTTCGCCGATGCCGCGTTCGATGTGGCGGTGCTGCATCAGGTGCTGCATTTCGCCGATGCCCCGGCGGCGGCGGTGGCCGAGGCGGCGCGCATTCTGCGCCCCGGCGGCCGTTTGGCCCTGGTGGATTTCGCCCCGCATCACCTGGAAATGCTGCGGAGCGAGCATAGCCACCGCCGCCTGGGCTTTTCCGATGACGAGGTGGCGCAGTGGTGCGACCATGCCGGCCTGACGCTGGTCTCCCGCCGCCGGCTGCCCGGCGCTTCGCTCACCGTGGTTTTCTGGCTGGCCGAGCGCCGTCCGGTTCTGGGAGGATAAGTAAAAATCATGCAAGATCTCCGTGCGTCCGATCCCGTTCTGCCCGTGGCCCGGCCCGGCGGCGACCTTAAGGTGTCGTTCGAATTCTTCCCGCCCAAGACCGATAAGATGCAAGAGGCGCTGTGGGACTGCGTGGCGCGCCTGGCGCCGCTGGCGCCGCAGTTCGTCTCGGTCACCTACGGGGCCGGCGGCGGCACCCGCGAGCGCACCCACGATACCGTGACCCGCCTGGCCCGCGAGACCGCCCTGAAGCCGGCGGCGCATCTGACCTGCGTGGCGGCCTCGCGCGGCGAGGTGGACGAGATCGCCCGCCGCTACTGGGACGAGGGCATCCGCCATATCGTGGCCCTGCGCGGCGATCCGCCCGAGGGCGGCCGCTACCAGCCGCATCCGCAGGGCTACGCCTATGCCGCCGATCTGGTGGCCGGGCTGAAAAAGGTGGCCGATTTCGAGATCAGCGTCGCCGCCTATCCCGAAACCCACCCCGACGCCGTTTCGCCCGAGGCCGATCTCGACAATCTGAAGCGCAAGGTGGAGGCCGGGGCCAGCCGGGCCATCAGCCAGTATTTTTTCGATGTCGACGTGTTCCTGCGCTTCCGCGACCGCGCCGCCGCCGCCGGCATCGCCGTGCCCATCGTGCCCGGCATCCTGCCGGTGACCAATTTCGCCCAGGTGGTGAAATTCTCCGCCGCCTGCGGCACCCGGGTGCCGGCGTGGATGGCCGATCTCTTCACCGGTCTGGACGATGATCCCGATACCCGCCGCCTGGTGGCGGCCACCGTGGCCGCCGAACAATGCCGGGCCCTGGTGGCGGGCGGGGTGTCGGAGTTCCATTTCTATACCCTGAACCGCGCCGATCTGACCTACGCCATCTGCCATATCCTGGGCGTGCGCGCCAAAGCCCGATAAGAAGGACCGCAAAGCATGAGTGCCATTCTCGATCATCTGTCCCAACGGGTGCTGCTGTGCGACGGCGGCTTCGGCTCGCAGATTCAGGGCATGAGCCTGACCCTGGACGATTTCCAGGGCCATGAGAACTGCACCGACATCCTGGTGCTGTCGCGCCCCGATCTGGTGCGGGAAATCCACGGCCGCTATTACGCCGCCGGAGCCGACATGGTGGAAACCAACACCTTCGGCGCCAGCCTGCTCACCCTGGGCGAATTCGGCATCGCCGATCTGGCCTTCGAGATCAACAGGCGGGCGGTGGAACTGGCCCGCGAGGCCGCCGAGCCCTTCCGCGCCGATGGCCGCGCCCGCTTCGTGCTGGGCTCCATCGGGCCGGGCACCAAGCTGCCCAGCCTGGGCCATGTGGACTACGACCGCCTGGAAGAGTCGTTCCTGGCCCAGGCCCGCGGCCTGGTGGCCGGCGGCGCCGATGCCGTGCTCATCGAAACCTGCCAGGATCCCTTGCAGATCAAGGCGGCGGTCAATGCCGTCAAGATCGCCCGCGCCGAGGCCCGCCGCGAGGTGCCGGTGTTCGTGCAGGTCACGGTGGAAACCACCGGCACCTTGCTGGTGGGGGCCGATATCGCCGCCGCCGCCACGGTGATCCAGTCGCTCGACGTGCCGCTGATGGGGCTGAACTGCGCCACCGGCCCGCAGGAGATGAGCGAGCATGTGCGCTGGCTGTCGGCCAACTGGCCGGGGCTGATCTCGGTGCAGCCCAATGCCGGCCTGCCCGAACTGGTGAACGGCCAGACCCATTATCCCCTGGCCCCCGCCGATCTGGCCCTGTGGCAGGAGCGTTTCCTCGACGAGGACAAGGTCAATCTCATGGGCGGCTGCTGCGGCACCACCCCGGATCACATCGCCGCCATCGACGCCATGCTGCGCCGCCGCGGTACCGGCGGCCGCCCGGCCCCGGCCCGGCGCGGCGTGCATTGGGTGGCGTCGGTGGCGTCGCTCTACGGCCAGGTGCCGCTGCGCCAGGAAAACGCCTTCCTGTCCATCGGCGAGCGCTGCAACGCCAACGGCTCGAAGAAGTTCCGCGAATGCCAGGACAACCAGGACTGGGACGGCGCCGTGGCCATGGCCCGCGAACAGGTCCGCGAAGGCAGCCACACCCTGGATGTCTGCACCGCCTTCGTCGGCCGCGACGAGATCCGCGATATGACCGAGGTGGTGCGCCGCCTGCGCGGCTCGGTGACGGCGCCGCTGGTGATCGACAGCACCGAACTGCCGGTGCTGGAGGCGGCCCTGAAGCTTTACGGCGGCAAGGCCATCCTCAATTCCATCAATTTCGAGAACGGCGAGGAACCGGCGGCGGCCCGCCTGGCCCTGGCGAAAAAGTTTGGCGCGGCGGTGATCGCCCTGACCATCGACGAGGAGGGCATGGCCAAGGATGCCGACGCCAAGCTGGCCCTGGCCCGGCGCCTCTACGATTTCGCCGTGGTGCGCCACGGCCTGCCCGCCGCCGATCTGATGTTCGATCCGCTGACCTTCACCATCTGCACCGGCAACGAGGACGACCGCAAGCTGGCCGTCCATACCCTGGACGCCATCGAGCGCATCGCCCGCGATCTGCCCGACTGCCAGATCATCCTCGGCCTGTCCAACGTGTCGTTCGGGCTGAAGGCGGCGGCGCGCACCGTGCTGAACTCGGTGTTCCTGGATCACGCCTGCAAGCGCGGCATGACCGGGGCCATCGTCCATGTCAGCAAGATCCTGCCGCTGCACACCATCCCGGCCGAGGAGGTCAAGGTGGCCGAGGATCTGATCTTCGACCGCCGCGCCCCCGGCTATGATCCGCTGCAGGCCTTCATCGCCCTGTTCGAGGGCAAGAGCGGCGCCGGGCCGAAGGAAAAGGTGCGGGCCGCCACGGTGGAGGAGCGCCTGAAGCAGCGCATCATCGATGGCGACCGCACCGGCCTGGAAGAGGATCTGGACGAGGCCCTGAAAAGCTGGGCGCCGCTCGACATCATCAACAGCCTGCTGCTGGACGGCATGAAGGTGGTGGGCGAACTGTTCGGCGCCGGCAAGATGCAGCTGCCCTTCGTCTTGCAGTCGGCGGAAACCATGAAGGCGGCGGTGGCGGTGCTGGAACCCTTCATGGAGAAACTGGAGGGCCAGCACAAGGGCACCATCGTGCTGGCCACGGTGAAGGGCGACGTGCACGACATCGGCAAGAATCTGGTGGACATCATCCTCACCAACAACGGCTACAAGGTGGTCAATCTGGGCATCAAGCAGCCCATCGCCTCGATCCTGGCGGCGGTGCGCGAGCATCGCCCCGATGCCGTAGGCCTGTCGGGGCTGTTGGTGAAATCCACCGTGGTCATGCGCGAAAATCTCGAGGAAATGACCCGCGAGGGCCTGGAGGTGCCGGTGCTGCTGGGCGGCGCCGCCCTGACCCGGGCCTATGTGGAGGAGGATTGCGTGGCGGCCTACGGCGCCGGCCGCGTGGCCTATGCCCGCGATGCCTTCGATGGCCTGGATCTGATGGCCCGTGCCGTCTCGGGCGGTTTCGACGCCTATCTGGACGAGGCGCGGGCCCGGCGGGTGGCGCGTCCGGCCAACCGCCGGCGCACCCTGGGCCAGGCCGCCCAGCCGGCCCGCCCGGTGGATTGGGCCGAGGTTTCGCTGCGCCGCGCCGAACTGGCCGGGGCCTACGCGGTGCCGGCGCCGCCGTTCTGGGGGGCCAGGATCATCGACCGGGTGCCGCTGCAAAATCTGGTGAGCTATCTGAACGAGACCATGCTCTATCAGTTCCAGTGGGGCTACAAGAAGGCCGGCCGCAGCCTGGAGGACTGGAAGGCCTGGGCGCACAAGGAGCTGAAGCCCATGGCGGTGGCGCTGTTGAAGCGCTGCGAGCAGGAGGGCATCCTGCAGCCCAAGGCCGCCTACGGCTATTGGAAATGCGCCGCCGACGGCGACGCCCTGGTGCTGTTCGAAGAGGACGGCGCCCGCGAATGCGCCCGCTTCCCGCTGCCGCGCCAGGCCGCCGAGGGCGGGCTCTGCATCGCCGATTTCGTGCGCGACATCAAAAGCGGCGAGCGCGACGTCATCGGCCTGCAGGTGGTGACCATGGGGCGCCAGGCCAGCGAGGTGGCGCGCCAGTGGTTCGCCGAGAACCGCTACCGCGATTATCTGCATCTGCACGGCCTGGGGGTGGAGATGACCGAGGCCCTGGCCGAATATGTGCACGCCCGCATCCGCCGCGAGCTGGGCTTCGGCGCCGAGGACGGCCGCGACATGGAAAGCGTGCTGAAGCAGCAGTATCGCGGCTCGCGCTATTCCTTCGGGTACCCGGCCTGCCCAAATCTGGAAGATCAGGCCCAGCTGCTGGCGCTGCTGGGAGCCGAGCGGGTGGGGGTGAGCCTGTCGGAGGAATGGCAGCTGGAGCCCGAGCAAAGCACCTCGGCCATCGTGCTGCTGCACCCCCAGGCCAAATATTTCTCGGTATAGGAGGAGCCCATGTTCGTCATCATCGTGCGCTACAAGGCCGGGCTGGAGCAGATCGACGCGGCGCTGCCCGCCCATCGCCAGTGGCTGGCCGAAGGCTATGCCGAGGGCGCCTTCCTGCTGGCCGGGCCGCAGGTGCCGCGCCAGGGCGGGGTGATCCTGGCCCGCAGCGGCGACCGCGCCGTTCTGGAGGCCCGCCTGGCCCTGGATCCCTTCGCCCGGGGCGGGCTGGCCGATTACGATGTCATCGAGATGCGGGCCAGCAGCACCACCGATGCCCTGGCCTTCCTCCAGGAGTGATCCAGGGCCAGCGGGGGCATCCGATGGCTGTGGAGTAATCGCTGGCGCGGCACCGCAAGCTGCCGTACCTTTGACCCTGCAAACGGGGGTTTGGGGTTAAGGGAAAGGTCGCACCGGGGTGAAGGCGCGGGAGAAGACATTCGGCAAGGACGCCATCCTGTTCTACGAGGGGGATGCGGCGGACTGCGTGTACGTGGTTTTGAGCGGCCGGGTGGAGCTCTCGAAGCAGAGCGGCGAGTCCCGCGTGCCGCTGGCCCTGGTGGGGCCGCAGGAAATGTTCGGCGAGATGGGGCCGTTCGACGACAGCCCGCGCAACGCCACCGCCCGCGCCCTGGAGAAAACCCGGGTCAAGATCATTCCCCGCCAGCAGTTCCGCGCCTGGATCGCCGGCGATCCCGATGCCGCCCTGCGCATCATCGCCACCCTGGTGGACCGCCTGCGCGCCGCCGACGAGATGATCGCCCGGCTGGGCGGCGTGGCCCTGGCCGGGGTGACCGGCTCGGTCAGCCTTAATCCCCACGCCTTTTCCGCCACGCAAACCCAGGCCGAGGCCAAACGGCCGGGGCTGGTGGATGCGGTGATCTCGCTGCTTCGCCGCCGCCGCGACGGCGGTTCGGGCCAGGATGGCCCGGTGCCGTCGTTCCAGATCGGCCTTTGCACCGTCAACAACGATGTGGACGGCGCCTGGACCCGCGCCCTGGCCGGGCTGATCGAGGGCCGCCAGGGCCTGGCGGTGCGCATCCTCTCCTATTCCCTGAACGGCGATTACAATGCCGATCAGGCGGCGGCCTCGGCCGCCGTGCTGCGGGCCCGCCAGGTGCTGGCCCGCGAGGAAACCCTGGATCTGGTCGTCTGGGGCGATGTGCACCAGGATGGCTACAGCCTGTGGTTCCACCCCGCCGGCCCCACCGACGAGGACCGCCCCGGCGCCTTCGGCCCCTTCACCACCCTGGAACTGGCCGGGCATCTGGAGCCGCCGGTGGCCGAGATGTTCCATGCCGCCGTGCTGGCGGCGCTGGAGCCCCTGACCGAGGGCCAGCGCGTGCTGCAGCGGCTGTGCCTGCCCGGCGCCCTGCAGGGACTGCCGCCGTTCCCCGACGATCTGCCGGTATCCTGGACGCAAGAGCAGCAGCGCACCGGCCTTTTGTGCTACGGCCACGCCATCGCCAGCATGGCCGGCTGGGAGGGCGATGCCGATCTCTACGACCGCGCCGCCGAGATCTACCGCGCCGCCTTGAACCGCCTGCCGCCCGACATGGCGCACGGCGTGCACGAGGCCACCTTGCGCAAGCATCTGGCGGCGGCGGCGATGGCGGCGGGCGACAAGCGCCAGAACACCGATTATCTGGCCTATGCCGTCGATGAATACCGCACGGCGGTGGAATGCCTGTTCAAGGGCACCTATCCCCTGGAATGGGCCAGCGCCCAGAACCGCCTGGGCCTGGCCCTTTACAAGCTGGACCTGCTGACCGGCCAGCCCGAGCTTCTGAAGGAGGCGCTGGCGGCCCTGCAGGCGGCGCTGACGGTGTTCAACCGCGTGGAGCAGCCGCAGCGCTGGGCCGACGTCATGAACAATCTGGCCCAGGTGCTGCAGATCTACGGCGATCAGATGAAAAGCCCCGACGTGCTGGAACGGGCGGTGGACGCCTGCCGCGCCGCCCTGGAATTCCGCAGCCGCGACCGCACGCCCCTGGCCTTCGCCGCCAGCCAGAACTCCCTGGGCACCGCCCTGTTCCTGCTGGACAAGCACAAGCGCAGCGACCAGCACCGCGAACAGGCGCGCGAAGCCTTCAGCACGGCGCTGGAAGTGTACCGCGCCCTGGGCGCCACCCGCCAGGCGGCGGTGGCGGTGAAAAACCTGAGCCACCTGCAAAAGCTGGACAAGGCGGTGGTGGAACCGGGGCCGAAGGCGGTGGAGCCGGGCTGGCTGGACCAGGAATAGCTCCCGCAACGGCGCGGCGGCCGGGCTGGCAGCCTGATGACGGGGCGTTATCCCAGTTCATCAGGAGACGGCAATGGATATTTACGTGTTGTGGGCGGTGTATGGCGCCCTGAAATCCGGCCAGGCCCAACAGGCCCAGGCCGCCGATGTGACCGCTTGTCTGCAAACGCTGCTGAAGGCCGGCAGCGTTGCCGCCATCAACAACGGCACCATGGGCGGCGATCCCTGCTTCGGTTTCACCAAGGCCTTCGGCGCCTGCGTGGTGCGCCAGGATCAGAAATATCTCTATGCCTGCCAGGAAGGGCAGCAGGTGGATTTCTCCACCGGCGGCTTCGCGGCGGGCGCCGCGCCGAAGGCGGCGGCGGGCGGCGCTCTGGCCGGTTTGGCCCAGATGGCGGAAAACGCCGCCGGAGCCTGCGCCGAGCAGGTGACGGCCCAGCGCTAGGCCAGGTGGCGGGCGGCGGCGGGGATCAGAGCGCCGCCGCCGCCCAATCCAGCCAGTCGGAGGTTTCGCCGTCCACCAGCGGGCCGATGGTGGCGCGCAGGCGGGCGTGATAGCCGTTCAGCCAGTCCCGTTCCTCGCGGTCCAGCAGGGCCGGGTCCACCAGGGTGCGGTCGATGGGGGCCAGGGTCAGGGTTTCGAAGCCCAGCAGATCGCGTTCGCCCACCGGGGGCAGGGCGATGACCGCCAGCAGATTTTCGATGCGGATGCCGTAGGCGCCGGCCTTGTAGTAGCCGGGCTCGTTCGAAAGCACCATGCCGGGCAGCAGGGCCTGCGGGCTGGGGCTTTTGGAAATGCGCTGCGGTCCCTCGTGCACCGAAAGATAACTGCCGACGCCGTGCCCGGTGCCGTGATCGTAATCCAGCCCTTCGGCCCACAGGGCGCGGCGGGCCAGCACGTCGAGCTGGCTGCCGGTGGTGCCGGCGGGGAAGCGGGCCCGGGCCAGGGCGATATGGCCCTTCAGCACCAGGGTGAAGCGGTGGCGCTCCTCGGCGCCGGCGGCGCCGATGGCCAGGGTGCGGGTGACATCGGTGGTGCCGTCGAGATATTGCCCGCCGGAATCCAGCAGGAACAGCTGGCCGGGCTCCAGCCGCCGGTTGCTGGCCGGGCTGGCGCGGTAATGCACGATGGCGCCGTTGGGGCCGGCTCCGGCGATGGTGGGAAAGCTCGGCCCCTGATAAAGGGCGTTCTGGCTGCGGAAATCCTCCAGCCGGTCGGCCACCTCCAGTTCGCTCAGACCGCCCTGGGGGGCGGCATGGTGCAGCCAGGCCAGGAAACGGGTCAGGGCCACGCCGTCGCGCAGATGCGCCTGGCGGGCGCCGTCCAGTTCCACGGGGTTTTTGCAGGCCTTGGGCAGCAGGCAGGGATCGGCGCCGGCCCGCACGTCGGCCCCGGCGGCGCGCAGGCGCTGCTCCACCCAGGCCGGGGCGGTGGCCGGATCGAGCTGCACGGCCCGGCCCTTCAGGGCCTCCAGGGCCTCGCCCAGGGTGTCGGGGGGCTGCAGGCGGAAATCGGCGGCGAGATGGCTGCGGATCAGCGGGCTGAACTTGCGCGGATCCATGAACAGCTCCACCTGGCCGTCCCGCCCCAGCAGGGCGAAGCCCAGGGCGAAGGGGGTGAAGTCCACGTCACCGCCCCGGATGTTCAGCAGCCAGTTGATGGACTCGGGCGCCGAGAGAAAAACGGCATCCACCCCCTGTTCAGCCAGGGTGGCGGCCAGGGCGGCGCGTTTCTCGGCCGAGCCGCGCCCGGCATGCTCGGGTTCCTGGCGCACCACCGGGGCCAGCGGCGGCTCGGGCTGATCCAGCCACACCGCATCCAGCGGATTGCTGTCGCAGGCCACCAGTTCGGCCCCGGCCTGGCGGCAGGCCTCTCCCAGCTGGTCCACGCCCTTCGGTGTATGCAGCCAGGGATCGTAGCCCAGACGGGCCCCGGCGGGCAGGGCGTGGCGCAGCCAGTCGGCGGGTGGCTCCTCCACCAGATGGCGGAGCTGATAAAGCTCCGCCTCCACCTCGGCGGCGGCCTGCAGGGTGTAGCGGCCATCCACGAACAGGGCGGCCTTGTCGGCCAGCACCGCCGCCAGCCCGGCCGAGCCGGTGAAGCCGGTGAGCCAGGCCAGCCGCATGGCCCGGGGCGGCACATATTCGCCCTGGTGTTCGTCGGCGCGCGGCACCAGAAAGCCATCCAGCCCGCGCAAGGCCAGTTCCTGGCGCAGCATGGCAAGGCGCCGGGCGGCGGGGGAAAGGGGCGGAGCCTGGGTCATCGGCGGTCCTTGCAGGTGGCGGAGCGAAGGCGGTGTAAAAAGATATGGGAAGGGCCCGCCGCCAAGAATAGAGGATTTTTTCCGGGGCCGGAATAGAGCGGGGAAGGGCCGACAGGGTCATCGGATGAACGCGTGGGTGTTGTTTTACACCAAACCGTCTTCAGCGCGATGGCGCATTGCGCGCCCGGCGATTGAGGGGCGCCCATCAAACAGGGCAATCGGCTTCATCCGATTGCCCTGGAAGGGCCGATTTCCGCACATATCTGCACTGCGCGCGAAAATCCTGTTGCAGCGCACGCCGGGGGGATTATATCCCTGGCGGGAAAGGGCTTGTCCCTGTTAGTGGATTCTTTTCAGAAATGACCGAATTTCTCGCGTTCCTGCGGCAATGGGCCGCCGATATCCGGCGCCTTGGT